>CAKMKL010000225.1 GCA_927443375.1 uncultured Paenibacillus sp. | reverse complement strand
GCCACAATGATGAAGGAAGCGAGCAACATCCGTTACCTGACCCATGTTAAAGGTTTGTTCAGTCTTGCTTACTAAGATTTCTTAAATATAGCCCCTTCAATTCACCCGAAAAACTCATGCCTGCATGAGGTGCGGGCGCTTTGAAGGGGTTTTTGTGTAATTTTACATAGTAAACTTCTGGAAATGGATATAGACTGGTTTGATCTGTAGGGTAAAGGAGTGAAAGTTATGAGCGATCCGAGATCAAGGCTAATGATGGATCTGCAAAGAATTGAAGCCGATGAGTACCGGCTTCGTGAAGGTGAAGCGCATGCCGATTTCATCCGCCTCATGTTGGAATATATCGGAGATCCGCAGCCTGAGCTGCGGGATGATCTGATCTATCCGACTTTTTATAAGTGGATACTGGAGCAGCAGCTGTTTACCGCTGATGAGCTACGCAGCTTCCTGAAAGTCCTGCTTGATGAGCAGCATCTGTTCTATGGCATCGGCAGGACGGAAGATAACAGCGTATTTACACGGACATTCTCTGTGCTTCCGGTAGCTCTGATCGTGCAGCGGCATATCAAGCAGCCGTTTCTTACCGGGGAAGAATTCCGCAGTTTGAAGGATGCGCTGCTCCGCTATTACCGGGATGAGATGGATCTGCGCGGATACGTAGAGGATGGCGGATGGGCCCACGCTGCGGCTCATGGTGCGGATGCGCTGGATGAACTTGGTGCAATGCCCGGAGAGCAGTGAGGAGGTGCAGCTGCAAGTGCTGGAGGCTATCAAAGATATGCTGCAAAACCGGATGTGGCTCTTCGGCGAGGAAGAGGACGAGCGGATGGCTACGGTTGTAGATACGATGATCGTTCAGAATCGCCTGGGCTGGAACAGCATCGCCGGCTGGATCCTTAGCCTGGGCGGCTGCGGGGATTGGACGCCGGGCCGCAGCCTGCGCATCGCCCAGATCAACAGTAAAAACTTTCTGCGCAGCCTTTATTTTAGAAGAGGGCGTCAGGACAGGAGTGAAGCCTTGGAACAGTTGCTTCTTACTGCAGAAGCTGGTTTGAATCGATTCTGTTAGGTAATTATCTTCTATGTGTCCTAACTAAAATAGAAGATGTTATATTGAATTCCGTTTGATATAATAGGCATGTTTATACTATTAAGCAGTTTTATAGGAGGATTATGTAGATGGGATTCAAGGGTAATGATGTTATTGTTTTCATCGGCGACAGCATCACAGACTGCGGGCGGAATTATGAAGACGCTTCATCACTGGGTGTCGGTTATGCCCTGATGGTAGCTGCACGCCTCGGGCTGCAGTATCCGGAGAAGAAGCTAACGTTTTTTAACCGGGGAATCAACGGCAACCGTGTTGTCGATTTGCAGGAACGGTGGGATAGGGATTGCCTGGGTCTGAATCCAACCTGGGTCTCAATTTATATCGGGGTCAACGATACCTGGCGCTATATGGACTCCGGTCAGGAAACGACTGCCGCTGAGTTTGAAGCCGCTTACCGGGACTTGGTTGAGCGTACGAAGGCATCCGTGGATGCTAAGCTGGTGCTAATTGAGCCGTTCGTGCTGCCGGTGCCGGAGGACCGCAAGACATGGCGCCGCGATCTGGATCCGAAAATCCACGTTGTGCGTGAATTGGCGCGTGAATACGGGGCGCTGCTGGTACCGCTTGACGGCTTATTCGCGGCCGCCTCGATGAAGGCAGAGCCTGCGTTTTGGGCAGGTGATGGCGTTCACCCTTCATCAGCTGGCCATGCCCTTATTGCTGATGCGTGGCTGAAGGCTGTAGGCGCGATTAATTAGTTCATATCATGCCTTCCGGTTTAAGACCGATCCGTTAATATACTGCGGAGCGGTCTTTTTTTATGTTTCATTAAAGGTACATAGTGCTGTGCATTTATTTTCCTATAGACACTGGTATAATTGAAAGATACATATGGATTTGGGGGTGGAACCCAAGCAGTGGACTGTCGGACATAACTACGGATGGGGAAATGTTTATGTATAATGTAATTGCAGTAATCTCAGATATCCATAGCAGCAGAACTGCTGATGGCTCAGAAGGCAATTGTGAATATAATGGGCAACTGTGATGATATTCTGCTGCAGGAAAGAATCGGCTCGCTTT
>CAKMKL010000224.1 GCA_927443375.1 uncultured Paenibacillus sp. | reverse complement strand
TACAATGTAGACATTCACAGCACAGAAATAGGGTTCTACATAGCAGTACCAATACCACTTGTAAAGGATGAGATTGAAAATGAGTAAAAAAAGCACGATGAAGGGTTTTGTCGTTGGAGCCGCAGTAACCGCCTCACTGGCTATGTCCATGTCCGCCTATGCCGACACGATTCAAAAACAGATCGCCGTCACCTACGATGATATTATCGTGAAGCTTAACGGCCAGGAAACGGCCCTTAAGGATGCCACAGGGGCTAAGGTGGAGCCTTTCATCTACAATGGCACTGTCTACCTGCCGGCAAGAGCCATATCGGAAGCTGTCGGTTTGAGCGCAAGCTATGACAAGACCACAAAGACGGTCAGCCTGACCTCCAGCAGTGAATCCGTATCTGCCGACGGTAAGACTGGCACTCCGCCTGAAGGAACACCTCCAACGGGTACAGGCAGCAGTACAGACAGCGCGGTTGATGCCAGCAGCCTCGGCAGCGCAACCTATCTGCTAAGCGGCAGTACAGCATCCAAAACAGGAGATACCATTTCCGCAACAGCGATGGGCGCCTCGGCCGTTAAAGTAACGGACAGCGGCAGCCTGACCCTAAACGGTGTGACCCTGAACAAGACAGGGAATACTTCCTCCGAGGACAACAGCAACTTTTACGGACTGAACGCAGCACTCCTGGCAACTGCAGGCAGCACCATTACGCTGAATGATTCCACGGTTTCAACAGCAGCCACCGGTTCAAATGCCGTATTTGCAACGGGTGCAGGCTCCACGGTCAATGTATCCGGCGTCACCATCAACACCACTGCTGATTCTTCACGGGGACTGGATGCAACCTATTCCGGTACAGTTAATGCTACGAACACCAACATCACTACCTCAGGCACACATTCGGCCAGCATCGCTACAGACCGCGGCAACGGCACAGTCAATGTTACCGGAGGCACCATGAATACAACCGGCACCGACTCCCCGGGGATCTACTCTACCGGCAACATTACAGTTACCAATGCTTTGCTCACCGCAACCGGATCAGAGGCAGCCGTCATTGAAGGCAAAAATTCCATCACCTTGAACAACACCAACCTGTCGGGAGCTAAAAAGAGCGGCGTTATGCTCTATCAGAGCTTCTCGGGTGATGCCGAGGTCGGTACCAGCACCTTCAATATGACTGGCGGCTCGCTTGCTGCTTATGCCGGACCGTTGTTCTATGCTACCAACACCGATGCAGTGATTAACCTGAAAAATGCAGGCTTGACCGCTGCCTCAGGAATCCTATTGACTGCAGCCGCAGATCAATGGGGCACAGCCGGCGCAAACGGCGCAAGCGTGACCCTGAATGCCAATGCCCAGCCGCTGACCGGCGATGTGACCGCTGACAGCATCAGCAGTGTCGCAGTGGTTCTATCGAACGGAAGCTTCCTGAGCGGTGCGATTGATAATGCGAATACGGCGAAGTCCGCTTCGCTTACCCTGGATGCTAACAGCACCTGGAATGTCACCGGCGACTCCTACTTAAGCGCGCTGATCAGCAGCGTGGCCGACTTCTCCAATATCAAGGATAACGGATACGACATTTATTATGATGCTTCCGCAAGCGCCAACAGCTGGCTTGGCGGCCAGACTTACTATCTTACCAACGGCGGCCTGTTGACTCCGGCAGTAAACTAATCTTTGCTATAATATAACAAACAAGACCCTGGAATCTAATCATTCCAGGGTCTTGTTTGTTTGAATATGCCTGACGGACAAGTCAGAAATAAAGTTAGAGCTTAAACCGCGCCATTTCCTTCTGCAAATCTTCAGCCAGTGTCGCAAGATACTGAGCCGAAGCCATCATTTCTTCCATCGCCGACAGCTGCTCCTCACTGGCAGCACTGGTATCCTGAACATCTTCCACACCCTTACGGGAAATTTCACTCACCCGTTCCATCGCCCCTGATACGGCCTGCGACTCCTGTGAGACATGTCCGACTGCCCCCCTGATCTCTTCTGTCTGCAAGGCGGCAGCCTGAATGGAAGCCTGAATTTTGGCAAATGCCTGGGAGACCACTCCGCTCTGCTCCACTCCAAGCGCTACAAGCTCAGATCCCAGTTCCATGGACTCTACGGCACTCCCGGTCTGCTGCTGAATGTCGGTAATAATCTCTGTAATCTGCAGCGAGCTTCTGCCGGTTGCCTCGGCCAGCTTGCGGATCTCACCGGCAACCACGGCAAAACCAAGGCCATGCTCACCAGCTCTGGAGGCTTCAATCGACGCATTCAGCGAGAGCAGATTGGTCTGGGCGGAAATTTCATTAATGGTCGTAATAATGGTGTTGATCTCTGCGGATAAACTGCCCAGATTGCGGACAATAGACTGAGTGGCGGATACACTGGCATTAATATCTTTCATTTGTCTGATAATTCTATCTACAGCCGCAGCACCATGATCCGTTGAAACGGCTGCACCGGCCATAAGATCCGCCATTTCATTACTGCTGCGCTCAACAGCGGCAATGTCCTCCGTCATCGTCAGTACAGATAACGCCGTACGGTCAATGCTGTTCACCTGGTTTTCGAAGCCTGCTGCTATCTCACTTGAGGTCTCAGCAATCAGCCGGGAAGCGCGTCCTGTCTGCTCGGCACTTGCACTCATTTCCTGGGAGGAGGCTGACAGCACCTCTGCGCTCTCTGAAACACCCAGCATCATTCGCTTCAAGCTATCGAGCATACTGTTGAATGAAGTATTGATCTGGCCGATTTCATCCTTCGACTGGTAAGCGGCCGTTATAGTCAGATCCCCTTCTTCGGCACGCCGCATAAGCGCTTGCAGTTCTTTGAGCGGCTTCGTAATCAAGCGGGTGATGACGATGCTGATTACAATGCATAATACCCAGGCTGCAGTAATAAGTATACTGCTTACCGTCGAGGAGGTCTGAGCATTCTTTAACGTGAGTTCATTATGCGTTTTGGCATCCGCCAGAAGCAGCGCTGACGCATCATCCAGAAGGCCCACCATCTTCGTCCGGGACTCGCTGAACGTACGGCCCGAGAAAACCTGGTAGCCCTCTTCATTGAGGTTCTTATTGGCAAGCTGAATAATATTATTGCGCTGTGCCCGGTAATCCTCCAGGAGAGACATATATTCATTAATTTTGTTGCTGACTTTAGTATCCTTAAAGTCGATGGCTTTCAGCTGGTTCATCAGTTCATTATTCAGCTTAATCTTCTCCTGAATCCCGGCAGTGAGCCCCTGGCTCTTGTCCGCCTCTTTCGTAAGCAGGTCTTCCAGCAGAAAGGACTCGATGGCCCGGTTATTGGCGCGTATCTCTGTAACCATATGAATAGGCACCAGATTCAGAGTGTAAGTCTCCTGTGACCGATCAGCTAATTTGTTAGTGAACAGAATACCATTCATCCCGATACCGATCACCATGATTACTGCAACAGCCGCAAGCACGGCCATTTTATACTTCACCTTTAGATCTCTCATCGTCCTTATTCCCGCCTTTTCCCTACTTGCTGTATTCTATTTATCGGCGAAAAAGGTCGAAAAATGATGTTTTATTAAAAAAAATGTCGAATAATCCATTTTAATTTTCGCCAATTCAACTTTACACAATGCAAACCCGCTATTCCTGCAGCAAGCCGTACTTTTTGCGGAAACGCTCCAGCACTTTGGTCCACCCTCCGGCAAGAATGGCCAGGAAAAAGACATTGGACAATGCATGCGCTAAATCAAAATAAAAGCTGGAGGCATATGCAGCGGCCACAAGTCCCCAGCTGAACGCGTCCGGAAGGCTGATGATATACCAGATATTCATGATCCAGCCGAATAAGAACCCCCACACAAAGCCGAAGATCAGCATACCGCTGCGTTTCTTCATCCACCAGGCATTCCGCAGCCAGCCTGCACTAAGGCCAACCATCCCCCAGGCAAACATCTGCCAGGGTGTCCAGGGACCCTGCCCGAAATAGATATTAGAGACAAGCGCAGCCACGGCCCCGATGATGAAGCCTGCCTCTGCTCCAAATACATAGGCCGACAGAATCACGATTGCCGACACAGGCTTCACACTGGGAAGTGCAGCGAACGGAATCCGGCTGACCGCCGCAATAGCCGACAGTACGGCGAGCAGCACCAGCTCTCTGGACTCCAGCGGCCGCCGTTCCAGGCGGATAAAAACCGGCAGCAGCGCAGCGAGAAGCAGCACAAGGCTGAGCAGCATATAATGACGGTCCTTCAAGGCTGCCGTAAGCGCCAGGCCGGCGATGAAAAGAACTATGGCAATTATAAGCGGAATGCGGAAACGTGCCAAGCGGCCATCACATCCTCTATGGTCAATGCCTGCGGAAGGATATCCCGGACCATGCGGTTTACCGCCGTAGTATAGAAATAATTGCTGCTGAAAAACTCTGACGGCCGTCCCTCTGCGGTAATACTCCCGTCAAACAGCAGTGCGCAGCGGGACGCGTACCGTGCGGCAAACTCTACATCATGGGTCACGATCCCAATACTGATCCCCTGGTCCAGCAGCTGCCCGAGCAAGACCGCTAACCGGGACTTGGCATCAGGGTCCAGACCCTTGGTCGGCTCGTCCAGCAGCAGCACCGCCGGCTTCAGCAGCATGATCATCGCCAGCGCCAGCTTCTGCTGCTGGCCGCCGCTAAGATCATGCGGATGGCTCTCCAGCACCTGCTGAAGCTGAAACACCTCCAGCAGCCGGTCAATCTCCGGTTGTGCCGTTTCGTTAGATAACCCAGCAACGGAGGCCATATGCCTCAGTTCTTCTATAACGGTGTCAAAGCTGAAATACAGCAGCGGATTCTGGGCCAGGTATCCGGTAGTTACCCCTTTGGCGAGGTCTACCTTGCCGCGCTGCGGCTTGGCCAGACCGCTCAGTACCTGCAGCAGGGTGGACTTGCCTGCACCGTTGCCGCCCAGGATAGCCAGCAGCTCCCCTTGATGCAGTGACAGGTTCAGCTTGCGCAGCACCTCCGGCCCATCCTTCTCATAGCGGAAGGTGACTTCCCTGGCGCCAAGCAGCGGTGCAGCCGGTACAGAGGAACGTGCTCGGCCTGCTGCTT
>CAKMKL010000223.1 GCA_927443375.1 uncultured Paenibacillus sp. | reverse complement strand
TTTTGGAAAAGTGGCGGAAGGGAATTTTGGAACTGTAGGAGCGATAGTGTCCGCCTTTGTCTGCGGATTTCAACCGATAAAACGGTATAAATCAAGAAATCTGCAGACAACAGCGGCCGGAAGTCCAAATATTCTCTGGAGTCACGTTCAAACCCAAAATATAAAAATTATTAGTTCGATCTATATAGTTAATGAGTTACTACAGCTGCTGAACCTTAAAGGAGAACCTATGACACCATTTACAGCGAGGGTTATTGCAATTATTCAAGCCATCCCCGAGGGAAAAGTGATGACCTACGGAGGAGTGGCCCGTGCTGCCGGAAGCCCCAGGGCTGCCAGACAGGTTGTGCGGATTCTGCATTCCATGAGCCGGAAATACAAGCTGCCCTGGCATAGGGTCGTCAACGCCAAAGGAAGAATCGCTCTGGACGATGAATCCGGCTCTCTCCAGAAGCTATATCTGCTTGGTGAAGGGATACAGTTTGAGGACAATGGAGGGGTCGACCTGGAGAGGTTCCAGTTTCATCCGCAGCCTGATCCGGAGGATCAGCTTTTGCCGCCTTTGGCATAAGCCCTCCGGCTGCCGCTGCCCAGTCCGTTCAACAGGAAGTATAGTGTAGTATAAATCACGAGCAGAACAACCGCCACAAACAGGCTGAAGAACAGCGATTGCCGGTTCAGGCTGTCCTCGACCAGCTGATACAGCTGATGGCGGTCTGTTAATACATCCCAGCTGTTAAGCCGGTAGACCCGGCCAAGCAGCACGCCATACCCCCCCAGCGCACATGCGGCGAATACAAAAATCCAGGAAAACACAAGATTGCTTTTGCGGCAGATCACGTTCTGAAACTGGTACAGTGAGAAAAATCCCGTCAGCCAGCCGCTCCAGGTGAACAGAAGCAACATAACCAGATCATACCAGAACCGGCTCTGCACTTCTCCGCCGGCGATATAGATGCTTTTTCTCGCGGTCAGGTGCAGGAGATCTGTCATCAGATACGGCGCGTTTGGAAAAAACAGCAGCCAGGCAATCCCCAGCGGCAGCAGCAGGAGCCCGCCGACCTTCCGCTTATCCAGCATATATGCGGCACTTGAGAACAAAAAAGGAATCCAGGCCAGGAAAAAATTCCAGAGCAAAAAATCATAAAACGTATCGGTCCGCAGCGAAACTACGCGGTATACACCCAGAGTAGCCAGGGACAGTCCAGCTAATAGCATAAACACCTTGCCATAATTAAGTTCCTTCATCAGGGTACAATCTCCTTATCCAGATTACATAGATTACAGTTAATTATGTACAAATAGGGTATTCACCAGTCCATAATAAATATAACAGCCCGGGCATCAGGATGCACCCAGGCTGTTATATTTATTCGAAATTAAGGAAGCTCTGCCCTACTGGATTCCGCTGCTGAGCTTTCCCGCCACTGCCGGCTTTCTGCCTTTAAAGACGCCTCTGCCCGGCACTGCCTCCATTCCGGATAACGCACCGCATTCCCGGAACGCGGCATGTCTGCAGCCTGCGCAGCGGTCTGTATGGATCATTCCCAGTGCTGCATTGATGGCATCTCCAGTGTGGCCAAAGAACTGCTCGGCACCGATTTTGTCATACAGGCCTGTTCTCTTCAACAGATCATACGGCTGGGGCTGGGCACCGGTAATCATCAGCTTGCCCCCATCTGCCTGCAGCTGTTTCACAAGCTCCGCCAGATTGGCCTCACCTGTGGTGTCGATAAACGGCACCTTGCCCATACGAAGGATAATAAGCTTCGCCTGGCCAGGGCCAAGCCCCGGCATCGTATCATTAAACCTGTAAGCAGCCCCGAAAAATAATGGACCCTCCACATTATAAATTCCGATCTGCGGGCAATCATGGCTGTCTGTCACCATATGCGCCGCTACCTTTACCGATGCAGGATCAGGCAGTACCTTGGCGACCAGATGGGTCTCACCCATCCGTTTGACGAACAGGATTACGGCCAATACCAGCCCTACTTCCACAGCTACCGTTAAATCCGCGAATACCGTTAAGAGGAAGGTAATGGCCAGTACAAGAGAATCGCCGGTTCCCAGCTTCAGCAGCTGCAGGAACTGCTTGCGCTCGCTCATATTCCAGGCAACCACCATCAGGATCGGCGCCATGGCTGGGGGGGGTATGGCGTGCTGCTTGGCCGGGTCTACCGGCTTAACAGCTGGGATGTATTA
>CAKMKL010000222.1 GCA_927443375.1 uncultured Paenibacillus sp. | reverse complement strand
AAGGGCAAAGAAGAAGTGGATCTTCCGGGGCTTGCAGCTTTCGGTATCCGCCTGTATGCCTTATTCCCCCGCCTGGCGGATAAGCTGACTTATAACGCAATGAACCGTAAATAGATGTGCAGGGAAGAAGAGGGCAGTTGTTATCCGGCGGATCATCCTATTTTCTGCGGGCTGAGCTAAGCTGATATCAGCCCCTCTCTAGAGATACGGCCTTCCATTTGGTGGAGAGGCCTTTTTGGCATATAATGATGATATTAACTCAAGCGAAAAGGATGAAATACAATTATGACTAACGCATCTTTTGCGGCCATCGGCATCCAGGAAGACCTTGTTGCCAGATTGTCGGAATTCGGCATTACCGCCCCATCCCCTGTTCAGGAGCAGACGATCCCGCTTCTGCTGGAGGGAAGGGATGTGCTGGCCGCTTCCCAGACAGGAACAGGCAAGACTCTGGCATACCTGCTGCCGCTGCTTCAAGGGATTAATCCGGAGCAGAGAGTGATGCAGAAGCTGGTTCTGGCCCCAACCCAGGAACTGGCGATGCAAATTCTCCGCGAGGCGGAGCGGTACGGAGATCACCGCGGCATTAAGGTGATGGGACTGATCGGCGGTGCTGCAATCAAACGCCAGATCGACAAGCTGCGTGAACACCCGCAGCTTGTCATCGGCACTCCGGGCCGCATCCGGGAGCTGATTGGCCTGCGCAAGCTGAAAATGCACGAAGTCACCACGATTGTCATCGATGAGGCTGATCAGATGTTCCAGCTTAGCGGAGCAGGCGAGGTAGCTAAGATCGTCAGCAGTGCTTTGCGCACACGCCAGCTCATCATGCTGTCGGCAACCATCGGGCCGGAAACCAAAGCATTGGCTGCCCGGGAAATGAAGAACCCGGCCGAAGTCGGGATTGATCCGGGGGTTATGACCGCGCAGTCGCTGGAACATCATTACGTGGTGGCCGAGGAGCGGAACAAGATGGATATGCTGCGCCGCGTCATCCGCCATTACAACCCGGAACGGGCGATTGTGTTCGTTAACGCCACTGAGGACATAGCCGAAGTGCAGGCGAAGCTGAACCATCTCGGTCTGAGCGCAGCGGCGCTCTACGGCGATGCCGACAAGGTTACGCGCAGTAATGTGCTGGCTAAGTTCAGGAGCGGGAAGTTCCGGGTGCTGGTAGCCAGCGATGTAGCAGCCCGGGGTCTGGATATTGAGAATCTGACACTTGTGGTCAGCTACGACCCGGCATTTGATTCCGAGCACTATGTGCACCGGGCCGGACGTACGGGACGTATGGGCAAGCGCGGTCTGTCGGTCACGATTGTTACCGAGCAGCAGACCTTCATCATGCGCAAGTTTGCCCGTGAGCTGGACATTCAGCTGGAAGAGCGGGCGATGTCCGCCGGCAAGGCGCGGCCGGCGGATGAAGTCCGCAGACCTGCAGGCAGCAGCCGGGGAAGCGGCGGAACAGATGGACCGCGCCGGGAAAGTGCTGCACCGGGCAGCAGCAAGCCGGTGCGGACGGCAGCTGTGCAGCCGGATGCTCCAGGTGCCAGACCGGCGGCAGCGCGTCAGGGACTGATGGGCAGCCCAAGTGCCGGCGGAGAGGTGCGGCGTGAGCCGCATCATGGTGCAGGCCAAACCGCAGGCGGACGCAGCCCGGCCGCCCCTGCGGGCAAAGCACGCATCAGCAGTAGCGAGCGTGAGAAGAACCGTAAGAATAAGGGAGCTCCAAAATGGCTCAAGGACAAAACCCCGAGAGGTGACGGTCAATGAATACTGCCCCCGTACTGCAAATTACGGGCTTAAGCGGAGGATATAGTCTCAACAAGCCGGTGCTTCATGATATCGGCCTTCAGGTACAGCCCGGTGAAATGGTTGGACTGATCGGACTCAATGGAGCAGGCAAAAGTACGACCATGAAGCATATTCTGGGGCTGATGTCGCCCCACAAAGGTGAAATTACCGTACAGGGCAAGACCCGAAGCAGCGACCCGGAAGGGTATCACAGTGCGCTGACGTTCGTGCCGGAATCGCCTCTGCTGTATGAGGAAATGACGGTCCGGGAGCATGTCGAATTTACGGCCAGGGCTTATGGTGTGGATCGCAGCGACTATGAATCGCGCACCGGGCAACTGGCGGCACTGTTCAATATGGAGGACAAGATGGATACATTGTCCTCCCATTTGTCCAAGGGCATGAAGCAGAAGGTAATGATTATGTGTGCCTTCGTGGCACGGCCGGCGCTCTATGTTATAGATGAGCCTTTTTTGGGACTTGACCCGCTTGGTATCCGTTCCCTGCTCGATTTTATGCTGGATCTGAAGAAATCAGGGGCGTCCATCCTGCTTAGCTCTCATATTCTTTCTACCATCGAGAATTACTGCGACCGCTTCATTGTGCTGCACCGCGGCAAGGTTATCGCCCAGGGCACACTTGCGGAAATGACCGAAGCGGCCGGACTGCGCGGCCTTAACCTGGAGCAGCTGTTCTACGAACTGGTGCAGGGAGGGAAATGATATGGATTTGAAAGAGCTGCGCCGGCAGCGGCGCAGCCGGTTCATGGGAAGCATGCTCCCGTATGTGGGTTATGTCATTAAGAGCGGTGTAGCAATGCTGATGCTGCTGGTGCTGATAGTCTTCTCCGCCTGGTACACCGCGCTGCTCCGCGATACCCCGGCAGATCTGCCGATCCGCTGGATTATGCTGATTTTGCTGCTGCCTGCAGCAGTGCACAGCAGCTTCCGGACCTATCTGCAGAGCCCGGATACGGTCTTTCTGCTCCCGCAAGGCCACCGGATGAGAGAGTACTTTGCTCCGGCCTGGGTGAGCGGGAATGTGTGGAAAATTCTGCGGTTGGCTTTTATCCTCATTACCCTCTGGCCTTTGTACATACGTACGGACGATTCTCCGAAGCAGCTGCTGCTTACAGCCGTGGTGCTGATTGCGGTGAAGCTGCTGTCGAGCTACGGGCTATGGCGGGAAATCGCGATGCTCTCGCGTCCTGCTTCGGCCGGGCTTAGACTGCTGCGCTGGGCGGCCCTTGGGCTGATGATTGCAGCATGGCTGTGGCAGCCATCGCTGCAGGCATTAATCTTTATCGTCATTCTGGCAGCGGCTTATCTGGCAGCGCTCAGCGTTCCGAACCGTCATGGCGTACCGTGGGAGCGGCTGATCGCTACAGAGCGGAATCAGGGGACAAGAGCACTGATGATGCTCGGCTGGTTCGTGGATGTTCCGGGGCGTGAGCAGCGGGTCTATGGCCGGCGCTATCTGTCCCGCTGGGGCGGCGGCATCTCCTGGCGTCGGGACAGCGCATACCGCTTTCTGCTGACTAAGAGCTTTGCCCGGGGGGATATCTTCGGCATTGTCATGCGGATGGCTGTGCTGGCGCTGCTGCTGGTCTGGTGGAACCGCGCGAGCTATGCCGGCAGCGGTATCTATTTGTTCTTTCTGTTCCTCACCGGTATCCAGCTGTCGGCGCTGCGCAAGCTGCACAGTGAATCGTTCTGGCTGACTGTGTATCCACTGCCTGAAGGCAGCAAAGGGGACAATACTACACAATTTATTTTCCGTACCCAGTTGGTGCTGGTATTGGTGCTGGGATGGCCTTTTCTGTTTACTTTGGGAGAACGGCCGCTGCCGGCAATCGGCAGCTTACTGGCGGGTGCGCTGCTGGCTTATTTCTTCAAGGTCTATATGAAGCGCAAGGCATCGGATCCGGACGACGATTTATAACAGCAGAAGGCCCTGAGAAAAGCGTCAGCTCTTCTTAAGGCCTCTTTGCTGTATATCAAGAAGTTTCACGTACCCTTATAGCTTCCGCCTGATAGGGAATAGCGTGTAACACGGGAGAGGGGAGAGAGCCGGGGGCTCCCTCCCGGGATTATCATTCCCGGTTAGACAAAGAGTGAACGGCTGATGATAACCAGCAGGATAAAGAGAACAAGAATTGCACCAGTGCTTGTAAATCCAGGGTATCCGTATCCGCCGCCTCTTACTTCTTCGCTCATGTTCATTCCCCTTTCGAATGTGTTGTTGTACTTGTGTACATCGTATTGTATGTGCCGGGGGAAGAACGTGTATAGGCCAATGCCGTGAGAGCCGTCAAAAAAACAGCTCCGGGATAACCGGAGCTGTTTGCTGTACTTAAATTCGTTATTCGGCTTTTTCCAGGTCACGGATGCCTGCATATACCAGATCAAACAGATCCTCAAGCTGTTCTTCTTCTATACAGGAGAAGGCCACGCGCAGATCGGTCTCACCCAGGGCAATGGTGCCCAGGCCATAGTGATGGATCAGATGGAGCCGCAGGTCTTCAGCTGACACAGTGTGCAGCTTCAGGCACATGAAATAACCGGAATTGAATGGATAATAGGTCCAGACGTCATCGCCGTACTTACCGCTGTCCAGCAGCGCCTTCACTTTGTTGGCACGGCCTTTCATAATCTGGAACTTCTCTTCCTTCTGCTCTAAGAACTGTGGTGATTTCAAGGCATCCAGCACAAACGTCTGCGACGGGTGCGCCCCGCTGGAAATCGTAGCACGGATAATGCCCAGCGTCTTCTGCTCGAGAGCGGCCAAGAGATCCTTATCCTCGGAAGCATAAGTAATGAAGCCGACACGGAAGCCCCATACGAATTCTTCCTTGGTAGCTCCGTCAATCTTGATGGCAAGCACGCGCGGATGCAGATTGGCCAGACGCCCGAATAGGGATTCCTTGAGTGAGTTTTCGAAAAATAGTCCGAAATAGGCATCATCGCTGACGACGACGACATTAATACCTTCCTCAGCCGCGCGGAGAATAGCCGCAACAATGGCTTCCCCTTCTTTAAGGCCAGGTGTATAACCGGTAGGATTATTAGGGAAGTTGAGCAGTACGATGGCTTTGCCGCGGTCCTTCTGGGCCAGAAGCGCATCCAGCAGGCCTTCGCTGTTGAACTTCATATCTTCAGTAAAGAGCGGATAATTGACGATTTCGCTGAGGCGGCGGATGCCGAAGGTCAGCTCGTAATTCTCCCAGTTCTTATCCGGATAGATGATCGCATCGCCTTCTTCTGCGAACAGGTCGGCAACAATACTAAGACCGTGTGTCAGGGCATTGGTCACGATAGGGTTGCTGAAGGATTTGCCTTCCAGCGACGGATTCTCGCGCAGCATCTTTTCCCGCCATACGGTGCGCAGCTCCGGTTTGCCGGCAGGTGGAGCATAGCCGTACAGGTCTTTGGGGCTGTAAGCGGACAGCTTATCCTGAATGACGGCAAGGTGCATAGGCATGCCCTTCTCCGTCGCGATACCGATGGTTGCATTGTATTTCTTGGCATGAGCCGTCGCTTCAGCGGATTGGCTCAGGATGCCCTCTTTCGGGAAATAGATTGCTTTGCCAAGACCCGAGAGCATATCGTACACATGTTCATTGCCTGCCTTGATGCTTTCGTTCAATTGTCCAGCCAGTGGATTCATCAGTTTCATCCTTCCGGTATTCTTCTGGGATATACGTTAACATTGCCTAACATTATATCACCGCGGTTTGCTGTCGTCACTTAAGAAAGCCGCATTTTTTGAATACTTTTCGAAAAATTTCCGAGGAATCAGCGAAGCAAGTTTTGGAATGAACTTTAGGGAATCTTACTGACTCAACCATAAAAGCATTTTGCAGATCACCTTACCTGTGGTGAGGGCAATATTTTTTCATCATTTCCAGCGTTTCAGCATCGCGCTCCCCATTCCGCTCGGCCAGTCCCCGGGTGACCCCCGCCCGCTCATCCTCCTTCAGATTCTGGCCGAATTTAAATTTGGCCGTTAATTCCTCAGGCACGATCCGTACGACGGCAACCCCCTTTAACCGTGAACGGTACTTTGGGTCATCAGCAACAATTGGCGCATAGCCGCCCTGCGGCTGAAGCTTCTGCATGAAAAGCGACAATACAGCAGCCTTCTCCGTACTATCTTCAACGATTTCGGCTTGCCCGTAGGCGGTAACACTTTTGAAGTAAGCGGTGGCAGGGCAGGCCAGCTCGGGGTCGCTGAAGTAGGAGGGAATGAGTGCATATTCATCCGCTACTGTGAAGCAGACCTGCTGCTGCTGCCGGATGCTCTCCATTTTGCCGCCGGTATGACTGCCGTGGAAATAAAAATCCCCTTGATCGTAGACAAAATTCAGCGGGGTTACCCTAGGGGCTCCTTGTTCGTCACTGGTTCCCAGAAAGCCAAAGCTCATCCCCTGCAAAAATTCTCTGATTTCCTCTTCCTGTTCAATCTTAAACTCTTTTCTGCGCATCCTGTTCATCCTCTCTCTTGATGTGAAGCGTGTGCTCCATAGAATTTTATTTAGCATAGAGGAGGAATTGACAATGAAAAAGTACCGGTTTACATTAATTTTAATGGTCCACTTTTGAAATGAGGGAAGAAACATGAATTTCACGCTGCCGTATGACCAGTATCTGGACATGTACCGCTACAAATATCTGGCGTTATATCATGCGCTCCGTGCAGCGATTCTTGACGGGACGCTGCCGGGAGGGGCGCAGCTGCCTTCCACAAGAAAGCTGGCCGGGCTGTATCAGCTATCACGCGGGTCGGCCTCGCAGGTATACGATATGCTGCTGGCAGACGGATATATCAAGACGGAGCGGGGGCGCGGCACGTTTGTTTCAGGTGACAGCTTCTTTACCGGAACGGGAGGAAGCAGCGGAGCTGGAGGCAGTAAGCTGGAAACTGGTGAACCGCGTGCAGCGGGCGATGGTTCCGGTAATCTTCTGAACGTATCACCAGAGCATGAGGAAGAAGCTGCCGACGGGGGATACAGCGGGGATGCAGCGGGAGTAAACAGGACCTCCCGCCCAGCATCTTCGGCCGCAGCGCCGATTATGCTCACGGCCTGGGGGGAACGCCTGATGGAGCGGAAGCTCTCTGTCTATGAACGGGCCGGAGCGGACTTCATCAGCTTCCGCAGCAGCGGAATGCAGATGGAGCATTTTCCGTATGCTGAATGGCGGAGCGCACTCAACTATGCGGGAGGCAAACAAGGCGGACTGCTGGAGAGCTATTGTCCTCCCCAAGGGGATGAAGGCCTGCGGCGGGCAATTGCCGCCCATTTGCGGATTACCCGGGGAATCCGCACCGATGCGGGGCAGATCGTGCTGTTCAGCGGCTCGATGCAGGGCATCGTTATTCTGACGCAGCTTCTGCTGGAGCAGGGGAGCAGCGCTGTGGTCGAAGATCCCGGATTTCACGGCATCCGGAGGGCGGTGGAGATTGGCGGCGGCAGGCTGCTGCCGGGCCGGGTAGACGAGGCCGGACTTGTCCCGGAAGACTGGGAGGCACGGCTGCTGTTCGTTACACCGAGCCGCCAGTTCCCCACCGGCGCGGTGCTGCCGCTGGACCGGCGCCGCAGCCTGCTGGAATGGGCACGGCGGCACCAGGCTGTCATCATCGAGGATGATTATGACAGCGAGTTCCGCTGGGGCGGCCGGCCCATAGAGCCGCTCAAAGCGCTTGACCGGGAGGAGCGGGTTGTCTATGTCGGCTCCTTCTCCAATAGCATGTTCTTCGGGCTGCGGCTCGGCTTCGCCGTGCTGCCGCCTTCGCTGGCAGAGCCGGTCACTGCCGCCAAGGCATTGTATGAGCCGCTCCCGGCGGGCCAGCTGGAACAGCGGGCCTTGGCTCGGTTCATGGGCACCGGCGGGTACAGCCGCCACCTGCGGCGCATGACGCGCATCTACGGTGAGCGCGCACGGATCTTTCGCGCCTTGCTGGCCGCGCGGCTCGGGACGATCTTCCAGGCGCTGCCGGGAGATGCAGGCCTGAAAATCTATGCGCGCTGGCTGCGCACAGATGCGGAGTTCGCCGCCTTCCGGGCGGCGGCAAGGCGGCGCGGCACGGACTTCCGTGACGCAGCGCTGTACCGGATCAGGCCGGGGAGCGCAGCGGCCTGCTTTTCTTTTGCCCACCTCGATGCTGCGGCGCTGGAGGAGGGCGTAAACCGCCTGCTGTTAGCCTGGAACGATGTGCAAAATCGAACGTGACAAGGTATTATGTATTGTAAGGAAAACGTATGCTTACGAAGACAGTTTTGTTCACGAAGTAAATCTATAGAAGATTATGCTGAACAAAACTAAGCCTATGCTTACGAAGTCAGTTTTGTTCAAGAAGCATTTCGAAGAAGTATAACCTGAACAAAACTTTTAGGAGGGAATATTATGCTGCATGCATCGCCGTCCTCTTTTATAATTCTGCCGGCCCTGGCGAAGATTGTCTGTGAACCGGGCTGGAGATGGCAGAAAAGAGAGAAGCCGCTGCAAAATTATGATTTATTTTATGTCTGGAGCGGGGAAGGTACGGTTGTACGCAGCGGTGTGCCTTTTCAGGTGGGTAAGGGAAGCTGCTTCCTGTTCCGCCCGGGTGATTCTACTTATGCGACACATAATCCGCAAAAGCCGCTGGTAATTACATACATTCACTTTGATGTTGCCGCAGAGGTGACAGAGATCCCAGAGCCATACCGTGAGCTGACAGAGACGGTGGAATTCGAGCATCTGCTTGCCCGTTATGTGCGTTTATTTCTGGTCAAAACCTTCGCTGCCGAGGAGGAAGGACAGCTGATTCTGAAGCAGCTGATGATCCATCTGCTGCGTGAGGACCGGATGATGCCGGTGGAGCGCCACGTAAGCAACCATCTGACTGAAATTATCCACGAGGTAGCCAATTATGTCAGCCAGCATCCGGGTGCCGCACACCGTGTGGAGGACCTGGCGGCCCGGGCGGGATTATCTCCGCGTTACTTCTCCATCAAATTCAAGGAAATTACCGGCTCCTCGGTCCAGTCGTATGTGATCCGTGCCCGCATTGAGCGGGCCCAGCATCTGCTGCTGTACGCCGGAATGAACGTTACCGAGGTGGCAGATGCGCTGGGCTACCGTGATATTTTCTTTTTCAGCCGTCAATTTAAGCAGCACACGGGGAAAAGCCCGTCCGAAATTCGCTGATCTTTGCCCCGTCCTCCCTCTTCAGGCTGCTTTGTTTCAGCTTTTTATTCCAGGGGTAAATACGTTGCAACCTGGTTTACAGAAGATTTACATACAGCCTGGAAGGGGAGAACACAGGTATGACAAGAGGACGCCGGATTTCAAATAATGCTCTCAAGTGCGGGAGCGCCGGATTATGCCGGAACCGCTGGAGACGCTTGAAGCAGAATAGCGGCATGACCACAGACCAATGGTTCTAAATCAAGCAGACTAAGACGCAAGGATACAGCGATAGATGTAAGAGAACCGGGGCCGTAAGGTATCCGGTTTTTAAAATTTATGTGAGAACGGGCCGGCCTCTCAGCTTCAGGCGTATCCGCATGGACCTGCCGGGGTATAAGGATAAAGAGGATGAGCGGCTCGAGATGACATATACTTAAGCGGAGCAGAAGAACTGAAATCAAAGGTTTGAGGTGAGAGGATATGTACGAAGTTGTGTTGATCCGGCATGGAGAGAGTGAATACAACCGTCAGAATCTGTTCACAGGCTGGAGTGATCCCGATCTGACGGAAAAAGGGGTTCAGGAAGCCAAAGCCGCCGGCAAGCTGTTGAAAGAAGCAGGCTACTCCTTCGATCTGGCCTTTGCCTCTGTGCTGAAGCGTTCGATCAAGACGCTTAACTACGTGCTGGAGGAGATGGACCTCTTATGGATTCCTGTACAGAAATCCTGGAAGCTGAACGAGCGCCATTACGGGGCGCTGCAGGGTCTGAGCAAAAGCGAAACCGCCGTTAAATACGGGGAAGAGCAGCTGCATATCTGGCGGCGCAGCCTGTCCGTTCGTCCGCCGCTGCTGGAGCCGGATGACCCGCGCTATGCCAGAAACGACATCCGCTACAAGGAGGTGCGCCCCGGCGATATTCCGCGCGGGGAGAGCCTGGAGGATACGGTCGCCCGTGTCGGCGATTTCTGGGGCAAACGGATTGTGCCGCTGATCCGCAAGAAGGAGCGGGTGCTGATCTCGGCGCACGGAAATACGCTGCGGGCGCTGATCAAATTCATGGAGGATTTGGATGAACCCACGCTGCTGGAGCTGAATGTTCCTACCGGCGTACCGCTTGTTTATAAGCTGGATGATGATGTAAAGCCGATCAGCCGCTTTTATCTCGGGGTCCCTGAAGAGGTGCAAGAGAAAGCCCGTGAGGTGGCGAATCCGAGCAAGGTGACGGAATAAGCCTCTGCAGTGAATGAGTATGTGTAAAATAATCAAAGCCCCGTCCAAGGGATTGCCTGCGCTCCCTTGGACGGGGCTTTGAAGTATGTCTTGGCGGTTTAAGTAGGGCGCCGCAATGTCCCCAGCAGTTCCCCCATCTTAACCTTGGTCTCGCTCGTTAGTCCGGGCCGCGGAGTAAAGGTACCGTTCTCAAGCAGCAGCACCACTGTAGAACCGAATTCGAAATAAGCGAGGTCCTCTCCGATCTGCCATTGTTCCGCTTCAGCATCCGAATAGTGGATGCTGCTGACATTCATCGCACCAACCTTTACAACCGCGGCTTCCCCGTTTGCTCCGGCAATATAAGTAATGAGCCGTTCATTGCGGCTCAGCACATTCTTCATATGTCTCATGCCGAATTCATTGACAGGATAGGCCCGGCCGCGGATATAGTCGCTCTCTATCTTGCGTCCGGTAAGCGGTGAGTGAATCCGGTGATAATCCGTCGGGCTTAAGTACAGTACGAAGAAGAATCCCTTTTTGTACAGCTCCATATGCGGAGAATGATTAAGCAATTCCTCAAGCAGGTAATCCTGGCCTTTCACATTCATAATAGTTCCG
>CAKMKL010000221.1 GCA_927443375.1 uncultured Paenibacillus sp. | reverse complement strand
CTGGTCCATCCCTCGGGCGAGGTCGTGACCGATTATTCCGGGCGGCAGGATCTGGGGAGTGTTCATGACCTGTCCCCGTATTATTTGCCCTACGCAATTCTGGCCCGTGCAGACAACGATGCGCAGTTCGCAGCCATGGCGGAATGGGCCGGGCGGGCGCTCAGCCATCCGGGCGTCTGCTCGGCCAATGTGCTGGTGAGGATGCTGCTTGAGCCTGAGCTTCAGCAGACTTTCGGTGCAGTGGCAGAGCTGCCCGTGAAGTACGAGACGCTACTGAACGGGGATTTTCTGCGGCACAGCTATCTGCAGGACATGGAGGCCGCCGGTCATCAGGGGCGGATTTTCCACAGCCGGCTGCATACCGATTTCGGGGCACCCGTTGCCCGCTTAAGGGATGGAGCTACCAGTGTAACGCTGATCACGGAGACACCGTCTTTCTTTGCGCTGCGCCATGGTGCTGTGCGGCTGCTGGCCGTGCAATTGGCGTCCTATTTCAATCCGGGATTCGTTCCGATGCAGGAAATGGCGAAGCTGTCCGCCGGATACCGCCTCGCAGGCGAGCAGAAGAAAGGGTACTATGGTCCGGTCGAAGGAGCCCTTCTTCCGCCGACTGCCGCAGAAGAGGTCAGTCCCTGGTATCTGCTCCCGCACCAGAGCCGTCCGCTTACGCATGAACAGACGTTCCGCGTGGAGGCGGAGGTGCAGCGAACAGACATGGGCTGGACGATCCGGGTGCATTGCGAGGAGCCGGGGGAGGTCATGACCCAGCTGTCCTTTGTTTTTGGCCGGGAAGGCAGCTTCACTTCTGGCGAGCTGCAGACGGTAGAGGAGGACTGCTACCTCTGGAGCGGAGGCGTTCTCCGCTATACCAGCGGCGAAGACTGGGTAGAACTGACGGGGGGAGAGCTTGGCCATCTGGCGAGGGCGGTACGTGAAGCGAAGCTGCAGAACAACTGCAAGGCGGTGCTGGTCAATATGATGACCCCGTTCGATAAGACGTTCACCCTGACGCTCTCTCCTTCTATGAGAAATGTCTAATCTCTTAGAGAATCAGCGGATTCCTTGACTTCTGAACTCCATATGTTAGAATGACGAAACCCTAATTCTAATATAAAGAAGTGAAGTTATGCTAGAGCCCAAGGTAAAGGGGAAACAGGGCAGCCTGTTCCTCGACAAATATTTTTCCGGAGAATCCATAGATTACCGCCAGATGATAGCATTATTTATACCGCTTCTGGTCGACCAGGCCTTTATTGTCGGTCTGAATCTGGTGAATACGGCGATGATTAGCTCGTCCGGTGTGGCGGCGATCAGCGCCGTGAATATGATCGATTCACTTAATATTTTTCTGATCAGTGTGTTCATTGCAGTTTCCACTGGAGGGACCGTTGTTGTCGCCCAGTATAAAGGGAGCGGTAATGACCAGATGGTCTCCAAAGCCACAGCCGGTGCAGTCTCATCAGTTTCTTTGATGGCGCTATGCATCGGCTTGTTTGGGATTGTGCTTCACGGTCCGCTGCTGAACCTGCTGTTTGGTGCGGCCTCGCCGGAGGTAATGGCCAATGCCCGGACGTATCTGATCGGCAGCAGCCTGTCCTATCTGGGTATCGCTGTTGTAGAAGCGGTCTGCGGCGCATTGCGCGGAATCGGCAGGACCAGGGCTTCACTCGTGCTGTCCCTGATCATGAATCTGATCTATGTTCTGCTGAATTTTGTATTCATCAACGGCCTGCATATGGGTGTGTTCGGGATGACCATTGCCATCAACGTATCCAGATATCTGGCTGCGGTCTGCGCACTCATCTATCTGTTCCGGATGGACAATACGCTGCATGTGAGAATCCGCGATCTGCTGGTCTTGAACTGGACGATGCTCAAACGAATTATGAATATCGGCCTGCCGTTTGCCGCAGAGCAGATGTTTTTTAACGGCGGAAAGATCCTGACTCAAATCTTCATCGTCAGCCTGGGCACCTATGCGATTGCCACGAATGCCATCACGTCCACCCTGGCCGGAGTCATGCAGATTCCTGCAAATGCCTTGTCCCTGACGCTCATTACGGTGGTAGGCCAATGCATGGGCAGCAGAAATGTGAAGGACGCGCGGAAATTCGTTAAATCGTTTCTTTGGCTGTCGTCCGCTTCCTTTGTGCTGATGGCACTGCTGATTTTTCCGTTTTTCCATCCGCTGGTATCCTTGTTCCATCCTCCGGCTGAGATTATCGGGGATATCTTCCTGGTCTTTCTGATCAATTCGATTGCCCAGATTCCGCTGTGGTCAATCAGCTTCATTACACCATCGGCACTACGGGCCGCAGGTGATTCCAAATATACATCGATGGTCTCGATGCTGTCGATGTGGCTGTTCCGCGTCGTGCTGGGATACCTGCTTGGCATCCAGTTCGGTATGGGCATTGTCGGTGTATGGCTGGCGATGAACTGCGAATGGGGCGTACGGGGCTTCATCTTCCTGCGGCGGTTCCTTGGGGAGAAATGGGTTCAGCATAAGGTGATTTAAACGGAATATGGAAGCTATAAAAATAAGAGACCGCCCGGCACGCAGAGTAGAATCTGCAAAGAGGGGGTCTCTTTGTTCATATTATTCGGCAACGGCCGAAGCCGCTTCTTTACCGGCAAAAAAATTCGGCAGATACTCCCTGTTCGCCTCCAGCATTTCATCCAGCATGGTGATGGCCACCTCTACGGAAGGCACGAGCGGATGATGGGCGAGCGCCTGGATCGCCAGGCTGCGGTCGCCGGTAACGGCTGCGTCAATCGCCAGCTGCTCATACGTCTTCACGGCATGGATCAGCCCCTTAGCCATCGGCGGAATCCTGGTCAGCGGCAGCGGCAGCGGCCCGGTCTTTGTGACGACTGACCGCCGCGAGGCGATTGCCGGTGCCGACTTCGTCAGCACCCAGATCCGCGTCGGCATGCTGGACGCCCGCGCCCGCGATGAGTCCATCCCGCTCAAATACGGCGTCATCGGCCAGGAAACAACCGGCCCTGGCGGAATGATGAAAGCGCTGCGCACCATTCCCGTAATCCTGGACATCTGCCGGGATATCGAAGAGCTCGCTCCTGACGCCTGGCTGCTGAACTTCACCAACCCGGCAGGAATGGTGACTGAAGCGGTGCTGAGATACTCGAAGGTGAAGAGCATCGGCCTCTGCAATGCGCCGATCGGGCTGATCAAGCAGGTATCGGCGAAATACGATGCCGCGCCGGACCGGATTTATGCCGAGTTCGTCGGGCTAAATCACCTGCACTGGATTACCCGGATTGATGTCGAGGGTGAAGACAAGCTGGATGAGATGCTGGCCGATACGGCTGGCTACAGCGCGAAG
>CAKMKL010000220.1 GCA_927443375.1 uncultured Paenibacillus sp. | reverse complement strand
GCAGACAACGGCTCGTCCAGCAGCAGCACCTGCGGCTCGTTGACGATCGCGCGGGCAATCGCTACACGCTGTCTTTGTCCGCCGGACATTTCGTTGATCGCGCGCTGTTCGTAGCCGACAAGGTTGACGAACCGCAGTGCTTCCTGCACCTTTTGGGTAATGACATCCTTCTTAAGCTTCTTAATGCGCAGTCCGAAAGCCACATTCTCGAATACGTTCAGGTGGGGAAACAGGGCATAATCCTGAAATACCGTGTTCACCTGGCGCTCGTTGGCGGGAATGTGGTTGATCATTTTACCGTTTAGATAAATAGAGCCTTCAGTCGGTTCGGCAAAACCGGCGATCAGACGCAGAATGGTCGTCTTCGTTACCCATGACCAGGAGGAAGCGCTGGCGATGTCGGACTGGATCTTTGTCATGAACAAAGGGAAGATTGAGCAGAGCGGTACACCGAACGATATTTATGATGAGCCGATCAACCGCTTCGTCGCTGACTTCATCGGAGAGTCGAATATCGTACCCGGTGTTATGATCGAGGATTATCTGGTGGAATGGGGCGGCCACCGTTTTGAATGCGTGGATGCGGGGCTTAAGCCGAATGAATCGGTTGAAATCGTGATCCGCCCGGAGGATCTGGAGATCGCAACAGTGGAGCAGGGCAAGCTGAAGGTGCGCGTCGATTCCCAGCTGTTCCGGGGCGTGCACTATGAGATCAGCTGTTATGACGAATCCGGCCATGAGTGGCTGGTGCACTCTACACGCAAGGCTGAGGTAGGCAGCGAGATCGGGCTCTATTTTGATCCGGAAGCGATTCATGTTATGCGTTTTGGTGAAACGGAGGAAGAATTCGACAGACGTCTGGAAGCTTACGGCGAGGTGGAGAGCCATGAACAATAAGGGCCGGTCGTATTATCTCATCCCTTATTATTTATGGATCGCCCTGTTTGTAATCGCGCCGGTACTGCTGGTTATTTACTACTCCCTGTTTGACCTGGACGGGCATCTGACGCTGGACAATTATGTGAATTTCTTTACGCCTGTATATATGAGAATGATGCTGAACTCCTTCTGGTATGCGTTCCTGATCACGCTGTTTTCGCTGCTTGTCGCGTATCCGGCCGCTTATCTGCTGACCCGCACGAAGCATAAGCAGTTGTGGCTGCTGCTGATTATTCTGCCGACCTGGATCAATCTGCTGCTGAAGACGTACGCGTTTATCGGGATCTTCGGCACCTTCGGGCCGGTAAACAGCTTCTTTGACCTTCTGGGGCTCGGGGAGCAGCAAATTCTCTTTACCGGTTTCAGCTTTGTGTTTGTCTCGGTGTATATTTTTATTCCGTTCATGATTCTGCCGATCTTCAGTGCCCTGGAGGAGCTGAACCTGTCTCTCGTGGATGCCGCGCGCGATTTGGGCGCTTCCGGGTGGACGACGTTCCGGCGGGTTATTTTTCCGCTGACGGTCTCCGGAGTGCGTTCCGGGTGTATGGCTGTATTCATTCCTGCGCTGTCGCTGTTTATGATTACGCGTCTGATCGCCGGCAACCGGGTGATTACGCTGGGCACCGCGATTGAGCAGCACTTTCTGGTTACGCAGGACTGGGGTATGGGCTCGACGGTTGCCGTCTTCCTGATTGCCATCATGGCGCTGTTCATGCTCCTTACGGGCAGCTCGCGGAAGGGGGTCCGGCATGAAAAATAAAAATGGGATTGCTAACCTGTATCTGGTGCTGGTGTTTGTCGTACTGTACGCGCCGATTTTCTATCTGATGTACTACTCGTTCAACAGCGGCGGTACGATGCATAAATTCGAGGGCTTCACGCTCGATTATTACCGGGAAGTCCTGCAGGATACACGCCTGATCATTATTGTGATCAACACGCTGGTCATTGCGCTCCTGTCTTCGGCGATTGCCACGCTGCTGGCGGTCATTGGTGCACTGGCCATCCAGCGCAGCCGCAGCCGCCGGTCGAAGAACGCACTGCTCTCGCTGAACAATGTGCTGATCGTCAGTCCAGACGTTATTATCGGGGCCTCCTTTCTGATCCTGTTCACCATTGCCGGCATCAAGCTTGGCTTCACCTCCGTGCTGCTCTCCCATGTGGCGTTCAGCGTGCCGATTGCCGTGCTGATGATTCTGCCGCATCTGCAGGAGATGAGCCCGACACTGACCGATGCCGCCCGCGACCTCGGGGCCAGCAGGCTTAATGTCCTGACCAAGGTGATTCTGCCGATTATCAAGCCCGGGATCTTCAGCGGTTTCTTCATGGCGCTGACCTATTCACTGGATGATTTCGCGGTGACGTTCTTCGTGACCGGGAACGGCTATTCCACACTCTCGGTGGAGATTTATTCCCGGGCACGGCAAGGGGTATCGCTGTCGATCAATGCACTCTCGACTCTGATTTTCCTCTTTACGATCCTGCTCGTCGTCGGATACTATTTCCTGAACCAGCGGAAGAATAAGCCGTCCGCCATAATAGCGGAGCCGGCTCTGGAAGCGGGGGTGCCTAGATGAAACAGCTGGTCAATGCATTTCTGGCGATTCTGCTCGTTGCCTTCGGTCTGATGTTCCTTGGCTCCAGGCTGAACTCGGCGGAAGGATATACAGGCGGTAATACGCTGACTATTTATAACTGGGGCGATTACATTGATCCTGATCTCCTGGAGCAGTTCGAGAAGGAGACCGGGATTACAGTTATCTACCAGACCTTTGATTCGAATGAAGCGATGCTGACCAAGGTGGAGCAGGGCGGAACGGTCTTCGATGTGGTGGTTCCTTCCGACTATGCCATCGCCAAGATGCGGGAGGAGAACCTGCTGCTGCCGCTGGATCACAGCAAAATTCCGAATCTGGCTAATATCGATTCCAGATTTATGGACCTGTCCTTCGATCCGGGCAACAAGTATTCGGTGCCTTATTTCTGGGGAACGGTAGGGATTATCTACAATCCTGAGATGACCGGGGATATTGATTTCAGCAGCTGGGATTCCCTCTGGGACAAGAGATTGAACAATAATATCTTCCTGGTCGACGGAGCCCGCGAGGTCATGGGCATGGCGCTGAACAGCCTGCACTATTCGGTTAATGATACGAATGAGGAGCATCTCCAGGAGGCGCTGTCTAAGCTGAACAAGCTCTCGCCTAACGTGAAGGCGATTGTCGGAGACGAGATCAAGATGCTGCTGGCTAATGAAGAAGCAGCCGTCGGGATCGTCTGGTCCGGCGATGCTTCGGAGATTATGGACGAGAACGACAAGCTTGACTATGTAGTACCGGAGGAAGGCTCGAACAAGTGGTTCGACAACATGGTCATCCCGAAGACGGCAGCCAACGTGGAGGGTGCGCATAAGTTCATCGACTTCATGCTCCGTCCTGAGGTCGCAGCACAGAATGCCGAATACGTAGGGTACTCTACCCCTAACGTTCCGGCCCTTGCGCTGCTGCCCGAAGATATTTCCGGCGATGAACGTTTCTACCCGCCCGCCGCGATTACCGACCGGCTGGAGGTATACGACAACCTCGGCAAGCGGATGCTCGCCCATTACAACGAGCTGTTCCTGAAGTTTAAGATGAATAAGAAGTAGGCAGGTTATATGCCGGACGGACAAGCGCCCAATCGCGGAGTTATCGCGGTTGGGCGCTTGTTTTTGGTTAGAAGCGGGACTGGCGAGTCCTCAGACGGCTTGTATCTCATGTCAGGCTGCTGAATAGTGAAGATGTGTTTGTCTGCGCGTAAATTTGTTGGTTTTTCATTACGGTGATGCTTATGATGCTTATGGTGCTTATGGTGCTTATGGTGCTTATGGTGCTTATGGTGCTTATGGTGCTTATGGTGCTTATGGTGCTTATGGTGCTTATGGTGCTTATGGTGCTTATGCTGCTTATGGAGCAGGAGGTCATCCGTCTGGCCATCCAGCTAACCGGGACTGTCCGCCCCCAGGATGTTAAGCAGCACTTCGGCATTGATTACAAGACAGCAGTCCGCACGCTGCGCAGTCTGTCGGATAAGGGCTGGCTGCTCCCATCCTGCCGGGGCAACCAAGAAAGAATTGTCCGTTATGAACTGGCGCATGGGGTGCTGGATTATTTCAATTAGGTTAGCCTCTAAGGAATAGCGTTACACCTGTCATTGCTGTTAGAGGATTGCATCCCATAGTCTAGAAAACAGCTAAGTGGAAAAAGGCAATCTATTGGGCTCCTTAAAGTGATTTTTGAATGATTAGTTGGAAAAAAGCAATTTAGTTTGTCCTCTTCCGCCCAATTCTCCTGATGATGGCTAGATTAAGTGGACTTTTTCCAACTAGCCTACTTCTACGCTCGATTGATGATCATTTAACTGGAGAAATTCCTGCTAAGTATACTGAGCCGGGAAAGGGCAATGAACTGACGAAAGAAGCGTACCCGCTGTTGGAAGCTTTATAGGGCATAAACTTTGTCGGAAATGTGGAAGCGCGTGACGTGCTTACAGGCACTTGCGACGTGCTCGTCT
>CAKMKL010000219.1 GCA_927443375.1 uncultured Paenibacillus sp. | reverse complement strand
TCTTTCTGAGGAATTGCTGAGTGCAAAAGAGTTTTATAGCCCCATCCGGTTGAAACCGGCGATAGGAGTTCATCCAGAAAATGATAGGTCTCCTCGATGGTATGGAAGACGGGGGTTATCATCTCCACTTGGCTTTCCGAAAAATCTGTTTTGATATAAGGATTATCCATTTTTGAACCAAAGGCTTTCGGGTGAGGTGTTAATGCAAGATTCCCCCGCTTATCGACCCGGGTATTCTCTTTTTCAAGGCCGAACTGTCCCTTTAGCATGTCTTGACTTAAATTGTTGCCGATTATGTAATTTAGAAAATCCGGGTTTAGCTTCACCATGTATATACCTTCCTTCATTATCATCTATATTGAATGAACTTAAAGTTTTTAGTGTACAGGATCAGTCGCACCTACGGTGGATATTTGGACTTCCGGCCGCTGTTGTCCCCGGATTTCTTGATTAATACCGCTAGTAGCGGTAGAAATCCGCAGACTGCTTATGTTTTCGAAGCGAGCTTTCCTACGGAAAGCTTTTAGGCGGACACATTCGCTCCTACAGTTCCAAAATCCCCCTCCGGCACTCCTTTCCTTATCTCAAGTTTTTAAGTTCAATCTATATAGGGTGTTCTTATCCAGTCCTAAACCATCAAATTATTTTGATGGATAGAGTAAATTTTTACCCGCACTTTATGTAGTCGGCGGGTAAAAGACACAACATACGTCGTCCGGCAAAAGATACTTCATAACCTTCTCATTGATACTGTAGTAATTCCAGCGGCCTTCTCTGCGGCATTTAATCAGATCTGCATCAAACAACAGCTTAAGATGATAGGACAGCTTAGATTGCGGAAGATCTACTTTACCTTCCAGTTCACACACACAGACTTCAGAATGTTTATTAATTTCCAATAAAATCGCTAAACGCTTCTGATCTGCAAGTGCTTTGAACTTTTGCTCGTAATTCGTAAACAGCAGTGATTGTTGGTCTGTATCCATAGATTAACCTCATCAAATCAAATTTATTTGATGTATTTATCGTACTCCAAAACTCCTGATTCGTCAAAGCGTTTTGTGCGAAAGTGAAGAAAGACCGCCGGCAAATGCTCTGGCAGTCTTTCTCTTCCTTACAAAGTAGTAGTATGCTTCTCGTCATATTCGCTGGACAAGGTCTTAAGCGATTTGATTTTACCATGGGGATGCTGTTCTTGCTTTCGTGACTTCCAGGCAGCTTCTTTTCTTCTCAACTGGTGAGCCATACAAGAATCCTCCTCGGAAAACTGAGATGTATACTACTTCCTTAGGATGTCATTCCCGGGCTGTGTTCATTCATAAAATGATACGGCACTATACAATCCCTAAAAAAGCGTTTACAATTTTCTATAGAAAATTGTATTTGTGAAGGAGACTTAGGCCACATGCTGGAGCCAAACATAACCAACCAATTGAAAAAGGTACTGAAAGCGAGCATCCACAACAAGGAAATCGCCGGTGCGAACTTTATGGTGATCAAGGACGGGAGTGAAGTTTTTTACCATGAGGATGGGATGGCTGACATAGAGTCAGGACGCCCTATCACAAGAGATTCCATTTATCGTTTATATTCGATGACGAAACCGGTCACCGCCACTTCGGTCATGATGTTACTCGAGCGTGGAGAAATCGATTTGTTCGATCCGGTCAGCCGCTATATTCCGGGGTTCAAGAACCCGCTGGTTGAGAAAAACGGTGAACTGATGCCTGCCAGCCGGGAGGTCTGCATACACGATTTGCTGAATATGACCTCTGGTTTGGTATACGGCGGAACTGACAAAGCCGGGCAGCATACAGACGCATTGTTCCAGGAACTGGGCAGCCGTTTGAATACGGATAACGCAATGAGCACTATGGAATTCGCTAACCGCCTGGGTCAAGGGCCCCTTTCGTTCGACCCGGGATCGTACTGGCAATACGGAACGTCAGCGGACGTTCTTGGCGCAATAGTGGAAGCGGTTAGCGGCATGCGCTACGGCCAATTTTTGCAAAAAGAAATTTTCGACCCGCTGGGAATGCAGGATACCGGCTTCTGGCTGTCTGAAGATAAAAGAGCGCGGCTTGTGAACACCTATCAGGATGACGGCGAAGGCGGCTTGAAGCTGTACGCGGAAAGTCACCTTGGCATCAGCCATCAGATGGACCGGGAGCCGTTGTTTGAGTCCGGCGGAGCAGGCCTTGCGTCTACGATTGACGATGCGGCCAAATTTACGACAATGCTGATGAATCAGGGATCTCTAAACGGCGTGTCGTTATTGAAGCCTAGAACGGTTCAATATATGACGTCGGCTTCCTTGAGCAGCTGGCAGCAAAAAGGCTTCGATACGTGGCATTCCTTGTGCGGCCATAGCTATGGTAACCAGATGCGCATCATGACTGAGCCCGGGAAAGCCGGCTGCCTGGGCAGCTGCGGTGAATACGGCTGGGACGGCTGGCTTGGGGCCTATTTCACGAACAGTCCGGCAGACGCGCTGACCGTATTGTTTATGGTCCAGAAAAAGGATGCCGGCACGATGGCTGTTACGCGCAAGCTCCGCAACATTGTGTTCAGCACGCTGTAAGACAAAAAGGTCCATTTCTTGTTCCGGGTCAAGAACAAGAAATGGACCTCTTTTATATATAAGCCGCAGCCTTCTCCTGGAAAAATCGTTTACCACTCGGCATTATCTCTGTTGGTCTCAATGACTTCGAGGAAACGGTCAGGAAAATTGGTATACACTCCATCCACACCCCAGGAATAGGCTTTATCCATGTTGACCTGGTAATTTACCGTATAGGGCATAACCTTGAGTCCGAAATTCTTCACCTGAGCCACATAAGCCGAACTGATTCCCTGGAAATTCGGACTGATTCCGGTTGCATAGGATTTAATATCTTTCAGATAGGTTTCTGAGACTCTCATCGCTTTGTAATCATACCAGACCAGCTGATATAACGGGATGTCCGGATTAATTTTATGGAATTTGCGTAAACTGGCTGCACTGAAGGAATGAACGGCTACAACATCCTCCAGATTATATTTCCGAATAGCATCATTGATTAGGGTTTCAATATTGGGGTTCGGCGTTGAATCCTTAATCTCAAGAATGTATTTAATGTCTTTGCCAAAGGTTTCGAACACCTGATCCAGTGTGGGAATTGCGGTGCCGGCATATTTGTCCCGCGCAAACATCGGATAGGCCTCGTTGAACCATGATCCCGCATCAAGCCGCTCAATTTGCTCTACTGTCATGTTTTTTACGTATCCTTTGCCATTCGTAGTGCGGTTAACGGTATCATCATGAATTACGACGGGAACTCCGTCCTTGGTTAAATGGATATCGATCTCAATAAAATCCGCCTTCATCCCGGCAGCCAGCTCGAAGGCAGGGATTGTGTTCTCAGGAGCATATCCTGATGCACCGCGATGGGCAATCGTATAGACCTTATCTGCAGGATCAAGAATCTCTTTCACCCTCACCCGGATCGTCGGGGAATAGGCGTATAGTGTTGATAACAATAAAACAAACAGCAATACATGTAAACAGGTAAAATATATTTTGTGCCTGAACACCTTCTTCATTCCGTTACCCTCATTCTTTTCTATCCTTAATGACATGAATATTATAGTAACAGTTGAGCTAATTAAAATCTACATATTTCATTAACTTGGAACATTTCATTAATGCTATTATGTTTGTATCATAGTTTGGGCATAAGGAGGACGCACGATGGAAATCATAGAGCTGGACCATCAGCACAATCAGCAGGAAATCTCGAAATTACTGGAAGAGCACAGCCAGCATGCGGATAACAGTATTCCGCCGTATGAACGCGAAGAACTCTCTCTGGCAGCTTATGAGAATGGTGAGTGAATTGACAACGATGAGCTGGCAGGCCCCGCATTTTTATCAGAAGCAGGGGTACGCAATCTTCGGGGAGATTAAGGATTGCCCGCTCCAGGGCCAAACTAAGTATTATCTGAAGAAAAACCTATAGGGCTTTGCAGTAAGTTGTAATCCTGATGATCGCCAGCAATCATAAAAGCTCCCGGGCAGCCCGGGAGCTTCTTACTTATTATTATGATCAACTAATAATTGCGTTACACTATTCCTTTAGTTAACTGATTTATCATACTGCAGATAGACTACATGTGTCTGCAGGTATTCATTCAATCCATGTTTCCCATCCGCTCCGCCGATACCGGATTTCCGCCAGCCTGCATGGAAGCCCTGCATCGCTTCAAAGTTCTCGCGGTTAATATAGGTTTCACCATATTTCAGACGTTTAATGACCTTCATAGCAACATTAAGATTTTGCGTATATAAAGAAGAGGTCAAGCCGAATTCGCTGTCATTGGCGAGTGCAATGGCTTCATCCAGGGTGGAAAAAGTAATCACCGGGATCACGGGTCCGAAGATTTCCTCTTGTACAATCTCCATGTTATTCGTAGCTTCTGAGATAACCGTCGGTTCAAAAAAGCTCCCTGCTCCCTCAACCTTTTTACCGCCGAGGAGGATTTTTGCACCTTCTTCAACCGCCCGGTCCACCTTTTGCTGGACGGAATCCTGTGCGGCCTTGTTGATGAGCGGCCCCATGTGGATATCTTTATCTTTTAACGGATCACCGTATTTCACTGCCTTCATGGCTTCAACCAGACGGGCCGTGAATTCATCCTTGATCTTCTCATGCACATAGACGCGCTCCGCACAGTTGCAGACCTGACCCGTGTTGATTACACGTGAATCTACAATGGCTTTGATCGCCAGATCCAGATCGGCATCGTCCATGACAATGGCTGGAGCCTTACCGCCTAGCTCAAGGCTAACCTTGATAATATTCTCTGCAGCTGCTTCCATCACCTTTTGCCCGGCCGGCACGCTGCCTGTGAGGCTGACCATTCCGACCTTTGGATTGCTGGCCAGCTCATTGCCCACCTCTGCCCCCCTGCCAGTGACAAGATTGAATACCCCTTTGGGCAGCCCTGCTGCGTCAACAATTGTGCTGAAAGCCACAGCATTGTTCGGCGATTCCGCACTTGGCTTGACGACAATCGTATTTCCGGTGATCAGGGCTGGAGCCATCTTCCGGGCAATCAGAAAGAACGGGAAATTCCAGGGCAGAATACCTGTAGTTACCCCAATTGCACGTTTAAATACAAAGATATTCTCGTTATCGCGGTCGCTCTGAACAATTTCCCCTTCATAGCGTCGTGCCCATTCCGCCATATAATCCATATAATCCGCTGTAAAATTAACCTCTACGGTAGATAATTCCAGTGTCTTGCCCACCTCCTCGGAGATCAGCCTGGCGATGCTGTCCGCCTCCGCACGAATCCCGTCTGCTATGGCATGCAGATACTTCCCGCGTTCAACCGCAGGTGTCTCCTCCCAGGCAGATTGGGCTTCTTCCGCAGCATTGATGGCTCGAATGACATCATTCCTGGTAGCCTTGGGAACCTGTGAGATCACTTCATCTGTTGCAGGATTCGTTACTTCCATCCACTCTTTGCCTTCTGCTTCAGTAAATTGGCCATCGATGTACATCAAATGTTTGGTCACTGTTTCTCCCCCTCAAGGTGATTGTTCCATTTCCCACCAATAGTGTAAACGCTATCAATATTTATTGTCAATAAGATTCACATTTTTTATTTGTTTTTGTGTTGTTTTTTATTGACTTCTTGAGTTAAGCTATGGTTAGGGTTATTTCGATTGGAGGGATAAGGAGTGAAAGTCAGTATTTTTTCCACTTGTTTAGTAGACCTCATGACCCCGAAGGTCGGGATCGCAATGGTTGAGGTTCTCGAGCGGCTGGGCTGTGAAATCGATTATCCGGCTTCGCAGGTCTGCTGCGGTCAACCTACCTACAACAGCGGCTATCTGGAAGATTCCAAGCTTGCGATGAAGAATATGATGCTTGCCTTTGAGAGCTCCGATTATGTTGTAGGCCCCTCCGGCTCCTGCATCGCTATGTTTCATGAATATCCGAAGATCTTTAAGGGGGATCCGGACTGGGAATTGAAAGCGATTACTTTAAAGGAAAAGTCTTATGAATTCACACAGTTCATCGTAAAAGTACTCGGTGTCACGGATGTGGGTGCAAGCCTTGACGGGACCGCTACCTACCACCGTTCCTGTCATATGACCAGACTGCTGGGTGAGAAGGAAACCCCTTTTCAACTGCTGGAGCATGTAAAAGGGCTGCATATGGAGCCGCTCAAGAACAGTGATAACTGCTGCGGCTTTGGCGGGACCTTTTCGGTGAAGATGCCGGATATTTCCGGGCAGATGGTTGATGAAAAAAGCAGCTGTATCATGGACACCGGAGCGGATATTCTGATCAGCGCAGATATGGGCTGTCTGTTGAATATCGGCGGCCGCCTGTCCCGGAAGGGAGAACCTGTGAAAATTATGCATATTGCGGAAGTGCTGAACCACCATAATCCTGTGATTGCCAAAGGAGGAAGCCAGACTTGAGCCTGCAAACGGATAAACGTGATTTCAGCGAACGGACTACAGAAGGACTCGGGGATTCATTTATGCGAAATGCCGTAGGTTCAGCGCAGGACAGTCTCAAGACCAGGCGTTTGTCCGCGGCCACCGCGCTCGGAGATTGGGAACAGTGGCGAAACGCAGGCCAGCAAATCCGTCAGCATACCCTGCAGAACCTGGATTATTACCTGGAGCAGCTCGCGGGAAACATTGAGCGAAAAGGCGGCCATATTTATTTTGCAGCGACCAAAGAAGAAGCCAGCAGCTATATACGGGATGTTATCGTACAGAAACAGGCTAAAAAAATCGTTAAATCCAAATCCATGGTCACAGAGGAAATTGAGCTGAACCATGTTCTAATTGAAGCTGGCTGTGAGCTGATTGAGACCGATCTCGGTGAATATATCCTGCAAATAGATGATTGGGATCCGCCCTCACATATTGTGGCTCCTGCCCTGCATAAAGACCGGCGGCAAATTCAGCGGGTGTTTAAGGAGAAGCTTGGATATACAGAAGACGAAAGTCCTGAGAAGCTTGCCCGGTTTGCCCGGAAGGTCCTGCGGCAGAAATTTCTGGAGGCTGAGGTCGGCATCACAGGCTGCAACTTTGCTGTTGCCAATCTGGGGGCAATTAACCTGGTGACCAATGAAGGCAATGGCGATCTGACAGCGGCTATCCCCAAAACGCATATCGCCGTGATGGGCATGGAGCGGATTGTACCTACGCTTGCGGAAATGGAGGTGCTGGATAATCTCCTCTGCCGCAGTGCCGTTGGACAAAAGTTAACCAGCTACATTACCGTAATGGGACCCTCTGCAGCCGGTGACACAGACGGCCCTGAAGAATTCCATCTGGTTGTCGTGGACAACGGCCGCTCAGACATTCTCGGCAGCGAATTTAATGAAGCTTTACAATGTATACGCTGCGGGGCTTGCCTGAATGTCTGTCCGGTCTACCGCCATATCGGTGGTCATGCCTACGGGTCCATCTATCCGGGGCCGATTGGTGCCGTTATCACGCCGCTGCTTGGCGGATACGATGACTATAAAGAGCTGCCTTTTGCCTCCAGCCTGTGTGCCGCCTGTACAGATGTATGCCCGGTCCGAATTCCGCTGCATGAGCAGCTTATCATGCACCGGCAGAACATCGTAAAGGAAAATCGGACTGGTTCCATGGAAAGATTCCAGATGAAGGCAGCGGGACGTTTGCTGTCCTCCCCTGCTCTATTCGGTAAAACACTGCGGTTTGCACATCCGGCCAGCCGGCTCATGAGCAAGCATGGCCGAATTGTCAGAGGGCCGGAACTGATCCATGGTTGGATTGGCGCCCGCGATCTTAGCCAACCCGTCAAGCAGCAGGACAGCTTCAGGGCCTGGCTGGACAAACGTAAAGGAGAGTCGGGCGAATGACAGACTCAGGAAATCAACATACATCAGGGAATAATAAGGAATCCTTTCTGAACACGATTGCCTCCAAGCTGGGACGGGAACGCAGGCACGAGGTTCAGCTGCCGGATATTCAGAGTTTGCTCCCGGACAGCTATGGCAGTCTAACTCAAGACGATCTGATAGACATTCTTAAGGAGCAGTGCTTTTTCATCCACACTCAGGTCATTGAGTCGAAGCCGGAGATTCTGCAGAGGACACTCGATGATCTGATTGAAGTAAGTGGCGGAGGTAGCGTTATGACGTCCGGGGATCCCCGGTTTGCCGGTTACAGACTTACGTTCCCGGGTTCCTTCGCGTGGGAGGAAGCTGCTGGAAGAGAGCTGAATGTTAAGCGGGCTGAATCGGCGAACACGGCGGTTATTTTTGCTGATTATGCTCTGGCTGAGTCAGGAACCATTGTTGTAGAGAGCCGCCCGGATCAGGGACGCTCCCTTCACTTTCTGCCTGCCCATTATATTGCGGTAATTGAAAAGGAGCGGATCGTGCTTCGTTCCACACAGGCAGCAGCAGCGCTGAACCGGCGGGTTCAAGACGGAGAGCCGCTGGGATCATCGATAAATCTCATCTCCGGACCGTCTAATTCAGCTGATATTGAGATGAAGCTAGTTGTCGGGGTGCATGGACCTTTGAGTGCCACTTATGTTCTCATATAGAACTTGCTGTAGAGCGCATAAAAAAAGAAGACCGGACATTCCGGTCTTCTTTTCCAGTTACTTCTCCCAAAGCTCAATCAGCCGGCCGTCAGGATCTTCGATCCAAACAAACTTTCCATATTCACTTTCCTCTTTTTGCTTTGCAAGAGGTACTCCTATCTGTTTAAGATGCTTTAGGGTCTCGTTCAGATCGTGTACCTGGAAGTTTAGCATCACCTGTTGTTCGGCTGGAAAGTAATTGTCATTCTCGGTGAAGAAAGAAAAGATCGTCTCATTTCCTGATTGGGGTTGGATCACAGCCCCATTCCAATCTCCTACCTCAATCTGCAGCACTTCGCTATACCATTTTTTTATAGCTTCCAGATTCTTAGTTCTCCAAAATATGCCTCCAAAACCTTGTATCATCTTATCTACTCCTCCCTGCCAGCAAATTTTGTAGCATTCCGGTTTCATTAGATATTCGATACATAAAGTGAAGTTCCTTGGGCAGGAATTACTCCGCCTGTACAGATGCAGCACGTTCCCTTTTGACTGGTGTCTTAGAAGATAATTTAAGAAACAGCGATACGGCAAAGCCTAATGTAATAATACCGCCTAACACGCTGAAGGACAGCGGATAGTTATCAGTCTTTAATAATCTCAAGGCTATAATCGGTCCCGTACTGGCACCAAGAAAGAGAATAAAAGCATTGAATGAGATCGCAGCACCTCTTGCATTCCCGCCTAGCTGATTGACCGTGGAGATAATAACGGGAGTTACCAGCGCGATACCCGCCACGAATACAAACCAACAGCGGTCAGTCTTTTGTGAGGCGGGAACATCTCTCCTGCATATACAAGTGAGATCGGCGCAAAGGCGGCGGCCACCAAACCTTGCACGCCTCTGAACACAATAAGCCCGTAATAACTATCCACGAAACCTATCGCAACGGTAACGACCGTTAATCCGATTATACCGGCTACCAGAAATACTTTACGTCCGTAACGGTCGGAGAAAGGCCCGTACAGCAGGCAGCCGAGCGCATAGCATAGAGAGAATGAACTCCCGATCCAAGCCGCCTGAGCCGCGCTAATCTGGAACGCCTGGGTAAATACATCCGCGAGCGGAATCGTAATATACATACTGGTCAGAATAACTCATCCGCACCAGAACAAAATGACCGTCATCAAAGGATAGTTTTTATTATACTGCTGTAGGTCTACCGTCAGGTTCATATCGGTCATCCCCCGTTATCTTATCAATTTTCTTCACAAGTCGGTCTGCGTTTTATTTCGGTTGTTACATTATCGTATAAAAAATAAATTATGTAAAATTTAATTTTATTCCATGGGAATATAAAAAGCCAAACCGCATTGCTATGCGGTTTGGCAGATAAATATATATTCAATTGATACTGAATTAGTCGTTGCTGCTCATCCACTGGAAATGGAAGCTACCCGGCTGGTCCACCCGTTCAAAGGTATGTGCTCCAAAGTAGTCTCTTTGCGCCTGCAGCAGGTTGGCCGGAAGACGTTCGGAACGGTAGCTGTCATAGTAAGCCAATCCGGAAGCAAAGGCCGGAACCGGAATGCCCCGTTTAACCGCGATCGCCACCACATCTCTCCACGCTTCCTGGTAGTTATGAACGACGCTGCTGAAGTACTCATCCAGGAACAGGTTTTTGAGCTCAGGGTCACGGTCATAAGCGTCCTTGATATTCTGAAGGAAGCCGGCACGGATAATGCAGCCGCCGCGGAAGATCATTGCGATGCTGCCATAGTTCAGGTTCCAGTTATACTCGTCCGATGCCACTCTCATCTGGGCAAAGCCCTGGGCGTAAGAGGCAATTTTGCTGGCATACAGCGCTTTGCGGACTGCCTCAATGAATTCCTTGGCATCTCCGTCGTAGCCCTTGACCTCTGGCCCCTTCAGCCGTTTGCTAGCAGCCACGCGCTCTTCCTTCATTGCCGAGATAAACCGGGCAAACACGGATTCGGTAATGATTGATAACGGAACGCCGAGATCAAGCGCATTCTGACTCGTCCACTTACCGGTTCCCTTTTGACCTGCAGAATCCAGGATTACATCAACCATTGGTTTGCCGGTTTCCGGATCTGCTTTGGCGAAGATGTCGGCAGTAATTTCGATGAGATAGCTGCTTAACTCCCCGTTGTTCCATTCTGAGAAAATCTTATGCAGCTCATCTGTATTCAAGCCCAGTACATCCTTCAGCAGCTGATATGCCTCACCAATGAGCTGCATATCGCCGTATTCGATGCCGTTGTGCACCATTTTGACATAGTGCCCGGCACCGTCTTCACCGATATAAGTCGAGCAAGGATCGCCGTCCACTTTGGCAGAAATGGCAGTCAGGATAGGTTCAACCAGCTCGTAGGCATCCTTCTGTCCGCCCGGCATAATCGCCGGCCCCTTCAGCGCGCCTTCTTCACCGCCCGACACACCTGCCCCGATAAAGCGGAAGCCTTGCGCCTGGAGCTCTTTGTTCCGTCTCTGGGTATCCGGGAAAAAGGCGTTCCCGCCGTCGATCAGGATATCCCCTGGCGATAAATGCGGAACCAGCTGCTGGATTGTATCATCTGTCGGTTTACCGGCCTTGACCATAATCATGATTTTACGCGGCAGCTCGAGCGATTGGACAAACTCCTCAATGCTGTAGGCACCGACGAAATTTTTGCCCGCTGCTTCTGCAAGCAGCTCATCTGTTTTCTCGCGGGAACGGTTGTACAGCGCTACCGAGAACCCCTTGCTCTCCATATTCAAGGCCAGATTCTTACCCATGACGGCTAAGCCGACCACACCAATCTGTTGTTTACCCATCGTCAATAGACCTCCCTATGATTTGTGCAGGACAATTAGACCTGTGGAGCTTTCTTCCAGTCGGCAGCGAACTTCTCCAGCCCCTGATCGGTCAGCGGGTGCTTGGAGATTTGCTCGATGACGCTAAACGGAATGGTGGCGATATGCGCACCGGCCATCGCTACGCGGGTCACATGGTCCGGATGGCGGACCGAGGCGGCGATAATCTGCGCGTCCAGGTTATGAATGCGGAACAGTTCGGCAACTTTTACAATAAGCTGAACGCCATCCTCTGAAATATCATCCAGACGGCCGAGGAACGGTGATACATAAGTGGCTCCGGCACGGGCAGCAAGCAGCGCCTGGTTCACGGTGAAGATCAGCGTTACATTTGTTTTTACGCCCTTTTTAGTCAGGTACCGGCAGGCTTCCAGACCTGCGAGCGTCATCGGGAGCTTGATGGTAATGTTTTTGTCAAAGTCATTGATCTTGATCAGTTCGTTCGCCTGTGCGATCATTTCTTCCGCGGTAATGGCATCCGGAGTAACCTCAGCGGACACGGACTCAACCTCGGGTACGGTCTGTAGAATCTCCGCAATGCGGTCTTCAAACTTCACGCCTTCCTTGGCCACGAGAGACGGATTTGTTGTAACGCCGGACAGGACGCCGATCTGGTATGCTTTTTTGATGTCTTCTACATTCGCTGTGTCGATGAAAAATTTCATTGTGATAACCTCCATTTTTTAGTTGAACTAAACTTAGTATTAAAAATTTGAAGCATCGGGTAAAGGAACATCGTTTTCTTCTTCTTGTACACCATCTGCAGCTTCGGAAGTATCGAGCCACCAGTGATGTCCCTTCTTAGCCAGCAGCTGATCTGATTCGGCAGGCCCGAATGAACCCGCAGCATAGGTGTGGAGCGGAACAGTGTTCTTATCAAAAGCATTCAGGATCGGCTGCACCCATTTCCAGGATAGCTCAACCTCATTCCAATGGGCAAAAAATGACGGATCACCATGTAAAGCATCATGTATCAGATTCTCATATGCCTCAGGAACCTCAATAGAGCTGGTGTGGAAATCAATATGCATGGCCTTGAACTTCCCTTTATGCTGTGGATCTCTAGCCTTTAGCTGCAGGGTTAGCCCTTCATTCGGGCTGATTTCAAACACCAGCAGATTGGGGATGTCATTCTCTCCGGCTGATGAGCTCTGCTTGAGCGGCTCTTTGAACTCGATCACAATCCGCGTCGATTTCTCCTTCATGCGCTTTCCGGTCCGGATATAGAACGGCACATCCTTCCAGAATGGATCGTCAATCTGTAGTCTGGCCGCAATAAAGGTATCGTTCGTTGATCCTGCCGGAATTCCCGGCTCGGAGAGATAGCCCTGTACCGGCTTGCCCTGGATCATGCCAGCAGTATACTGCCCGCGGATCACGTTAAACTGGACATCGCCTTCCTCCAGCGGCTCTAATGCTTCCATAACCTCTTTCTTCTTAAAGCGTACCTCTTCCGGAGAACTGTCCTTTGGCAAGCGGATGGCGAGCATCATTAGCAGCTGCAGCATATGATTCTGGAACATATCCCTGAGTGCTCCTACATGATCGTAATATCCAGCTCTTTCTTCCACACCTACGGTTTCTCCTGCGGTAATCTGCACGTTGGAGATGTAACGGTTATTCCAAAGCGCGTGAAGCACCGGATTACTCTGCTGGAACACATCGAGCTCCTGCACCATCGGTTTGCCGAGATAATGGTCGATCCGGTAAATTTCATCCTCAGTAAAAGCCTCGCTCAGCTTCAGATTCAATTCCTGTGCAGACTGCAGATCATGTCCGAAGGGCTTCTCAATCACCAGACGCTTCCAGCCCTTGGCATTACCCAGCCCGCTTTGTTTGATATTGAAGGCTATTGTCTCAAAAAACTCCGGGCCAACAGACAGATAGAACATGCGGTTCGGGGAACCTCCCGCCCGTTTCTCCTGCTGCTCAACCCGCTGAAGGAGCTTGGTATAATCCTCTGTATGCCCTACATCCAGCACATTATATCGGAAGGACTTCAGGAAGCTGCGCACGGACGCAGAATCTTTCACTTCCCGCCGGGAAAAGTCCCGGATCGAGCGCTCCACCATCGCCTGAAAGGCTTCATCAGCTACTTCTCTCCGGCCGAGACCAATCACAGAGAATGAATGGTTAAGCTTGTGATCGAGAAAAAGATTAAACAGCGCAGGGTAGATTTTTCTCCGGGCCAAATCTCCTGTCGCTCCAAACAAAACAAACGTGGTTGCCTCCATCTCCATTCTCCTTCTGCTCTGGTTTATCTTTCCTGGTTACACTATAATACAAATACGACCTATACAAGTAATTAATATATTTCACAGGAGCTATAGACTATGTCTATGATAAATTTCGAGTTATACAAGGTTTTTTACTGGGCTGCCAAAACCGGAAGCCTTACTCAAGCCGCCAAATCGCTGTATATCACCCAGCCGAGTGTCAGTCATGCGATTAAACAGCTGGAGGATAGCTTAGGCCTGTCCCTCTTCATCCGGAACTCCAAAGGAGTTGCACTGACACCGGAAGGCGCCACTCTCTACTCTTATATTGAACAATCGCATATTCTTATCACACAGGCCGAGAAGAAAATGGCCGAGCTCAAAAACCTCGACAACGGGGAGCTGCGGATTGGCGGCAGTGATTCCCTGTTCAAGCACTATCTGCTGCCGTTCATTGAAATCTTTCACCAGCAGTACCCGGGCATCCGTCTTCATCTGATCCATGGTACGACACCGGAAGTGATCTCCTATTTAAAAGAAGGTCTCGTCGATCTGGGCGTAGTACGCATGCCGATCACCGATCCGCAGCTGGAGGTGCGGCAAGGGCTCCAGCTGCAGGACTGCTTCATCGCAGGCAGCCGGTATGCCGAGCTGAACCAGAAGGTGCTCTCTATCGAAGAGCTGCTTCAGTATCCTATTATCCTGTTCTCGCGGAGCAGCCGGGCGCGTATGGCCATTACGGATTTGTTCCATGGCTACGGATATGAGCTGAAGCCCGAATTCGAGGTCGGCAGTGTGGGCCTGCTGATCGAATTTGCCCGCAAAGGCCTCGGCATCTCCTTCGTGACCCGGGAATTCGTATCCAAGGAGCTGGAAGAGGGCTCGCTCTTTGAGATTAAGCTGGATGTACAGCTCCCCCCTGCCCAGGTGGGGATGATGACCATGCGGTATATGCCGCTGACGACTGCAGCCAGCAAGTTTATCGAGCTTACCCGTAGAGTGTGAGAATCAGTTAGCGACTTATTTGACATACAAAATGCAGAAGACCAGAATTGGCGGGCTCTTCTGATGTGCTCAAAGGTATTCGGTTGGAATCAAACACCATATCGACTATTATTAGGAACACCAAAAAAACTCCCGATCAAGAAAAAAGAGACATTCTCCTCAGAAAATGGGGAGAATGTCTCTTAGTGATCCCAATGGACTTTTTCAGTGGCCTCTCAATGATCTGGAGTTTTTTTGGCTATAGCTTTTTACCTAAATGCTTTCCGGTACTCTCCATTTATAAGGACAGCAATTATGGATGTCACTTCTTGCCCTTTTATTTGATAAAATTCACTTCCTACCGGTGCAATGGTGGAGTCGCCATCCCGTTCAGGTACCGCTTTATTTGGATCAATATATCTTTTAACGGTTCCAACTATTTCACCAACTTGATCCTCTTGAATAGTATTCTCTGTAACCACGAATGCCTTATTATCCCATACTACAACTGGCGGATAGGGAAGTAGAGGATGTTCACTTTCTTTATTGTTCGAACAACCGATTAATGAAATCGCAATTAGAACGATAATCAATAAAGTTCTTTTTATAGTCATCACCTACTTATTGTTTAGAATATTCACCAAAAATCATTTCGTTATTGATACGAATTTGTTCTTTTGTCATTTCCCGGGTAGTCTCGATATCTTGTTTTATTGTTGAAGGATTAAATGTTGCTTTTTCAATTGCCCAATCAATATCGTTTGAATTCTTAAATAATTTCGCGGATTTATCACCATCCCCAACTAAGGAGAATTTCCCTTGTAACATTCCCGTTAAAACGTAATATTCTTCGCTCGGATTCGCCAAATCTCCATCATCTCTAGACAAAAAGAGCACGACCTCCTCACCAGGTATAAAACTAGGATAACCTTCCGAAATCAACTTAGTGTTACCCACTTCTCCATTGTTAATTCTGACAATTATTTCATTGTCATATGGTATATTTTTGTAGACATCTTGTATACTAACAACTACATCCGTTTGTATAATATTTCTACGTTCTAACCCTTTTTCCAGGTTCGGGTTACTCCATTTGCTTGGCAACAGTTTTTCAATTGTTCCTCTAACAATTACTGAAGAATTATTTATCAATTCACGCTTATTAAGTAATGGTACATCACCTGAAACAATGATCGTTTTTTGTACAGGAATAATATTAAATACTGCGATACCCATCCCAAATGAAACAATAGCTGCAATTAAAAACTTTTTCATGTTTGTATTCCCTTCTTTCCGTTAATATAAATCCACGATAGCACTTTTGTCATCATCTGCTAAATCGCGTTTATATATAGTTCCTTTTAGCAGACCCGGAAATCATAGTAGCGCCTGCGACTGATGAATGATCAAGTCCTAGAAGATGACCAAGTTCATGAGTGAAACTATTTCCTACATCAAAAAAATCCGGATGACCGGCAGGATTATTAGACCAAGGATGCGAAACATTTACATCAATATCCCCTTCGTACAAAGCTTGTCTAGGCCAAAGGCCATCGTAAACCCAACCGTTTGTCGTATAATGTGTCTGCTGGAGATACTCATTTGTCCCCCGTTCCCCCCGTGTGACTTGATTAAGATCATTATCATTTGGGTAGGCGGTATTAGTAGTTGTACTACCAATATTTATTAAAGCACCTGCTCCAGCCCCGTTCCACTGAGTAGCTCCATTTTGCATTGCAGCTATACTATTTGCATCGAAGCCATTATAAGGACGTACAACAATTGCTCCACCACTGGAAGGATGGGGTCTATAACCTGCATCATGTCTAAATTTGTATGCGTATGCAGAGCCTACTCCAAGAAAAAAACAACTAAAAACTATAAAAGCTATTATTGTTTTTTTAAAATTTCTAATTTTCATAATTCTTCTTCCTCCATTCTTTAATATCTATGTCAGACTATAATGCCAATTCAAAAGTTTATTTTACCGTCTGATACTGTATCGGCATCCCCCCCATCCACACCAAAATAATAACCAACAAAAAACCTTATTGGAAGGTATTGTTTATTCATGGAATAAAAAGGTTTTATATGTTATGAATAACCATATTATGGTCTATCAAACCATGATATGGTTATATCATTTTGTATTTCAGTTCAAGTACTATTCTCCGCGTTTGTCTGTCATTAAGTGCTTTCTTTCCGACTTCTTTAATTCTTATATAAATCCAGTCGGTTGGCTCAATTGGTTAAATAATCTATACAAATCCTCTAGTTTTCTCAGAAGCAAAAAGTTCTTTTACCGCCTGTGTTTTTCGGATTCCGAGACTCTGACAAAGTGCTTACTAGAGAGATTTTTATGTAATATGTCTGCAGCACTTATATTGACTTTCCAACATATAGTGATTAAAATAAGAAACGCACACTAAATATAGTGTGATAATCATTTTCAGCACATCTAGTAATGGTTCCAGGTTTCTATCCTATTAAAATTTGCAGCAATATTCACAGGAGGACTGACACACGATGCTGGTCGCATACGATTCAAAAACGGGAAACGTCAAACGCTTCATCAGCAAGCTTAAGCTGCCGGCTGTGCAGATCGAGGAGCATATGACTATAGACGAGCCTTATATACTAATTACATATACCACCGGCTTTGGACAGATTCCAGAGAAGGTGTCCGCTTTTTTGAGAAACAATTACAGCAATCTGAAGGGTATCGCTGCCAGCGGCAATAAGAACTGGGGCGAGCTGTTCGCCCATAGCGCGGATTTGATTGCAGACCGGTACAATGTGCCAGTCATAGGGAAATTTGAATTATCCGGCACATTTGGCGATGTGCAGCGGATTAAACAGGAGGTGAGCCGGGTTGCGGCATATTGAACTGAACAACATGTTGATGAAGCGGGACGAGAGCGGCTTCTTTCAATTGAATAAAGACCTTGAGGCGGTAGCCGAATTCATGAGGGACGTGGAGCGGCGGAGCCTGGTATTTGCAGATACCAAAGCCAAGGTTGATTATATGATTGAACAGGATTTCTACGAGAATTTTTACGCGCAGTACAGCTTGGCTGAAATTGAGGAAGTCTACGGGATTACCCATAGCTACAACTTTACCTTCCCCTCTTATATGGCAGCTTCGAAGTTCTATACGGACTACGCTGTAAAAAGCAATGACCGCAAACAATATCTGGAGCATTATCCGGACCGTGTGGCGGCAGTCGCGCTTCATCTGGGACGCGGCAATGTTGAGACCGCCGGTACACTTGCCCGCTCAATGATGGAACAGCGTCTGCAGCCGGCAACTCCCACCTTCCTGAATGCCGGTAAAAGCCGGCGCGGCGAGCTTGTCTCCTGCTTCCTGATCGAGATGGATGATTCGCTTAATTCCATTAACTATGTACTGAATACCTGCATGCAGCTATCCAAAATCGGCGGTGGTGTAGCCGTTAACCTGTCCAAGCTCCGCTCGCGCGGGGAGACGATCAAGGGTGTCGAGGATGCGGCTAAGGGCATTATGCCGGTGCTCAAGCTGATGGAGGACGGCTTCTCTTATGCCGATCAGATGGGTCAGCGTAAAGGCTCCGGAGCAGCCTACTACAATATCTTTGGCTGGGACGTCCTGGAATTCCTCGACAGCAAGAAAATTAACGCCGACGAGAAAACAAGACTCAAAACCCTCTCCATCGGACTGATCATTCCGAACCGCTTCTACCAGCTGGCTAAGGATAATGAACCGCTGCATGTCTTTGCTCCATACACAGTGTACAAGGCTTATGGCACACACCTGGATGATATGGATTTGGATGAGATGTATGATAAGCTGCTGGCCGATCCGCGTGTGAAGAAGAAGAAGGCAATGAATGCACGGGATATGCTGACCAAAATCGCCATGATCCAGCTGGAATCCGGCTATCCGTATATTATGAACAAGAGCAACGCCAATGAAGCGCATGCCCTGAAAAATGTCGGCCAGATCAAGATGTCCAACCTCTGTACGGAAATCTTCCAGCTGCAGGAAACCTCGGAGATTAACGATTACGGGCAAGAGGATACCATCCGCCGTGATGTAAGCTGCAATCTGGCTTCCCTTAATATTGTGAATGTTATGGAGCATGGCAAAATCCGTGAATCTGTGCATGAAGGTATGATCGCCCTCACCGCCGTCAGCGATATGACCAGCGTCTCCAACGCCCCTGGCGTAGCCAAAGCAAACAAGGAAATGCACTCTGTCGGCCTTGGCGTCATGAATCTCCACGGTTATCTGGCTAAGAACAATATCGCCTATGAGAGCGAACAGGCCCGTGATTTTGCCCGGACCTTCTTCATGACCATGAACTATCATTCACTGGAAAAGAGTATGGAAATTGCTGCCGCAACTGGCCGCTCATTCCATGGCTTCGAGGCATCCGACTATGCTACCGGAGTTTATTTCGAACGTTATCTGACCACGGATTACCGTCCGGTTACCCCAAGAGTGCAAGAGCTGTTCGGGGATATGTATATCCCTACGCCTGCTGATTGGGAACAACTGCGGGATAAGGTAAAGGCAAACGGCCTCTACCACGCTTACCGGTTAGCGATTGCACCGACAGCGAGCATTTCCTACATTCAGAATGCCACTTCCAGCGTGATGCCGATTGTGGAGCAGATCGAAACACGGACTTATGCCAATTCAACTACGTACTATCCGATGCCCTACCTGCGGCCGGATAATGTGTTCTTCTATAAATCTGCTTACCAGATGGACCAGTTCAAGTTGATTGATCTGATCGCGGAGATTCAGCCTCACATTGATCAGGGTATCTCGACGGTTCTGCATGTTAACAGCGATGTATCTACACGGGAGCTGGCCCGCTCTTACCTGTACGCTGCCCATAAAGGCCTGAAGTCGCTGTATTACACCCGGACCAAAAAGCTGTCCGTTGAGGAATGCCTCACCTGCTCGATCTAACAAGGAAGGCTCTGGTCGCAGAAAAGGAGATTGCAAGATTATGAGCGCTATCCAAGCTGTTAACTGGAACCGTCCTGACGACGATTTCTCTTTGATGTTCTGGAACCAAAACATTATGCAATTCTGGACGGATGATGAAATCCCCCTATCCGATGATAAAATGTCTTGGCTCACGCTCAGTGAGCAGGAAAAGGACTCTTATATGAAGGTACTCGGCGGCCTGACGCTGCTCGATACGATTCAGGGCGGAGTCGGCATGCCGCAGATTATGGAGCATGTTGATGGCCTGCAGCGTAAGGCTGTGCTGGGCTTCATGGGCATGATGGAACAGATTCATGCCAAGTCATACAGCAGTATTTTTACTACCCTCGCTTCTACGGAAGAAATTGACGGGGTATTCCGCTGGGTGGAAGAGAATCCGCATCTGCAGTTCAAGGCGGAGACTATCTCTCAGTATTATAAAAACATTGATTCTCCTAAAGACTTGTACCTCGCTATGGCAGCCTCCGTGCTGCTGGAGAGCTACTTGTTCTACAGCGGCTTTTTCTACCCGCTGTATCTGGCCGGCCAGGGCAAAATGACCTGCAGCGGTGAGATTATCGATCTGATTCTGCGCGATGAGAGCATTCACGGGGTGTACGTCGGTGTACTGGCGCAGGAGATTTTTGACGGTCTTGAGGAAGACGAGCAGCGTGACCTGCACCAGACACTTGTAGGCCTGCTCCGCCTATTGCATGAGAATGAAGAACGTTATACGGAGCAGGTGTATGCTCCTATCGGACTGGTGGACGAGGTTAAGACGTTCCTACGTTACAATGCGAACAAAGCAATGATGAATCTCGGCCAGGATCCGCTGTTCGATGAGGAAGAGATCAATCCGATTGTCCAGAACGGCATCAGTACCCACACGAAGCAGCATGACTTCTTCTCGAAGAAAGGTAACGGATATATCCGTGCACTGAACGTGGAGCCGCTGAAGGATGAAGATTTCCAGTTTTAAAACAAACAGCTGCAGTCCAGGACTTGTTAAGCCGTCCTGAGCTGCAGCTTTTTTTTGACTTTTAATACATTCGTTCCTCACCGGTGATCGGATTTTTAAATGCGGACTCGATATCGCTGCGGGTAAGCTCCTCCGCAAACTCGGGTTCATTTTTACCGGAGGAGATCGCAGGATTCACTTTTTTAGCCGGCATTGCTTTGGGATCCGTTGTTTGTTTTGACTGTTTATCCATTGGTAAGCACATCTCCTTCAAGGCATAATTTACCTCTATAGGATACCAATATGGAAGTGGTTTTATGCATTTCGGAGTAGTGATCGTAGTTTTTTACAGAATAGGTGACAACAACCTTGCTACAGCTTCTTTGAATTTAGCCAGCTTCGGCCGTACCTCGTATCTCTCGAGTGTTAACTCCGAGCACTCAGCACTATCTTCTAAGAATAAGTCATGCAGCTGACTGGCAATGACCTCGTCACAGACCAGCGCATTCACCTCAAAGTTCAGCCGGAAGCTGCGGGTATCAATATTCGCTGTACCGACAGATGCGATCTCCTGATCCACTACAATCGTCTTCGCATGCATGAATCCCTTTTCGTATTGCAGGATTTTGACGCCATAGGGCAGCAGTTCACCGGCATGCGCCAGGGTTGCCGAATAGACAAACATATGGTCCGGCTTGTTGGGTATCATAATACGTACATCCACTCCGGACATCAGTGCGATTTTGCAGGCATCCATAAAGCTGGCATCCGGGACGAAATAAGGCGTTTGAATGTAGATACTTTTTTTGGCAGAGGCGATTAATTTCAGATACATATTCTTCAGATGCTCTGTCTGGGAATTGGGGCCGCTGGAGATGATCTGGACCACACTTTCACCAGTATGTCTTTCTGTACGAAAAGGTAACTGCTCCGGGTGCTTTTCACTGCGATTCGCAGCCTTGTTCCAGTCCAGGAAAAACCGGCCTTGAATCTGATCGACAGATCCTCCCTTGATCCGGAAATGAGTGTCCCGCCAATAGCCCATTTTTTTGTCGAGACCGAGGTACTCATCCCCGACATTAAATCCGCCGATGTAGGCAATCTCTCCGTCAATAATACACAGCTTTCTGTGATTGCGGTTATTAATCCGAAAATTAATCAGCCGGAACAGCGACGGGAAGAATACTTCCACGGTCCCTCCATATTCGATTAACTCCTTGAAGAAGGAACGTGATATCCGCTTGGAGCCGATCTCATCATAAAGAACGCGTACCTGGACGCCTTCCTTCGCCTTCAATGTCAGCTCATCCCGTAGCCTGGTCCCTAATTCATCAGGCTGAATGATATAATACTGCACGTTGATTTCTTGGGTTGCATTGCGGATATCCTCGAACAACGAATTAAATTTCTCCCGCCCGTCATTAAATATCTCAATTTCGTTGTCGGAGGTGATAATTGCGTTGGAGGATAGAAGGTTCATTTTCAGCAGATCGGCATACTTGGCTGTAAGTCCCCCTTGATAATCTACATTCATCAGCTGTTCATCGATAGCCGATTGAAGGTACATCCGCTCTTCAGCGGTTAGGTTGTAGAAATTTCTCTGCTTAAGCTGTCTGCCGAAGAAAATGTAAAACAGAAATCCGACCACGGGGATAAAAAACAAGACCATTAGCCAAGCCCATGTGGACCCGATATCTCTACGTTCAATAAAGACAACAATTGCAGCCAAAATAATATTGAGTATGGTTACAAGAGATAGACTAAGTGTGAAGAGGCTCCCCCATTCCAAATCGTTCCAGCCCCTTTCAGATGCATTTGCTGCGTATAGTTTGTACAGTTGCTATTTAATAACCAAACATCCCCCTACTCGAAGCATCCTCCTTGAGGAGGTCGGCAGGATTAATAATAGCGAGAACCTGATGATCCTTCCAGACTCCGTTGATCTTCACATTGCTACGGGCGATACCTTCTTTGTGGAAGCCCGCATTCTCAAGCACCCGGATTGAACCAGCATTCTGGGGCGACGCTTCTCCGCTAATCCGGTGGAATTTCAGCTCCTCGAAGGCATAACGCACGACCTGTTTCACAGCTTCCGTCATATACCCTTTTCCGTTATAGGCTTGATCCAGGCTGTATCCGATCATGCAGCTCTGGAGCGCACTCCGTACCACAAAGGATAGCCCAACAGTACCAATAATCCGGTCATCCTCTATAAGGCAGATCACAAAATCGTATCTCCGGTCGTCTACCCGATCCGCCCTGCCTTTTATTATCGCCTGCAGCTGGTGCTCTTCTGTATAAAATTCCTCCGGGACGCTTGGCGAGAATTGTTCGAAAAACTCCCGGTTACGCTTGTACAATGCTGTCAATTCTCCGGCATCCTTTTCCTCCGGGAACCGGACATATACTCGCTGTTCTGGCAATATCATCATCTCCGCCTCTGTTCATTTTACAACTTCGGATAACCCCGCGAAATAGTCCAAAACAACCCCGCGGAAATCGTGGGCTGCCCGGGAAATATACCGGCTTTTATGCCATAATAATGCGATCTCCCGCACCATTCCCGGATCCTCTATTTGGAGATATCTGAGAGAAGCCCGTGAATCCCTCGCTGTACCGGGAATGAAGGCAATACCAACCTCCGCTTCCACCAGTGAGACTAATCTCGAAGGTTCATCCCCTTCATACACATAGTTTAGAATAAAGCCTGATGACTTGCATACAGCGTCCGTCAGATCACGGGTACCGTACCCTCTCTTTACACCAACAAACCATTCATCCCTTAATTCTGCCAAGGTCACACTAACCCGTTCTGCTAGATGATGACCTTTAGGCACAGCAACAAGGATCGGATCGTTGAACACAATGGTGCTCTCAATGTCTTCGTCTTCTATAGACGGTGAGGACAAACAGAAGTCAACTTCTCCTCTAAGTAACCGGTCGACCATTTCCTTGGTAGTTAGCATTTGCACATGAAAGTGGATGTTAGGCTGCTTTTTACGGAAAGCTCTCAGGATATTTGGCAATGTACTTGCCGCAGTCACTGCCAATTCGAGTGTGCTTTGTTCCTTGCTGGACAGATCTCTGAGCTCCTGCTTCCCCTGCTCGAGTTCAAACAAAGCTCTTTCTGCGCGGCGGAGGAAGCTGATGCCGAATTCATTTAACCGCAGACTCCTGCCGCTGCGGTCAAATAAAGGAACTCCCAGATCCTCTTCCAGACGACCGATCGTTTTGCTGAGCGAGGATTGGGTAACATGCAGACTTCGTGCAGCTTCGGTCATATGCTCTAACCGGGCAACCGTAAGAAAATATTGCAGCTGAAGAAGTTCCATTGCGTATCCTCCATTCATTCCTTTGAGTCTATGAAATCATACCATGAAATGCGTTGGAATAAATAAAGGAATTCAAGTACGCTTACTTTAACACAATTTAGAGGGAGGGCAACAATGATGAATGCCCGAAGCAGGTGGTTATTGATTTCCGTGGGATTAGGAGTACTCTTAAATCCGTTAAATTCTTCAATGATTTCCGTTGCAATAGCCAGACTTCAGGACGTATACGAGCTTAACTATACTGAAGTGTCCTGGGTTATTTTTTCATTTTACATTGCCAGCGCTGTTGCACAGCCGGTGATGGGAAAGGCCAGTGATATTTTTGGACGCAGAACAATCTTTCTTGCCGGTCTTGTTGTAGCATTCGCAGCCTCACTACTGGCTCCGCTATCACCAAGCTTCGGCTGGCTTATTGTATTCCGTATTGTACAATCGGTCGGAACAAGTATGATGGTTGCTGTTGGAATGGCTATCATCAGGATTCATATCACAGAGAAACAGGGAACCGCGCTGTCCGTAATGTCGATATTTCTGTCAGGTGCAGCCGCAATCGGCCCCTTTATTGGCGGGACTTTAATTCATTGGTGGGATTGGAGGGCGATCTTTTTCGTAAACATTCCGTTTGTGGCGGCTAGCTTCGTGCTTGCCTGGAGAACAATACCAAAGGACAACCCGCCAGGAACCACCGCTAAGGATATGTCCGTTCATAAGTGGTTTGTATGGATTGATCTGCCGGGGATTCTGCTTTTTACCGTAGGCCTTGTATCCTTGCTCATTGGACTATTATCAGCTAAATCATCTGGAGAAATTACATTCTTACATGTTATTTTAGGGGGAATCGGGCTAGCATTTCTAACGGCTTTCGTCAGACATGAGCTAAAAGCGGAGTCACCCTTCATTCCGTTACGCACCTTCGCCAAATATCCTGAGATGATGCGGGTTAATGTGGAGTACCTGCTTGTTAATGTGCTGTTTTATGCCCTCTTTTTCGGTCTGCCATCCTATTTGCAAATGGTGCGGGGGGTCAGTGAGTTCCATACGGGAATTCTCATGCTGAGCTTAGGCTTATGCTCCCTTGTGACTGCTCCATTTGCTGGACGATGGATTGATAAATCTGGTCCAGTGCCAGCTTTACTTGTATCCGCAATACTTATGACCTTCGGCTCAGTGTGGCTCGTGACATTGGACGGAGATTCACCGGTTAGCAGCGTATGTATTGCACTGGCTGCATTCGGCATCAGCAACGGTCTGAACGGTGTTGGCTTACAGGCTGCCTTGTTCAAAAGCTCTCCTAAAGAGATTATTGGTGTAGCTTCAGGAGTCTTTAATACATCCAGGTACCTGGGAACGATACTCTCCTCATTGTTAATAAGCGTCGTTATGGGGGATAGGTTCAGCAGCGGAGGCTTACAGGTACTTGGGGTGATCCTCACGGTAATCGCATTGTCTTTGGTGTTCATGAGCTGGCGCCGCCGGGAGTCAGAGAAATTGCACAATTCGCAGCTTCGCTAAAAATAAAACAAAAACAAGGGAGAGGTCTACCACTCCCTTGTTTCATTATGTTCCCTATTTGTGAGATTCATCGAACCGGTAAGTCCAGAACTGCTCCGTGCCGAATCGCATACGAATTTCTTCATCAGACAACTCCCGATTTCCAACGAGCTCCGCTGCTTGGAATTGCGAACGGTGCGCCTGTATCGACGCCATCTTTCTGTCAAGAAATGCAGTCACGTCTACGGTTACATCCGCTTTCCCTATCATCTGCTCGTGATTGCTCGCGAATGCGCTGCAGTACACGAGCGGCCGCTCGGCTGAAGGAAGCTTGCCAATCGTGCGGATAACGGCGGCACCGGTTGCATCATGATCCGGATGCACACTGTATCCCGGGTAGAAAGTGATGACCAGCGACGGGTTCAGCTCCTTTACCAGCGCCATAATCTGTGAATCCAGCAGTTCCTTGTCTTCGAACTCGATCATTTTGTCATGGAAGCCAAGCATTCTTAAATCCTGAATCCCAATTGCCTTACAGGATGCTTCCAGTTCCAGTTTGCGGATTGCGGGCAAGGTAACCCGGTTCGCGAAGGGAGGAATGCCCATGTTACGCCCCATCTCTCCAAGTGTCAGACAGGCAAAAGTGACTATCGCTCCACCTTCTATGTACTTGGCCAGCGTTCCTGAGGCAACGAATGATTCATCATCGGGATGGGGCAACACCACTAAGATGCGCTGATGTCCCGCTTGTTTAGTATTCATAGCTGCATGCACCTCTGCTTTCATTCGAACTTGTCCCGGCTCAGCTGCAGGGCGACGACCAGCTTACCCTGACTGTCATGCCCGGCCATGATAAGCCGCTCTGTTTCTGTCTCATCTACATGGGTAAGGCCTTCAGCATATATCCAGCCCTGCTCCGTCTTTAAGCCGACCCGGTATGGACCTGTGCCTGAGATCGAACCATGGGTATAACGGATGCCTGCATTACTGATGAATGCTGACGCCGGATGTCTTGTACTGTCCAAGTGATTGGCATAGGCACCTGTTGTGAGTTCAAGATGAATGAACAGGTCCTGACCGGTAAGCTGGTCGATCCGGTTCTGGATGTCTTGCGGGTTTATCAGCTGCATAGTAGCCTCCTTGTTGTCTGGTAGTCTATCCTTCAATTACATCTGCACGCAAATCCGTTGCAATTTCAAGCATTTTGGGAACGATGGCTTCAGCTGAAAGAGCTACATAAAGATCTCCCCCATATAACCGGAAAGGGATTTCGCTGTCCTCAAGCCTCCACATGAAAAAATCTCCCTCAATGGTCATGATGCTCTCCGGTCCTTTTACGGTAAAAACCTGTGAATACGTAAAGTCAGGCTGGGACGCAAAGTACTGCTTGCATTCTTCCAAAGTGATCGCTTGCTCCGGAAGGTTGTCCTGCATCGATCGTGTGATCCGAAAACGCTGATTCATTATATACCTCCAAATGTACGAAATCTGCTCTGAAACATTATCATTGTTCGTTCAATGCGCTTGCTGCTTCGAAATTTTATTTTCTCATTCCTTGTGTCCACTGTCAAAACCATGCATGCCCATTCATGTTTATTAATGTTAAAAAGGTACATAGCAGCCGCTATGCACCTTACGAAATGCCCTATTTCATTAATCCTGATTCAAAAACAACCGGGTACGCTCCAGCTTTGGACTGCCAAAGAGCTGCTCCGGCGTGCCCGATTCGGCGATCTCCCCGTTGTCCATAAAGAATATTCGGTCCGCCACATCGCGGGCAAAGTTCATCTCATGGGTAACAATGATCATCGTCATGTTCTCCTCTGCCAGCTGGCGGATTACACGGAGTACCTCGCCGGTCAGCTCGGGATCCAGTGCCGAGGTCGGCTCGTCAAAGAGCAGAATGTCCGGATTCAGCATGAGCGCTCTGGCGATCGCTACCCGCTGCTTCTGTCCGCCGGACAGCATGGACGGATATACATCCGCCTTATCGGCAAGGCCTACCTTGGAGAGCAGCTCACTGCTTCTGGCTGTAATCACCTGCGGGTTCTCCCGTTTGAGCGTTCTTGGAGCAAGCTCGAGATTGCCCCGCACAGTAAGGTGAGGGAACAGATTGAAATGCTGAAACACCATCCCCATGCTTGCGGTAATATCTCTGATCGCCGCATGCCCGGCATATTTACCGTTCTCTACCAGCGGCTTGCCGTGAATGAAGATGCTGCCGCCGGTCACTTCCTCCAGATGCACCAGACTGCGCAGCATGGTGCTCTTACCAGAGCCGGAAGGCCCGATCACCGCCACAACTTCACCCGGGTTCACCTCAAAGGTAATCTGCTTCAGCACATCAAGGCTGCCGAACGATTTCTGTAATTGTTTTACATCTATCATACTACTCATAGTTGGACAGTCCTTCTACTCAAATTTGAAACGTTTTTCCAGTGCTTTGAAGAACAAGGTCAGCACCAGGGTCATCAGCAAATAAATCACGCCGGCAACGACAAATGGGGTTACCGTAAAGTCACGGTTCACCGCAGTCTTTGCATAATTCAGCAGCTCTGGAACGGCTACAGCATAGAGTAATGCAGTGTCTTTGACCAGTGTAATGGATTCATTGGCTACGGCAGGCAGCGCGACCCGGAACATCTGGGCCAGAATGACCTTACGGAGAGTCTGCCATTTGCTGAGTCCTAGCACCTTAGCCGCTTCATGCTGCCCTTTATCAATGGAAAGCAGCCCGCCGCGAAAAATTTCGGCAAAATAAGCACCATAATTAAGGATAAAGCCGAGACAGGCTGCAGCGAAGCGGTCCATAACCAGATACTGACCAATCACCGGTATCTGCGGCAGGCCGAAACAGAAGAACAGCAGCTGCAGCAAAAGCGGCGTTCCGCGCATAACGTAAACATAGGTATGCGCAATCCAGGCCAGCGGCTTAACCCGGCTTTTGGCCAGCAGCGTGACCAGCATCCCAAGCGGGATGGATAATACAATAACAATCAGGAATAGCAAGGCCGTTGTCCGCGCACCCTCCAGCATCGGCCCGGCGATCTTGATAATATAATCGATATTCATTTCTTCAACCGACTCCTAAGGGTAACAATCTAGTTCAGTACTTTGTTCTCGCCAAACCACTTTGTGGAAATTTCAGCCGCCGTTCCGTCACTGCTTAGTTCATCTAGTGCTTTTTGCAGCTCAGTCAGCAATGCCTCATTGCCTTTTTTAATTCCGATGCCGTATTGCTCAGGGGCAAGGGATTCATCCAGCAGTTTGTAAGTATCCGTTTCTTTTGACATATAATATTTGGCCACCACTTCATCAATCACCACGCCATCCAGGCGTTTGGATTTCAGGTCCGTCAGTGCAAGTACATTGTCCGGAAATTCGGATACACCGGCAAGCTTGGCTTTGAGCGGGCTGGCATCCAGCGCATCTGCAGCCGACGAAAGACTTTGCAGTCCGATTTCTTTTCCGGCCAGATCATCCAGCTTCGCAAGCTCTGAATCCGCAAGCACGACTACTACCTGGCTGTTCTCCAGATACGGCTTGGTGAATAGTACCTTCTCTTTGCGTTCATCAGTAATCGTATATCCGTTCCAAATCATATCAATACGTCCGCTGTTCAGTTCGGATTCCTTAGCTGACCAGTCAATCGGCTGGAAGGTTACCTCTTTACCCATTTTCTCCGCAGCCGCTTTCGCATAATCAATATCGAAACCGACAATTTCATTGTTGTCATCCCGGAAGCCCATTGGAGCAAACTTATCATCTATACCGATCACCAGCTTGCCGTCATTACCTCCTGAATTGGAGCAGCCTGCGACCACCGAAATTGCCGCTGCTGCGAGTAGTACCCATAATCCCCGTCTCTTCATCTCTCTAATCCCCCTAGTAAATTACAAATGATGTCTCTCACTTTAGTTCGGTAACACGTTATCAGTTTATCATGATAACATATCGTGTTAGTTACGTCGATAGAGATGAAAGACACTTTTGTGTCAATAGAAAGTAGATTAACAAAAAAGGCTAAGCAGCTGTAAGACGCCGCATAGCCTTGATTATTTATCTGGGAACAATTCTAACCGGAACCTTACCGGAAAATAATTTTTTCTAGTAACATACGACCAGTATTGACCTTAATTTTGATCTTCGATGTACTGGCGCCTGATAAGGAAACCGGAGCGATAGTTTGTTCGTCTAAACTGGCTTGCAGGTTCAGCGTAACCAACGTCCGTTCATCCTGGAAAACCGTTACAGAGACGGGCTGATCAGCACTATATACAAATGTGAGACTGCTGTCCTCTGTCGTATCATTTATCGTATATACTGCGAATTCCCCGCCCTGCAGCTCAAGGACAAACCGGTCCCACAAAATGTCAAAGACGAAACGTTTCTGGAGATCTACTAATTTGCTGTCCTCAACAATACGCATCCCTGTCCGGGACCGGTAATTATAATGATTTCCTACCGTACGCAGGCCGCTATAGGCCACACCTTTCCCCGGAAGCTCATCGAAGTCTGTCGCCCGGACGATACACCCCGGAATTCGAAATACGGCACTTGTAACTTCCGCATTATACCTGCAGTTTCCGATCTTCATGTTCTCCAGATATTGATCGAAGATGCGGCTGGCCTGTTCATAACTCGGGTGGACTCCCCCTCTGGTATACTCCATGATTTGGTCCCAACCCTCAGGCACGTTAACCGAATAAGGCGAATTTGTGGTGTCCATTTTTTTCCACGGCCAGAGATTATAACCGATATTCAATTCCGCGGCGAGCGGATAGAGTGCTGTGTACCATTCATTGAGATTCTCACCCGTTTCCCCTAACCACAAAGGTGCATTCAGCCTTTCGGATACTTCCAGGAATTCATAAAAGGAGCTGATCTCCGGGTAGCAGGCATATCTGTGAAAATGCACAACCATGTTGTCGTCATATTTTTTGAAGAAAATGCTGGTGTCCGTTGCCCAGTGATGCCCTTCAATCGACAGCATATGCTTCGCATCCACGGTCCGGATCGCTGCAATGGCTTCTTCATAAAACTGCACAAGCTTAGGGACTAAATAGTCAAAATCTTTCCCCGGTGAAGGTGTTTTGATCGGTTCGTTGAGCAGATCATATCCGCCGACAATCCAGCGGTCCTTATACCGGTCTGCAAGCTGCTTCCAAAGGGCGATCCCCTTATTCCAGCTGTCTTCATCTATAAACAGCCTCGGTACATCATCTATAGAGTCGTCGATGTTCTGGCCTGTCTGCCCGCCCGGCGCACCATGCAAATCTAAAAAGGCATAGAGCTTAAATTCCTCGCACCAGTCCAAGCAGCGGTCAATGAGCTGAAAACCCTCTTCCTTCCATGTGATTCCAGGCTCATTCTCCATTAAAATACGCCAGTTGAACGGAATCCGGACCGAGTTATATCCCTGCTCAGCCATCAATCTGATATCTTCTCTGGTGATATAGTTTTTTCTGAATGCCATCCAAAACTGCTCGGAATATTTCGTACCGGTTAATTCGCGGATAACAGCCTCGATTCTGTGGGGTCTGTCAAATCTGCTGTTCCCGTCTGTGGTCCACATGTACCCTTCCGGAAGCAGCCAGTTGCCGAGCCCCCACCCGGACAAAATAATTTCTTCGCCCTCTCCGTTCACAATGGATCTGTCCACTGCCCGCAAAAAACCGTTGACTCTCGACTGGCTCAATTTGTCCTTCACCTGTGCAGACTCCCTTTCGCAGCTGGAATTAAAGCGTTTACAACTACGTGCAGTTTATATAGTCAGTAAGCGGTATTGTCAGGTTTCACCCATGCTGCCTATATAATAGCCGTAAATGATCTCGACCGGCTTAAAATACAAATACCCGTCGTCCTCCCAAGGCTGAAAATGGAGATCCATCCGTGAATCCTCCCAGGGTACAGGGGTTCCTTTTGTGCTGAGCCGTCCAGGAATTACTTGGTCTTCAATGACGAGAGGGAACTCCTGATAGCCGAACAGCAGATTCTCGTGCATAGCAATCATTTCATACTTATTTCCGGAGAAAGCCCGTTCCTCCTGCAGCTGGTAATGATAATAGATGTAGCTTGCCATCATCTCCCGCTTTAAATGGGCAACCCTGCCAACGCGCCGCTCCACCGGTGACTTACGCAGCCAATGCTCATAGCCAGCCGGTTCATTGAAGTGGAAAACATCCACCATTGGAATCCATTTGCGGGGGGCGGCCTCTCCTTTCCAGTCGCTGAGATACTCTATTGCAGCTCCGGTTAATGCTTCAGGTGCGATCTGTTCATCTATGCATTCATAATAGAGAAAGACATTATCCTTCCAGGAAAATGCTGCAGCTGTCATTAAGACACCATCCTGTACTAACCGTCTAACTCCGATATCTTCTTTTAAGGCGCTCAGACCTTCGGCCTTCTGCCCTTCATTCCAAATTCCCCGGTAAATCATGCGAGAAATCAACTGTATCCCCCCAGGATGAATTAATCATTTAATCCTTTACCGTCCAGAATATGCGGTGTATATTTTTCGACTCGTGCTGCCCGCGTTTTGGATTGCTTAGGAGCTGTAAAATAAAGGATATATGCCCGTTGCCGGCCGGGTGTTAGGGCTTCAAAAGCAGCCTGCAAACCAGCTCCTTTATTTCTTGAACACTCGTGAACCGGATCTGACGGGATGCCTGTACATTCTTCGTTTGCTGAGTTAGGATCCCGTGAACATCGCACAGCAAAGCTCCTTTTACAAATAGAACCGCGCAATATTCCTTAAATCCATGAATTAACTGAATGTTTCAATTCTGAAAGGTGTAGCAAGGTACACCCCACTTCAGTTCTTCGGTCAGCTGACACTCAAGCATAATCGTTCTCAGCTTCGCAAATTCTTTATTCCACTTCTCGGCTTTAATGAAAAAAAAACTCAACTTTAGGATTCTTGAGACCTTTTGTCATCCATTAACACCCTTCTAGTTTCATCATAGTAGTATGCATGCAGATGATGCAGCGTACGACGGTTCAATTGTACTGCATTTTTATCACAAAAGCTGAAAATTGTCTACTCGACTCCTAAATGTAGGGTAAGACGAGGGATTACTCCCTCGGACTCCCCGTCAAACCGTGCATGCGGATTTCCCGCACACGGCTTTCCTTCGTCAGTTCCCCATCTTCAGG
>CAKMKL010000218.1 GCA_927443375.1 uncultured Paenibacillus sp. | reverse complement strand
AGATATGTGGAGGAACACCAGTGGCGAAGGCGACTTTCTGGGCTGTAACTGACGCTTACCTATAATACCGCAGATGCCTATCGAAAAGCAACCCCCTTAACTAAAAAAGATAACCTGCTTAATCCTTAAGCAGGTTATCTTACGTATTATCTAGGGTTTATACAATGAATTATTAATAGAACTTTGCAGCGCTATATTTGCTTGCAACTTTGATCAATGCTGTTTCTTTGCTGTTCTTGTTCAATCCAGCATCAACTGTTGTATCGATTGTTACCCATTTACCGTTAAGCAGCACTTCATTCCAAGCATGGTACGTTGAAACATAACTGGTATTACCCATTACCAATTTAGTCGGGATCCCTTCACTGCGCAGCATGGTTGCAAATAGCGAAGCATAATCGTAGCAGATCCCTTTTTTGGTGAGCAGTGTGTTGTCGTTCTTCGGGATATAATCCTGTGTTACAGTTGCAGCCAGCAGATTATCATACTTCACATTTGCAACGATGTAGTTATAAATAGCTTTTACCTTGGCTTCATCAGTAGTAAGCCCTTGTGTAAGCTGCTTAGCTTTTAATACCGATTTATCAGAAGAGCTCCATTTTACGTTCTGTACGGAACTCAAGTATACGAGGTTGGCATTGCTCAAGTTAAGTTCTACATTCTCGGAAGAGATTACTTTATATTTGTTGCCGCTTGTATTCTCAAGAATAGATACTTTATAAGTGCCATTCCCCTGTTGCAGCGGGAAGGATTCTGTGGGTTGGAAAGCATATAAGTTGTAGGTGTAGCTGTTGCCGTCCTTGGTGATCATGACTTTGATACGCTTATCTGCAGGTACGTCATAGGAAACTGCGACAACTCCCTGATCCAGTTTCGCTGTATTTAACCAGCCCGTAGTTGCAGTTGCAGCTGAAGCTGTGCTTGTCTGAACGGAAGTGACTACGACAAACAACGTTAATAACATAAGATAGAACTTTTTCATTGGATAAAACCCCTTTCGGTAGCTGGCTGCCATCCTTTCGGGAAGGCCCTTTAGCTTTGCGTCCCTACCTTTCGATAGGTTTGCCGTTATCGTTGCAGCTTTATCTGTTCTCTTATCTACCAATAAATGCTAGATTGATCTCAAAAAAGCAAACAAAAAAAGCCCTCATTCGGTAGCTGGCTGCCATCCTTTCGGGAAGGCCCTCTAGCTTTGCGTCCCTACCTTTCGATAGGTTTGCCGTTATCGTGTATAGCTTTTATAGTTATATAGTATCATATTGTCATCTATATACAAGCCCCAAATTGCTAGATTCCTAACATTTCCTGCTAAAATCCTTCATCATTCGGGTCAAATCTCCCCAGCCTCAAATTCAGGATAATTTGGCGTGGATTATCAAGCGGTGTGTCGGATTTACCAGCGGATCACAAGTAATCAGAGTAAGGATTTTATTCATGTTATCCCCATTCAGCACCGATACATCCGTCGGCTCTACTACGGAAATATCATATACCTTGTATTGGTATTCTTCTGTACTCGTTTTGATTGAGATCGTGTCTCCAATCTCCAATTCATTTAACCGGTTGAACAGTCTTCCCGTAGTTCTTGACCGGTGAGCGGCAATGGCTGCATTTCCGACCTCGCCGAGCGGAGCCGTCTCCTTCATATGGGCAGCAGCATGCTTCATATTAGACTTAGTCGCCCCCTCTAAGACAGGCAGCTTCAAGTCAATCCGGTCGATCTGGATAATTCCGATGATCTTGCCGCCCACCTTAATCTCCGGGGAGGGCTGTGCTGATGGCTGCACTGATTCCTCATCAGCTGATTCTTCTGTAAGCAGCTGAGTCACCTCTGCGTACGGTTTTTCCAGATCCGGCTGGGAGGTCGGGGCCATCTCAGTATAAGCCTGTTCAGCCTCTTTCAGCAATTTATCCTGTTGTCTGTCGTTATACCACTCATTCGCTTTCGGATACAGCATGACAAGGATTCCGGCCAGTATAATCAAGTAGGAAAACTTCCGCATATACATCACCCCGTTAGTCTGGAACCGGGCAAGCCCTGTTCTAATAGTTGTTTTAAAATACCCACATACGGCTTCCGAAGAAATTGATAATCACAGTGACGAACGTAACGAGCACCTTGGCAATCAATACCTGAAGCCCGAAGCTGTCTGTCAGAAGATGCATCAGCAGCACTGAAATTCCAAGCACCACCAGATTGAGTACGATAAACTTTACCAACTGCAGCCTGTCAGATCCCTTACCAGCGTTGCGGTCACGAAAAGTCACTTTTTTGTTCCACACAAAACTGTTTGCTGTACCTGCACTATAAGAAATGATCTGCGCCGGGGTATTGATCATGCCCAGTGAATGTAGCAGGGTGAATACTGCAAAATCAATCAGCGTATTCAGCAGCCCTACGGCATTAAATTTTAAAAACTGGATAACCCCCGTGTTCAGCTTCTTATCTGCCATCTTCATTGTCCTCTCGCACTTCATCATGCTCTCCGTCACGGTAGCCTTTGGTTTCACGCACGATATAGAGCGGTCTATCCTTGGATTCATCATAAATACGTCCGATATATTCTCCGATTACCCCAAGCAGCATCAGCACAATCCCGTTAAATAGTAAATTGACACCCACTATAGAAGCCCAGCCGGGAACCGTCCAGGAAGTAAATAACTTCTGGAACAATACAAAAAACAGATATAGAAAGCTGGTAAAGGACAGGAAAAAGCCAATATATGAAGCTATTTTGAGCGGCTTATGTGAAAAGGAGGTGATGCCGTCGAGCGCAAACCGGATCATTTTCTTCAGCGGGTACTTAGTCTCTCCGGCGAAGCGCTCCTCCCGTACATATTCAACCATCGTCTGCCGGAAGCCCACCCAGCTCACCAGACCTCTGACATAACGGTTCTTCTCTTTCAGCCCCCGCAGCACATCGCATACTTTGCGGTCAATCAGCCGGAAGTCGCCGGTGTCCGTAGGAATCTCCACGCTCGTCATGCTGCTGAGCAAACGGTAGAAGAGCTTGGCTGTCACTTTTTTGAACAGCGTCTCCCCATGGCGCTTAAGCCGCTTGGCATAGACCACCTCATAGCCCTCTTTCCACTTGGCGATCATCTGCAAAATGACCTCAGGCGGGTCCTGAAGATCCGCATCAATGACAACCACCGCTTGCCCCTCGGCATAATCCATCCCGGCCGTAATCGCGACCTGATGGCCGAAATTGCGCGAGAAGTCAATCAGCTTGACATGTTCGTCCCGGCTGCTGATTCCGCGCATAATCTCCGCTGTACGGTCACGGCTGCCATCATTAACGAAGACCAGCTCATAGGAATCGCCGCATTCGTCCATTACTTTTCGGAGACGTTCATACGTATGCTGAATGACCTCCTCCTCGTTGTACATCGGGACAATTACACTGTATCTGGCTTTCACCCTTGTTCCTCCTAAAAAGTTTGGTAATTATAAAACCAGCTGGCTCCTAGAATACCCAGGAAGGGAACCAGCGCAGCACAGTGTTGACATAATCGCCGCTCACCTGCATACCCGACAGCACCGGATAGAAGAGGATAAAGAGCAGTGCCGCAAGGCCAACATAAGCATATCGGATATACTTGGCCTCAGGATAATTGCTGTTCAGCAGCTTCATTACATATACAATGGCAAGAATCATGAACGGCACCATAGCGAAATAATGGTACAGGAACGTCTCACGCGGAACGAGCATCCAAGGCACATATTGCGAAAAAAAGGCGATCCAGAGCATGTAAAGGCTCTTGTCTTTACGCTTCACAGTAAGATAAACCGTACCAAGCATGGCGAAAATCCCGGTCCACCAGATCAGCGGATTGCCTATAGTGACAATACTGCTTACTTGACCTTCAGGCAAGCCTTCCCCGCCGCTAAAGAACCATACCGGACGCTTCATAAACGGCCATTCCCACCAGGAGGAGGCAAACGGATGGGTAGCTACCAGCTGGCTGTGATAGTCATACATGTTTTTCTGGGCCTCGATCAGCCCTTTAATCGTGTAACCCTCCGCCGTAACGGACAGCACCGGAATAAAGGACAACCCGTAGATAACCGCAGGAATGGCCACAAAGAACACGATGCAGCTGGCCAGTGTAATAATGGTATTTTTCCAGAAGGATGTGCCCGCTGTGCGGCAGGCAGTCTTGAGCTCCTGGTCCCCCAGCTTGCCTTCCGCGAGCACACGCCCTGCTGCTGTATGTTCCTTATAACGCTCGAACAGCGAGAGAGCCAGCATAACCGCCAGTCCGGCACCGCCGTACAGCACAATCCATTTAGAGGCGACGCCGATACCGAAGAAAAGACCGGACCAGAACAGCGGAACCAGTGTCCGGCGCAGCGGTTCACGGTAAAAGTTCATTGTGAAATAGCACTGCATAAAATAAAACATTAACATAATGAAGAATACGCCGTACACATCTATTGTGGAGATGCGTGTCTGGGTGAAGTGCATGAAATCAAGTGCGAACAGTCCGGCGGCCAGCGCGGCGTAACGGCTTTTCCGGAATAATCGCAGAGCCATAATATAGATTAGCGGCAGCATGGCAACCCCAAACAGGGTGCCGACTATCCGCCAGCCAAACGGATTCACACCAAACAGCTCCATCCCGACTCCGATCAGGATTTTGCCAAGCGGCGGATGGGTATTCTCATAGGCCACAATACCGTGGAAATATTCGTATGCTGTACGCGCATGATAAATCTCATCAAAATACGTACTGTTCATAAAATTGGAGTTCTCCGGGATAACAGACTGTTCGTCGAACAGATTGGCAGGCTCGCCTCTTTTGGCAGCTGCCGCGGCATCCGGAGTGACACTGGTTACAGGAAGCGGAGTTTTACCTCCGCCTTGTTCATAGAAGGCCATTTCATTCAGGGTAAAGCCAGGCGAAGTAACGGTCAGCTTCACATACCTTGCCGCTACGTTCAAGGGCTGGCTTTTCCAGATAAAGACGTTCCCCACTTCCTCATTCACATCCAGCGGACTGCTCCACGCATCCGGAGTCTCGCTGAATTCCAGCTTGAATTTGCCGGTGCCTACTCCGCCGAATACATTTACACGTTCCAGCTGTCTGCTCTGGCCCAGATCGACATAGAAGCTCTCGCCGCTGGCCGCAGGCTCCCATAAGGTTTCCGGCGCTTTGGTTGACCCCAGATTAATTAGCGCAAGCACTGCATAGACAGCAGTAATCGAAAGCATCCACACCCAGTCTTTACGCAGCAGCTTGAACTTAGCTTTGCTCTTCTGCTCCAGCGGACGGATGCCTTCGGCAAGTGCTAAATCAGCAGCATGCTTCTCTGCGTCCGTAGCCGGAGGTGCGAGAAGCTTCGTCTGTTTGCGGACATAAACCATATACCCCGTGTACAGCGTATATAATAGCAAAGCAAGATTGGCAATCGCAGTAACTAGCACGATTCCGTCCGACGGGGGATTATTCCCGGCATTGAGATGGGCTAGTGTATAACCAACATTGATGTACTGCGTTAAGGTGAAACCCAGAAACAGGGTCAGGAACCGCCGGTCCCGGCTCTCTATATAGCTGAACAGACAGAGAATCAGGGCCGGGTAGATATAACGCTCATGCATTTTGGTGCCCAGCACGAACATAATCACGATCAGCACCATACCTATAAAGTAGGATTTGGACAGCTCTTTGCGGTCTTTTTTGAAGGAAAAATAAACCGCCGCAGCTACTGCTGCAAGAATGAAAATAAAGCCCCACACGCGATAAGTAATTCCCAGCCACGTCAGATCCATGGACGACCACATAGGATCGGTCAGCGCATAGAGATTGAAGGCATTCACTGTAGAATAAGGATAAGACGATAAGGTGCTCTTGTATAAATCAATCAGTCCGCCTAAACCGCCGTTGTTCCAGAAGAACGGGGCTGCCAGCAGGACGAATATTCCCAGCCCGTAAAGGGCACCCACTGCCAGCTGCTTCCAGGCCCGGTGATGATAGAATGCAAGCAGCAGCACAGGCGTAAAAATCAGTGCCTGCGGCTTAACAAGCACAGCAATCGCAAACCAGATGGCAGAGCGGACAAAGGCTTTATCCGCAGCGCCCATAATACTAAGCAGCAGAAACACCATAAAGAAGGAATCCGCCTGGCCCCAGGCTGCAGAGTCCATCAATACCGCCGGATTGAACAGGAACAGCAGCATTAAACCCAGAGCCACACCAGACCCGAGCTTCTTGCGTCCGATCCGGTAAATGAGGCCGCCCAGCACCAGATCCGACACAATGGCCGGCAGCTTAAAGAGCAGCGTCTCCCCGCCCGAACCATGCGTGAAGCCGAACAGGCTGCGGATTGCACTCAGCAGATACAATATGTACAAATAACCCGGCGGGTAATCTGCGAAGTAGCCCTTTTCATAGAATCCGCCCGGACCTCTGTCGACTAGGCGCTGGCCCCAGGCAATAAAGGTATTCATATCATTCTGATAACCCTTAGCAGTTAGGCCAATCCAAACACGTAAAATAAAAGCAGCAGCGAACACAACATACAGCCATCTCGTATAGACGATATCCTTCTGCTGAAGCAGCTTGTTGCTGCGCAAAGCCCTGTTATATAGAAGAGCAAAAAACACACTGAATACAGCCGAGATCAATAAAAGCTTAGCCGGTGATACTTTGTGCGGAGGCGCTTCAGCCTCGCTGCCTCCCGCCTGGGCCGCTGCCCCGCTATCCAGCGATATAACACTTGCTCCTTCCGGAGCAGCATCCAATTGTTCTACAGACAAGTCATCAAAATAGGCTTTGCCCTGAATCAGACTGGAGTACCCGCCCAGGGCTGCACCTATACCGAGCTCAGTCTGCTCTTTCCCGGTCTGGCCGATAAACTCCAGATACTGCCAGTCCCCGCCGGTATCCGTTGTAGCCGGGTACCCGCCGCCAATACCAACCGGGAAAATATTCGCGCCTAAGCCTTGGCCGGCAGTGCTGGCAATTTTGATATAACCGGAAATCTTGTAGTAACTGTCCGGCGTGACCGTAATATTCTGGACCCATTTCAGATGATTCGGTTCAAGATTCTCAATGACTGCCGCTTTACTGCCGGAATGAACTTCCTCAGATTGAACCGACAGGAGACCGGAGCTGTCTCCGGCAATCCAGGCATCCTTCGTCCAGCCGGCTGGCACTCCTTCTTCCCCTTCTTCAAAACCCGGATTCTGCAGCAGATTGCCTTCCGCATAAATACTTGTTACAGGAAGTACGAACATCAGCAGCATTAATACAAGGATTGCAGCCGCGCGTGTATTCTTGATCATCGTTCCAACCTCACCTCATCAATGTTAATCCAGCCGTTTCCGCCGGTTATAAAAACCTTCGCCTGATCGCCCTGATGAAGGGCAACCGCCGGCAGTGTAATCTGATGATAATCTCCTCCTGCTGTCAGATCCGCTTGAGCCTGCAAGATACCATTCACGCGCAGACCGATCTTTCCGCCTCCGCCGCCGGCGCTCACCAGGACAGACAGCTTATATTCTCCCGGCGGTGCTTGTGCTGTGAAGTCCTGGGTGATTGTTTTGTCCACACCCGCATCAAGGTAAGCCAGATAAGTCCCGGAGCCGGGATTGTTGCTTGCCACCCCTGTCCCCTCCGAAAAGCTCCAGCCGGCGGCCCCCTCTTCAAATCCTCCATTAAGAAAACCTTGATCCGCTGAAGTATCGAGCGGGGTGCCTTCGTCTTCATCCTCTGTGGTAAGCATTACACTGTAATTGGCAAATTGTTTTACCGTATACACTCCCTCTGCGACTGCGGGAAGAGGGGTACTGTTCCTAAAGATATATGCTGAATTCCCGGTTAAACCAGCCGGCTTGCCGAACCTGTATCTGCCGAACGAGGCGACCTGTTGAAATGCATCTCCGGGGTTGGAATAGACAACCGATTCCTGAAAATCATGTGGATTGATTTGCTCATAAAATAGGACATAAATGTAGGGCATATTGACTTCATCCGTAACGTAGACTTCTCCGGTACTGTGCTCAGAGGCATATTGTATTGCCTCACCAAGGGAATCAAAAAACGCCGGGCCGATCCTATCGGGAAATTCACGGAAATACACTCCTGCAAACGAAGCGAACATCACTGTAAAAGCAGCAGCTGACAAAATGCCGGCTATTTTTATTTTTTGGTACAGCCAGTTGAATCCCGCCGCAACCAGGATAATCAGCGGATAAAAAACAACGTTAATTCGGTTAATATTCACAGTGGTGATAAAGGCCATCAGCACAGCGGTCAGAAGCCAGAGCAGAATTACCGCCATCCCCGCTTCCTTCCGTCCCTGCCGCCTCAGCGCCTGTATCATTACAATAAGTCCAATGAGTGCAAAGGGCAATGCAACCGGATAGGCATAGCCATACCAGGATATAGAGTTCCAGGGCAATCCGTCGCTTCCGCTCAGCATGATTTTCATAAACTCCCGGAAATTATCCGAGGCTGTCTGCAGGAGCTGCTCGCTGAATACAGAAGAGATCTGCTCCACCCGCGGCATCGTCAGCTTCGGAACAGACAGCAGCGGAGTCGTTATCGCCTGCAGGTCATAATGATTAATTACTATAAATAATAATATGGGCAGGGCCAGCAATACAAACAGCCCCCCATTCCACAGCAGCGTACGGACTTTCAGGACTTTACTATACAATAGAAGAATTGCAGTCCCTAAGGCAAACACGGGAACAAAAAAATAGGCTGTACCATAAGCATACAACGATAGAGCCAGTACAGCGGTAAAAGCATATATCCATTTTGGGGAATGAAAGGATTGCAGAATACAGTATACAGCTATCAAAATCAGGGTTGGAAACAAATTGGATTCCAGTGCCCATCTCGACATCATAATATGCCACGGATTGATGACAATAAAAAACATGGCGGCCATACCGGCCGTTTTTGATGTAAACAGCTGCTTCATAATTAAATAGAAGAAGAGCATTCCGATAAGTCCCATTACAGCACTCAGAGCCCGCACCGACAGCGGTGTCAGTCCAAACAGCAGCAGGAACGGCATCGACAAGTACGCATACAGGGCATTTTGTCCACTGCCCCAGGCTGTTAGATGAATAGGCAAATGAACACCGTTACGGTCTATCCCGTAATGGAGAATAGCGTAAGCGTCATAACCGATTGACGCCTCATCCTGATTCAGCCCCGGCGGAACCGACCCTAGGTAAATCAGCCGGATGACCGCCCCCAGCACAAAAAGCAGCAAAGGCCACGGGTTGCTCTTGCAGGAGTTATATGTCCTATTAAGGAAGCCGGACAACTTACATCACCTCTTCAACAATATAATCTAAATACCGGATGATGAAAAGTCCGGAGCAGCTCTTTGTCCTATTTTGAAGCAGTAAGCGAGGAGAAAAAAATACAAAAAAACGGCCCCTTCATCTCTGAAGGAGCCTTTAACAATCTGACTTATTAAGTTGTGAGGCGTCCTTAATAGGACATATAACTCCTGCAAGAGCAACCCGTGGCCTTTGCTGCTTTT
>CAKMKL010000217.1 GCA_927443375.1 uncultured Paenibacillus sp. | reverse complement strand
GCTATAAAGTGAGCTAGAAAACTGCTGAATAGGCTGGAGCCGAAACTGCGGGGAATGTTTGGACTTCCGGCCGCTGTTATGTTTGGATTTCCTTACTAAAACCGTTGTCCACGGTTGAAATCCAAACATAAAGGCGGACGCTATCGCTCCTCCAGTTCCAAACTTCCCCTCCGTTTCTACCGCCCATTCAGGTGAATTTCAAAAGCCCAGCTTATATAGCCTAATTTTATTCCGCCTCTTGTACAGCCTAGTATAGTTTGCATTTCTATAATTATATAAACAATTATAAGCGCTTACGACATGACAAGGTAGTCCCGCCATTCCTCCGGAAGCAGTGCGCGGTAGGGATGCTGGAGGAACCGGTCATCCGCCAGTATAATCGTTCCGTTGTCGCTCTCGCTGCGGATCAGCCGGCCCCCCGCCTGCAGCACCTTGCACATACCCGGGTAGACATAGGCATAATCGAAGCCATTCTTACCCTGGGATTGGAAATACGCGCGCAGCAGGTTACGCTCAAGCCCCACCTGCGGCAGCCCTACGCCTACGACCATTACACCGTTCAGGCGGTCGCCCGGCAAATCAACCCCCTCCGAGAAAATCCCGCCCAGCACGGCGAAGCCAAGCAGGGTCTGCGGGTTATCCGGGCGGAAGGAGGCGAGGAAGCTCTCCCTGTCCGGTTCGCTCATACCGGTGCTTTGCACAAGCGTGGGGACCTCCGGATATTTCTCGATAAACAGCGCATATACATTCTGCAAATACGCATAGGAAGGGAAAAACACGAGATAGTTGCCTTTACGGGCAGTTATTCCCTTCAGCGCATCACAGAGCGGGAACAGGGAATCCTCCCGGTCACGGTAACGCGTGGACACCGGAAGCACGGATACCTGCCATTGTTCCTTATGAAACGGAGAAGGAACCATCAGGCTGTAATCCTCCTCCCGCGCCCCCAGCATGTCCCTGTAATACGAGAGGGGGGACAGCGTTGCCGAGAACAGAATCTGGCTGCGAAAGTTCTTGCCCATTTGCTGCAGCAGGTAGGAAGGGTCCAGATTGAACAGCTTCAGATATACATCCCCGCGCTGAACCTCGGCATAAGTAATATACCGCTCATCGTAGGTTTTAAATGTGCGCAGCATGCCCTGTACCGCATAATACGTATCCAGCAGCCCGTCTACGTCTTCGTCCTCCCCGGGCGGTTCCATAAGCGGCGGAGAGGGGGACAGTAGCTCCGCTTCCGCTTCCAGAGCAAAGGCCTCCAGTAAAGCAGGAAGCTCCTCCGGATAGGCGCTCCATTCCTCTTCGCCTGCTTCACTGCAGCTTTTGCGCAAGGCGATGAAGAAGGCATTAACTGCTTTGGCCGCTGTACTGAGGGCTTTATTGACCGATTTATACTTCCGCTGCAGCGCAAGAAACGGCGCCTTGGACAGGCTTGCCGAATACATCTCACGCCCGCGGTCTACCAGATTATGCGCTTCATCCACCAGCAGGACTGTTTTCTTCTTCCGTTCCTCCGGCAGCCGCTTCAGGCTGATCCTGGGATCATAGATATAGTTGTAGTCACAAATGACCGCATCGCAGGCATAGGCGGCATCGAGCGAGAACTCGAACGGGCAGATTTCATGCTTCCTGGCATATGAGGCAATAACCTCCTGTGTCATCAGGGTCTCATGCTCCAGCATATCCAGCAGCGCCGTATTAATCCGGTCATAATAACCTTCTCTATAGGGACAGAATTCCTTGCTGCAGAGGCCCTCCTCACGGAAGCAGGCCTTGTCCTTGGCTGTAAGTGTAATGGCAAGCAGATGCAGCCCCTGATCGACCAGCATAGCTATCGCCGCTTGGGCAGCCAGCCGGTTCACCGTCTTGGCTGTCAGATAGAACAGCCCGGCCGCTTTGCCTTCCCCCAGCGCTTTCAGCGCCGGAAAGAGCGTAGACATGGTTTTGCCGATGCCCGTCGGTGCCTGTGCAAACAGATTGACGCCCTCCGAAACCGACTTATAAACTGCAGCAGCGAAATGCCGCTGTCCCTCCCGGTAAGCGGGAAAAGGAAACGACAATTGCCGGATGCTGATCTCCTTCTTGTTCCCGTGGCGGACCATCAGCTCTGCATAAGGAGCGTACTTGGCAACTGTATCCACAGCGAAGGCGTTCAATTCCTCCCGCGTGACATTCCTGTACAGGCTCTGCTGCTCCTCACCGCCGCGCCGGACGTAGGTAAGCTTCACTTCTATACCGGATAGCTCCTGCTCAAGACAAATCATATAGGCATACATAAGCGCCTGCGCCCAGTGAACATCCCGTCCTGCGAAATCCGGCTCCAGCAGTTCGGCTGTAGACTTAATCTCTTCCACCGTAACGGCCCCATTCTCTCCGGTTAAGAGGCCGTCACACCGTCCATCGATGACGAATAGAAGCCCTTCATGGGGAATCTCCGTCTTAAGGTAGACCTCCTTGCGGTCTCCTTCCTTATATTGCTTCTGGATATGCTGATGAATACGTGTCCCTTCTGCCATGGCCGCACCGCTGCGGAATCCCGGCTCCAGGCTGCCGCTGCTGAACACATATTCCACCAAGGTCCTTACCGAAAGGGAAAATACCGCGTATTGCATATATAGAGTCCACCTCCATTATCCGCCTTGCCCTTCTTAGCACAGGCAGTCATTTTCATGCTTTTTTCTCTGTATACCCTCATTTGCGTAAGATAATCTCTGCTGCAGGGATGCGCATCTGAATCTTACGCATTCCACGGGGCTTATACGGCTATTCTGTTTTTTGACATTCAACGGCCAGCGCTGCATAATAAGTTCTATTAATATGGAATTTTCTTGTCTTTGCGCTGCATCCTCCCAGCCGGGAAGCGGCGTTTCATCCTGTAGAAAGAAGGCGAAGCTGTGTCATCTTTAACAATTAGACGGTGGTTGGTCAAACCATTCATCTTTTTCACGATCATCTTTATCCTCAAAAGTTTCCTGGCCTGGGGCGTTATTTTCGGCGATTTGCTGTCCTGGAAATCAATAATTACTGAAATCCCTTTTGTCTGGGCCCTTTTTTGTCTCATTGAGGCCTTTGCCTCCAAACGGAAGCTCGGGTATTACATGCTGGTGAACCTGCTAGTTACCGCTATCTTTTTTGCAGCCATTATGTATTTCAAATATTATGGTGTCATTGTCACATACCATGCAGCCGAGCAGGTGAATCAGGTCACCGCTGTGCGCAACAGTGTATTTTCATTAATGGATCCGTATTATCTGCTGATTTTTGCCGATATCATTATTCTTGGCGTGTACTTCTTCTTTAATAAAAAAGGCCGTGACTATAAAAAAGAAAACATCAACCGCCGCACTGGAACCTCAAAGTTCTCGTACAGCCTGCTGTTTGCGGTGTCATTCGGACTATGCCTGTTTAACATTCTGCCCAATAAGGCCAGCATGAATGAAATCAAGAAAGCCCAGGAAATGGGTCTCCTCAATTATGAGGCTTATACCATTTTTGCTCAAGACAAACCGGAACTGGTGAAGGCCAGCGAGATCACCCAGGATGTCATCAACCAGGTGAAGGGCATCGACACGGCTGCAGTCTCCCCGTACCAGGGTACTGCCAAAGGCAAGAACCTGATTATTATCCAGCTGGAGTCCTTCCAGAGCTTTTTGCTGGGGCTCACGATCGACGGTAAGGAAATTACACCGAACCTGAACAGCCTGATGAAAGACAGCCTGTATTTCCCTAATTTCTATCAGATGGTAGGCCAGGGGAATACATCCGATGCTGAATTCGTGGTCAACTCTTCCTTCTATATCCCGCCGCAAGGTGCGGCAACGTTGTCTTATGTCGACAAAGAGCTGCCGAGTCTGCCCCGTCTCCTGCAGGCAAACGGCTATCAGACAGCAACCTTCCATACGAATGATGTGGAATTCTGGAACCGCGGCGAGCTATACAGCGCGCAAGGCTGGGAGCATTATTATGACCATAAGTTCTTCGGTAATGAGGATACTTTCTTCTTCGGGGCATCCGATGAAGTGCTCTACCGCAAAACGGCCGATAAGCTCAAAGAAATGGAAGGTGACGGCAAACCGTTTTACGCTCAAGTGATTTCGATGTCTGCCCACCATCCGTTTACGATTCCTGCAGAGAAATACCAGATGAAGCTGCCGGAGCGTTATGAAGGCACTTTTGTCGGTGACTATGTCCGGTCCCAGAATTATGCCGACTACGCCTTTGGACAATTTGTTGAGGAGCTCAAAGCCAGCGGCCTTTGGGACAACAGTCTGATTATGGTATACGGAGACCATATGGGGCTGCCGATATATTCACTGGATCATGACGACAAGCAATTAATGGAGGAAATTTACGGGCATGAATACGGGTATGCCGACATGCTTAACATTCCGCTCATTATCCATGAACAGGGCAGTCTAGCGCCGCAGACACTTGAACAAGTCGGCGGAGAAGTCGATATTATGCCGACAGCAGCCAGTCTGCTGGGTGTACCGATGGCTGACACCATTCATTTTGGTCAGGACATCACCGCCCAGACTTACAATCTGCTTCCGCAGCGTTATTATCTGCCAACCGGGTCCTTTATCGCCAGTTCCGCACTGCTCATCCCCGGGAACAGCTTTGAGGACAACACACAGTACACCCTTGCTGCCGGAGGAAAATCCCCTGCCGGAACCGAAGATGAATACACCCGTGCGCTGAGATTGCGCCAGCTCTCGGACAGCTATGTTACACAGCTGCCGGACAAAGCGCCGGACAAAGAATAAGCTTAGTTATTCATTAGACAAACAGCCACGCTCCTAAGTTGGAGCGTGGCTGTTTGTCGTTTCAACGGTTATAAGTCGGCCGATTATCGTTCCTGCTTCTCCAGAAGCATGTAATATTCGGCAAAATTCTTCAGTTCCTCCGGCTTCAAAATCGATAAGTGTTCAGTTAATAGAAGCAGCGACCGGTACTGTGCTTCTTTGAGCAGTTCCTCGCCCTTCGTGGTAAGCGTCACAATGACAGCTCTGCGGTCATTTTCATCAGGAACACGGGCGGTAAGCTCCAGCAGCTCCAGACGGTCCAGCATGACTGTAACCGCGCTTGATTTTACCTCCAGCTTCTCGGCAAGCTGGATGACCCGCGCTTGCTTCTCTTGTGCAATGATATGCAGCAGGTGAAACTGCGGAACCGTAAGGCCCATTTCTTTATGCAAAGACATCTGTGATGTGATTCTGCGTTGTACTCTCCACATGGATAATCCCAAGGATTCTACCAACGGATCAATTTGCTGCGGCATTCCTTTCACTCCCAGTCCGTTTGTCCTGCATCTAGCGTATCATCTTTACAGGCTATGATTCAATGCTTTTTGTCTTTGGTATGACAAGTATCATTGCAAGGCTGCTTTTTTCAGACGAATTCGTCCTTTTTCGACACAAAAAAACTACATTCTGTCTAATGCTCTGGGCCCAGCGATGCGCTATAATCTTAGCAGTGATAGCAATTATCACATAAAATTTACTATAGTCAGGGTTGGTGGTGCTAAAAATGAAATTGGCAACAAAATTAACTTGGATGATGCTCATTGTATTACTTCTTGTCGGATCATCCATTGGGTTCTTCGGATACCGCGCTGCTTACAGTCAGTTAGATGAAGCCGCGGGTATTGAATTGGTAGGCTGCGCCAATATCACAACCGGCCTTGTTGACCCCGTTGATATAGCGGCTCTTGCCGCAGGAGACAACAGTAAACTTTCCGCCATCGAGGATCGTATTGGCTGGATTAATGCGCATAAACCGATTTTCAAGGAAGCATTCATCCTCTCCTTGGACGGCAAAGTCCTTGCCGCAGATGCTAATTTCAAAAAGAGGGGATATAAAGCAGGCGACTCCTTTTATTTCTCACAGAAAGATAAAGATATGATTACTACCATGAAGCATTCCGCATACTCCGAAGTTTATACATACCAAGGTACCTCTCTTAAAACCGGTTACGGCCCCATCTATCAGGATCATGACCCAACCAAACCTATCATTGCACTCATGGCTATCAATTTCGACGGTTCTCTGATTCAGGAACGGACACAGGATATCATTGTTCAGCCATTCATTATCGGTATATCTATTCTGATCGTAGCTATTCTTGCCGCATACCTGTTCATCCGCCGCCTGGTAAGTCCGCTGACTAAGCTCTCCAGCTCCGTAAACACCGTAGCTAAGGGTGATCTTTCCCATGATCCGCTCCTGTTTGACAGCAAGGACGAGATCGGCACACTGGCCCGTGATTTCAATGAGATGACAACGAGCCTGCGCACTCTTATCACTCAGGTCAACGATACGTCCATGCTGGTGGCCTCTTCATCACAGGAGCTGTCCGCCAGTGCACAGGAGACGAACCGCGCCGGTGAGCACAGTGTCAATGTAACCCTCGAATTAGCCGACGGGGCCCATACCCAGCTGCGAAATTTGGAGGGAAGCTACCGGTCCGTTCAGGAGATGTCCCGGTTCATCACAGAGATCGCCAATAATGCCGACAGCGCAATGAACACGGCTGCCAGCAATGCCCTTAAGGCCCGTTCAGGCCGGGAATCTATGGATTCCACCACTTCGCAGATGCAGGTTGTCAGTGACAGCATCACTGACCTGTCCGAAATCATCGAATCCCTCGGCAGTCACTCCAAGGAGATCGAGAACATTGTCGGCACGATCGCCGGTATAGCGGAAGAGACGAATCTGCTGTCTCTGAACGCAGCCATTGAAGCTGCCCGTGCCGGAGAAGAAGGCCGCGGCTTTGCCGTAGTCGCCGGATCAGTGCGCAAGCTGGCAGAACGCTCCGCCCAGTCCGCCGGCCAGATCGGCCAATTGGTCAGCCTGATTGTCACCCAAATGGACAAGGCAGGTGAGACGATGAAACGGTCTACCGGTGAAATGGTGGAAGGCAGAGAAATGATTATGGCCGCCGGACAGTCGTTCTCCGAGATCGAAGACTCCGTATCGGATATGTCCTCGCAGAGCCGGCAGATCTCGGAAACCGTACGCGAGCTGGCGCTGATCTCCGAGGGCCTCGTAGAAGCGATCCAGAGCATTGTCGCTGTCTCCAACCAGACCGCCGAGGGCGCAGAGACATTGTCCGCCTCCTCGCAGGAACAGCTTGCCGCGATGCAGGAGGTGGAGTCCTCCGCAGCCTTCCTCTCTTCGCTTGCGGAGAAGCTGCAGGTACTTGTCGAGAACTTTAAAATTTAGGATTTGTTATAAATTGATATCAAAAATAATTTCAGGTGAAGGACGCAGCTGCGGGGAATGTTTGGACTTCCGGCCGCTGTTGTCCCCAGATTTCTTTCATTATACCGCTGAGCGGTAGAAATCCGGGGACAAAGGCGGACGCTATCGCTCCTACAGCTCCAAACTTCCCCTCCTCCGCTACCACCTATGATTTTTTAGTATAAGCTTTATAAAGCATCCCCCTTTTTAAATAGGGGGGAACTAAAAAGCAGCAAGTCCTGTAATCGGACTTGGCTGCTTTTTTGATCTGAGATTAAAGATTAAAGGGACAGCTTGGAGGTGAATGAGCCCTCAAGCTGTCCCTTATACTAATGTCCAAAGACAAAAACAGGAATATTAATAGTGTGTTCTAAGCCGTGTTCTCAATAAACCACTGGCCCAGCTCATTCACCGGCATCGGACGGCCGTAGTAGAAGCCCTGCATGACCCGGCAGCCCAATGACTGCAGCAGCTCGATCTGCTCCGGTGTCTCCACGCCCTCGGCCACCACCTCCATATTGAGGTTGCTGGCTATGGCGATAATATTGCTGATGATCGCTTTTTTGGAGTGCATCTTGCTCTTGCGGATGAAGACCTGGTCAATCTTCAGCGTATTAACCGGAATCTCATCCAGATTGCCGAGTGACGAGAAGCCGGTACCAAAGTCATCCAGCGAGACCCGTACCCCAAGGGTCCGGAGTTTGGAGAGCTGGGCAACCGTCTCTTCCATATTGTTCATGGCGATCGATTCGGTGATCTCCAGCTCCAGGAAATGCGGCTCCAGCCCCGAGCGGATGAGTGCCTCTTCCACTACATCATACAGGCTGCCGCCCTCAAACATCCGCGCCGACATGTTGATGGATACAGGCACGTTCGCTACCTCTGCCCGGTGCCACAGCATATTCTGGCCGCATACTTCGTGCAGCATCCAGTAAGTGATCGGCACGATCAGTCCCGTCTCCTCGGCAATCGGAATGAATTCCGCCGGCGATATAATTCCATGCTCCGGATGTCTCCAGCGCAGCAGTGCCTCAAGACCGACAGTGACATTCATGAGTGAATCCCACTTAGGCTGGTAGACTACCATAAATTCAGAACGGGCGAGTGCCCTGCGCAGATCCTTCTCAAGTGACATCCGCCGGACCTGATGACGGTTCATCTCCTGGTCGAATACGCTGAATTTATTCTTGCCGGAGTCTTTGGAGGTGTACAGTGCCGTGTCAGCGGCTTTCATAAGCGCAGAACGGTCCGTGCCATGCACCGGAGCCATGCTGATCCCGATGCTTGCCGTCACATACAGCTCGTTGCCCTCGACGCTGTAGGATTTCTTAATCTCCAGCAGAATATGCTGTGCCGCCTCCTGGGCATCGTCTATCCCGCAATCGGGCAGAGCAATCAGAAATTCGTCGCCGCCAAGCCGGAAGACCTTGCCTTTCAGGGAGACACATTTTCTTAACCGGTCTGCGACCTCCTGCAGCAGCAAATCACCGACATCATGTCCGAGCGTATCATTAATCGACTTAAAGCGATCCAGATCCACAAAAAACACCGCACCTGAATTCACCCCGAAAAACTCATCCTTGAAATAACGCTCCAGGCCATGCCGGTTCGGCAACTCCGTCAGCGGATCATTATAGGCCATAATTTCCAGCACATGACGATCGAGGAAAACAGCCCCTCCGGAGATGGCAAGCATAAACAGGGCAACCAGTGAAACTCCGGTCAGCAGGATAACATTCTCCATGGCAACCGGCTTTGTTCCAAGCCAGCTGTCAAGCTCCAAACTGCTCGCTCTTAGACTGATAAAATGCATGCCTGTAACAGCGAATCCGATGAATAATGCGGAGCCAAGCTTCCAGAAATTAAAATTCCCCTGTCCCCTGAATTTCCTGAATAAAAATATACCGACATAAGATGCCAGCAGGGTGACGATTACGGAGATACCTTGGGCAACTGGATCATAATGGAAGTTGCTTTCTGTCTCCATAGAGGAAATGCCGGCATAGTGCATCGCCCAAAGCCCGGCCCCAAGCACAACTGCACCCAATGCAAGCCAGAACCTGCGGATTTTACGGTTGGAATGGGAAACCTGGGAAATCAGGTTAAGCGCTGAATAAGCCGCTATTACAGCAAGTGCAAAAGATAGTAAAACAATCCATGTGTTATAGTGGGTTCCCATCTGATCCATAGTTGACCTCTTCACCGGTTATATTATCATTATCGCTGCAGCTCATTCTCAAGTATAAAAACCTATTTACGAATATCAGATAAATGGAAGAGTGTAGAAAGATTATAGAGTTCCATAAGAAGTGACTTTAGCTGTATTCTACCTTGTATTTGCTATACTGTCTAAGTAAATACTGGAACTTTGACCCTTTTTTTGCCGTAGGCAATAATTGTCCATATTTGTCCAGGGACTACAAGCGCAAGGTAGGAGTCTGCCGCGGCTCCGAAGCTGCATCCGAGAAAGAAACACTCCAGATCCACCAGTTGGCGACCACCAGAATTGGAGCATAGATGTATATTCCGAACGGTATCAGGGTGACCAGATAATGCAGTCCTGCAAAAAGTATCAATATAAACAGCTGCAAAAACGCGCTCCCTGTAAAATCTTTCTGTCTGGCCGCACTGTACTTTTCCGAGAAAGGAAGTGACTGCGGCAAAAGGCGGAAGCACAGTACGGAGTACACAAGCAGGGAGAGCAGCACAATAATCAGATGCGGCACCAGCCGTACTCCGAACAGCCACAGGAATATTGCTGACTCTATAACAAAAAGCGGCAGCAGCAGACGGAGAACAGCAGCCTTAAGCATGCCGCGGTAGACCGGAGCCGTCTCACGTATAGGAATAGCCTTATAAATCCAGGCGGCTTTGTAGCTTGTAGAATATCGCAGCATTTGCACAGCGGTCATCATCAGCAGGGCACTGAAATAGATGAACAAAAAGGCTCTGGAGTTGCGGACGGCATCCATATTCCCGCTGCTCAGCGAGTTAAAGATGAAGATAAACGGCAGAATCAGGGACAGCCCGAAGGTGGGATATACCTTAAGCTTGAAATCCCGCTCATTACGCATCATCGACCAGGTGAAGCGGAAGAACATGGCCTCCTCCTTACTCCGGCAGAAGATTTCTGACAACCGCCGCGGCAGGCGCCCGCTGTCTTTTCCGCCAACTCCCTGTTCCGCCAGCTTCTGCAGACTCCGCTCAAACATCGGCATCAGCTTAATGTAAACCGCAAGCAGCAGTACCGGAACCACAAGCGCCAGAACCGCCATCACCGTGAGGTTGGCTGAACGGGTCTCGCCCAGCAGACGTTCGAACGGGGACGCAAACCAGACAGGTGCCAGGAAATATTGCCACCAGGCCGGCTTAAAGGAAATGCTGAGATCCGCCATATTGAACAGCCGGGAGATCAGCTGGTAACCCACCGTAATCCCGATGGACAGAATGATCTGTACATAATTAATGATGTCCTTCAGCTTTTCCCCGTCAAATACCCGTAGAATCAGCAGATAAATGAGGCCCGTAAACACCAGTATCAGGCAGTCCATCAGGATGATTTCCGCGGCATAGATGAGAAAAAAGGACACCCCCTGCCTGAACAAGGAGACTAAGAGCGAAGGCCCCATGATGGTCAGCGTTAACGTAAACAGATAGATCAAGATATGTAAGCTTTTGGCCATATTTAATGTCCGGCGGTTCACCGGTCTTACAAACAGGATATTTTTATCCCGCAAATCCAGCATGACCGACGAGAAATCCGAGATTAGCGTAGTGGATATCATAAACATTGCAATCCCGAAGGCGATGCTCATTGAAAATAGATAATTACCCTCCGGCACCACAAAGGCGATCAGCACCAGCCCGAGCAGCAAATAGATCCACTGTATCCGAAAAGGAGATCCGTCCGTATTCTGCTTACTCTCCTTCCCCCCTGCAAGCACAGTCGGTGTCCGCCTGCCGTCCATCGTCAGTTTAAGCTGGAGAATACTGCGTAGTACCGGGTAGTCGACTCCCATTCTCCGAAAGCCGCCCTGCAGCCGGTCCAGCAGTTTCAGCACGAAAAAGTCATTCATGCCGGGCACCTTCTCCGATGACCGCAACAAACTCACCGGCAATATCCCGGTATTTATCAAATCCGGTCAGTTCATTGAAAATCCCTTCAAGGGACCCTTCCTTACTCCGTTCCTTGAGCTCAGCAAAACTTCCGTCCGCCACAATATCCCCGCCGTCAATCAGTATAATCCGGCTGCTGATCTTCTCAACGACATCCATAATATGCGAGGAGTAAAAGATCGTTTTGCCTCTTGCAGCAAGTGATGCAAAAATCTCCTTAACGATCATTACACTGTTGGCATCCAACCCGCTCAGCGGTTCGTCCAGAAACAAAATATCAGGATCATGCAGCATACTGGAGATCAGCAGCACCTTCTGCTTCATCCCCTTGGAAAAGGAGGCGATCCGCATATCGTATGCCCGTTCCAGGTTCAGCAGTCCCATCAGCTTCTCCGCCTTGGCATCTGCCTCAGCCCGGTTCATTCCGTAGAGTTCGCCGATAAAGGTCAGATACTCTCTGGCGGTCAGGCTGTCGTAAAGCTCGGCAACTTCAGGGACGTAACCGATCCGTTTTTTGTAAGCAGCATCACCGTCTGCGATATCCCTGCCAAAAATACTCACTGTGCCGGTGTACCCTTCTACCAGGCCGAGCATAATTTTGACGGTTGTACTTTTGCCTGCCCCGTTGGGACCGATATAACCGATAATTTGTCCGGGGTAGACCGCAAGATCAATGCCCCGCAGCACCATCCTGTCACTGTAGTTCATCCATAGGCCGGAAATCGAAATCACCGGTTCTTCCGCAAAGCTCATTAGAGAATCTCCTCTCAGAATCTGTAATAGGAAACTTTATAGAAATTTCTTCAATAGTATTACTATATTATCAAAATTTAACTCTATATATCTATTAGGTTTTATACCTTATAAGGCAGAATACAAAAAACCTCCATACCCGCAAGTGCAAGCGGAGACGGAGGTTTTTCAGGTACAAAATCTTATATCAGGCTGATCCGCTCGCGCCGCCGGGCAGATTCAAGACAGGCTTCAATCAATTTCATACTCTGCACCGGATCATCACCGGCAACAAGAGGCTTGTCCCCGAAGACGGCAGCGGCAAAATCATCGGCCTGGCGGACATACGGGTTGGCTCCGGTAGCCGCAAAACGGCTCATTTCTTCACCAGTATGCACGAAGAACCCGGCGTCTTCGAATCTGGCATTGAACGGCATGGGAATCTCAATCCGCCCTTCTGTGCCGAGGACTTCCAGCAGCTGGCGGTTATAGGCCCACATGCCGCAATCGAAGATCAGGCTCACACCGCCGGGAAATTCGACCAGGCCCGAGGCCATCATAT
>CAKMKL010000216.1 GCA_927443375.1 uncultured Paenibacillus sp. | reverse complement strand
TGCTCCATCTACCATGGAGCGGGCCGTATCCGTTCACGCACAGCGACTAAACGCCTAGTGTCGGTCCATGAATTTTCACAGTCGCTGAAGGTAGGCAGAGAAGATGAGATTGTGGTGAACCAGCATTCTCTGGAATCTATTATTGACGAATCTCCCCAGGCCTATAAGAATGTAGATGAGATCATAGAAAGCGTTACGGGCGCCGGCCTGGCAGCTGTTGTGGCCAAATGCAAGCCGCTCGCAGCGATAAAGGGGATGAAATAGGATGGAGCAGGAGTACAGAAAGCAGGCTGTAATTTATGAATACGATGAAGCCACCAATGGCCTGATCAAGGGGTACGACGTTTATGCACGTCTCGTTGACGGTATCCTTGAAGCGCTCTATACCCGCTATGGTGTCCGCTATGAGCTGTATGCCAGTGATGATCCGAACAGTGAATATTGGAAGCTGCTGCTGGATGATGTGCAGTCCGGCAATCCCGAGGTGGAGCATGTGGCGCGGATCTTTGACCGTCTGGAGGACCGGACCTTTATCTACGATGATGACAAGGAGCAGCCGGAATACAATATCCACCTGTCGGTCCGCAACAATGTGCTGGCTTATCCGGCCATGGGGGTAGCGCTCGCCCGGGTGCCAGTGTTTCAGGAGAACGGCATAAATTTTCAGGATTTTGTCTTTGCTGCATCGGACGCTCAGCTGCAGGTGTTCCTAAGCAATGTGCGCAAACGGCAGCGGGAGCAGAACATCAATAAGGTGACGGTGTTTACCGACAGACGAAACGGTATGTTCCGTGAAGACGAGCCGATTACCCGTTCGGTAGGACGGGATGATGTCGTACTGGATGCTGCTATCAAAAAAGAAATCTACCGCTCGCTCGACCAGTTTTTTGACGCAGACCGCAGTTTTTACGTCAAATATGATATTCCTTATAAGCGGGGAATTCTGCTCTACGGCCACCCCGGAAACGGTAAAACAACGCTCGTCAAATCCATTGCCGGAAGCGTGCCCGGCCCTGTAGTGTACTGGCAGATTACGGAATATACCAGCAGTGAATCGGTAAATGAGGTGTTTGAGGCCGCAGCCCGGCTTGCGCCGATGGTGCTGGTAATTGAGGATATTGACTCCATGCCGCAGGAGGTCCGCTCCTTTTTCCTGAATACACTGGACGGAGCCACCTCCAAGGAAGGGATTTTCCTGATCGGCACCACCAATTATCCGGAGAAAATAGATCCGGGCCTCATGAACCGCGCCGGGCGCTTCGACCGGGCCTACGAGATCAGGATGCCAGGCGAGGAGCTGCGGCTGGAGTATCTGCAGCTGCGCGGCTTCTCGGCTTTTGCCGGTGAGGAGGGGGTTGCCCTGGCGGCACGCCTGACCTCGGATTTCTCACTGACCCAGCTTGGCGAGCTCTATGTCAGTGCCGCGCTGGAGTGGCATGAGAACGGCACCGCCAATGTGGAGCAGCTGGTCCGCGGGATGCGCGGCGAGCTGGATAAGGGGCGCAAGCGGGAATGGATGCGGGATGCCTCGTCCACGATCGGATTTTATTGATAATATAATTACGAAGCCATGCAGACCGCCGGAGTGTTCAGCGGATTGCATGGCTATTTAAATGTTGCAGGATAGCATCATTTACATATGCAGGACTAGAATAATCTGTAACTTTTGGCCTGCTGAACCGTGATTAGAGTGAGGGGGGAGGGAATGAAGCAAAATTCACTGGATGTTTATTACCAGAGCTATGTGTACGATATTTACCGGTACTTACGTTCCCTGTGCCGTAACCACCACCTCGCCGAAGAGTTAACGCAGGAGACCTTTTACCGTGCGTATTTATATTTGGAGGATTGCCGGGAAGAGAAAATCAAACCCTGGCTGTTCCGGGTAGCTTACAATGCTTTTATTGATCACACGCGGAAAGCGCGCCGCAGCATTATCATAGAAGCGGATTATTTCAAGGCACTTCCTCATCCGGAAACCACCGAAGATGTGCTGCTGAGGCAGGAACAGATGGAAGAAATAGCACTATCGGTAGAGGGACTGCCCGAGGCCCAGCGGCATGCGCTGCTGCTGCATGATTTTCACGGATTGTCTTACCAGGAGGCAGCAAACATCATGGATGTAGGCCTGTCCAAATATAAAATACTGATCTTCCGCGCCAGGCAAAAGCTGCGGGAGGCGGAGCAGAGGAGGAACGGTCATGAGTGAGGATTTCAAGGAACAGCTTCGCAAATACAGCGAGGGCAGCCTGCCGGAGGATGAACGGGCCGAAGTGGAGCGTGAGCTGGAGAAGCTGGAGGCCTATCAGGTGTATCTGGATGAACTGATGGAGCAGGAGGTTCAGCAGACCCCTCAGCGATTTATCGAAAAAAGAATCATCCGCCGGGGCAAATGGAAGGCTCGGTTTGCAAATACCTTTACGGTGCTGGCGTTTGTTCTGGCCTTTACAGTCATCAGCACCATCATTACTGCAGTATTCTACAATAGTGGAGACCGGGTAGACAGGTATAGAGATGTTCTTATTTCGGCGGTTGCCGTCTCACGTCCCAATATAAGCTTGAATCTGAATGCAAACGGGAAGTTTTTTTTCAGAATGGAGTATTCGGGTAGGCTGATGAAGCAAATCGGAAGTGAACAGGTGGACGTTGGAAGCTACTCCAGTAAATTTCTGCTGGGACTGGGCGGTATAGGCAATTACAGCTGGACAGATCAGCAAAGCGGAAATACGGGGAGTTTTATTTTTTACCACCCGCAGGCAGCACAGAGTACTGGCGGACAGCGCAGTGACGCCCAGGAGTGGGAGCGGCTGGAGATGCTCCCGGAAGGCACAGTGGCCGAGGCTTACCTTTCCTTAGACCGGCTATACAGCACGGACGAACTGCTGAAGAAGCTTGAGCTGCTGAATGTATTGCCAGTCTGGTTTGCAGTGGACGGAGGCCTGGCTGCCGATGAACGTTCCTTCAGTACCCTAGGATTTCCATACCAGCCGCTCTGGCATGCCGAAGATATGACGGTTAGGGAGAATTCCTCAGAGAAATGGGGCTGGTTCGGCAAAGTAACATCAAGCACTTCAAGTTCCCCTTCAGTCGAATCCTACGGAAGCGCCGAACTCCGGGAGCAGAATTTCATTGAAACGCTGCAACTGCTGCAAAAGTACAAAACGATTACACGTAACGCTGCCCCATTTTTAAAAGTGGAAGAATCCTTAAGTTATGTGGAGGAACATGGTATTCATCTGTATGGTGTTGTGATTACAGGTCCGGTTAAAGAGCTGCTGAAGCTGCAGGAAGATTCCTGGGTCAGCAATATCAGGATCGGTGAGGTTCGGCTGTGGAACTGGAGGGACTGATCCCGTAACGATCGTGCAATCAGACCGTATTACTTGCTTCTATCCCCTGCAAATCGTACAATTATCTGAAAATATGCATTCGCCTATGGTGATAGATGAACGAGAATATGCAGATTAGGAGCTGAATAAGGGTGAGAATAGGAGTTGTATCGGATACCCATTTGCCGCGGTCGGCCAAGTCACTGCCGCAGGCACTTGTGAAGGAATTCCGTCAGGTGAATCAGATTCTGCATCTGGGGGACTGGGTGGCCATGGAGATCTATGATCTGTTGGCCGAGCTTGCGCCGGTTGAGGGAATTGCCGGCAATAATGACGGTGCGGAGATTATCCAGCGGTTCGGGGAGCGAAAGATTGTTACCCTTGAGGGTATGCGTATCGGGTTGATCCACGGTCATGCCCCATATTCCCGCAAAGGGACGGACGGGAACGCGCTGCTTGCTTTTGAAGGCGAAGAGGTGGACTGCATTCTGTTCGGCCATTCGCATCAGCCGCTGCTGCGCAGGGAAAACGGCATTCTGCTGTTCAATCCCGGTTCGCCTACCGACAAACGGCGCGAGAAGCAGTATTCGTTCGGACTGCTGGATATTGAGGACGGCAAAATCAATGCCCGTCATGTCTTCTACGACTCCAAGGAGTAGCCTGGCTGAGAGCTTTTGTCCAAATGAAACATCATTCTCTCCATGGTCAGTACTTAGGCGGCTATTTTACAATATACGTAAACAGCCATTTGACGAAAAGAGGGAACAGGCATGATATCCTATCGTTTAGAACGTGCGCTACTTCAGGATGCGGAGCTTATTGCCCCGCTGTTTAATGAATACCGGGTATATTATGGACAGGAACCGGGTCTGCCGGGGGCTTTACATTTTCTGCAGCAGCGATTAGAAACAGGGGAATCGGTCATTTTCATGGCGGTGACGGGTGAAGGCAGTAGCAGGAATGCCGGTGGCTTGGCCCAGCTCTATCCGTCTTTCTCTTCATTGACGCTGCAGCGGCTATGGGTGCTGAATGACCTGTTCGTTGCAGGACAGCTGCGCGGGCGGGGGATTGGCACGATGCTGCTGGAAGGTGTGCGGGATTTTGCCCTGAACACAGGCACTAAAGGTCTGACGTTGACGACCATGACTGATAACCTATCCGCACAGCGTCTGTATGAAGCGCAAGGGTATGTCCGGGATCATGATTTTTATACTTATGATCTGTTTTTTAAATGAAAGATACAGTAAGGGGCGTTAAAGTGGATAACAGCAATAAACTGGGAGTGTTTTTTGATCTGGATGATACGCTGTACGATCATTTGGTACCGTTCCGTGAAGCGGTGCGCGAGGTGCTGGCACCGGATGAGAGCGGACTTAATTACGCAGATTTATTTTATATTGTAAGGCATCATAGCGATTTGCTCTGGCCGAAGTATCTGCAGGGCGAGCTTGAGCTGGAGGAGACCCGGGTGCTGCGGCTGGAGCTGGCTTTTGCCGAATATGGGCTTAAGCTTAACCGCGGGCAGGCGGAACAGGTCCAGGCAGCATATATAGGCCGGCAGTATACAATAGAAATGATTGACGGGGTGGAAGCGCAGCTGCGGCGGTTCATTGCCTTGGGACACAAGGTTGGTATCATTACGAACGGGCCGGAGGAGCATCAGATGAACAAGCTTCGCGGACTTGGCATCGACAAGCTGATTCCGCAGGAGATGATCTTCATCTCGGATGCCGTCGGTCTGGCGAAGCCGGACCCGGCGATCTTCGAGCATGTTAACCGGGTAACAGGGACAACCGCTGACAACTCGCTGTATGTCGGTGATACCTGGGATAATGATGTGGTCGGCGCACTGTCGGCGGGCTGGAAGGTATGCTGGTACAATCCCCGCAGCAGAGAGCCCCGCACTGAGCATGTTCCAAGCTATACGTTTACGAACTACAAGGAATTTAGTGAGCTTCCTCTGATCTGAGGTGAGCTTCCAGCAGAATATACAAAAGCAAAAGCGGCGGAGCCTCAGCTCTGCCGCTTTTTGTTGCCCATTATGGGCCATTCTATCTAATTGGCGAAGCTATACGTAGAATCCGTCAGGTTAAGTCTCTCTTTGAGGCCTGAAGTAGCGTAGATTTTGTTGTCATCAGTGATGAAGAACGCATCTATTTTTTCCGGCAGGGATTCAAGATAGTTCATCCCCTCTTCCAGGCCCATCAGGAATACGCCGGTAGATAAAGCATCCGCATCCGTCGCGTTCGGGCTCATAATGGTGATGCTCTTCAGCCCGTTCTGGGACGGGAAGCCGGTACGCGGGTCAAGAATATGATGGTAACGGACGCCGTCCTGCATGAAGAAGCGCTCATATACTCCGGAAGCATCGATGACCTCATCCGAGATTTTGATCGTCCCCAGCTGTGAGCCACGGCTCTGGTCTGGGTCCTGCAGGCCGATATTCCAGGGAGAGCCGTTTGGCTTGTTCCCGAGTGCAATAATGCTGCTGCCGCCGAGATTAATCATCGCACTGTCCAGGCCCTGCTCCTTCAAATATTCAGCAATCCGGTCAGCGGCATAACCTTTGCCGATCCCGCCCATATCCAGCACCATGCCTTCTTTGGCGAGCTTGACCGTCTTCGCTGCCTCATCAATAATAACATCCTTATAATTGATCAGGCTCTTGGCTCTATCGATGTCCGCCTGGTCTGGCACATGTTCTCCGCCTTCGCCGATAGCCCACAGATCCACCAGCGGCCCGATCGTCGGATCAAACAGCCCGTCCATTTCCTCGGCATAGTTAAGGGATTGTTTGACCACATCCAGGGTTTCGTCGGATACAGCAACGGCTTCCTTGCCGGCTGCCTGATTAACGGCATACAGCTCACCTTCTTCTTTAGTGCGGCTGAATTCAGTATCCATACGTTCCAGCATCTGCTGAATATCATCCATATTTTGCTGAGTTGCGTTATCGCCGAACACTTTGATGTTAACGACGGTATCATAGATATAAAAAGTCTGCGACAGGGCCTTGGTTCCGCCTTCTTCTGAAACGGTTGCGCCTCCGTTGTTCTCATTCGCAGCCGTATTACTGCTGTTGTCTCCTTTGTCAATCGCCAGCCAGATGCCGACAGCTGCAACGATGACAATAACCAGAGCGGCCAGGATAAGCGCCGATTTCTTGTTTTTAAACATATTCCACCATCCATAAAGTAGTTTCTTGATCACATCCTTCTTATCATACCCCAGATAGAATAGCAATGGATACTAATTTCATGACATTTTGCGCATAACAACAATAGGCATAGGCAATCTGCAACCGTTCTGCTCAAAATAAAGAGTTGTCTTCTTCAAGCGGTCATGATAAATTGTTTTATGACTGGTTGACCGGAATTTAATTCTAGTCAATTGTTGGTGCTTTAGGAGGAAAGGAGTTTTATCTATGTCTATCGACCGTAAGTCGTTGATCCTGCAGGCGGCTTCAAAATCCTTTGTGCAATTCGGCTATAAAGCAACGACAATGGAGCAGGTATCCAAAATCGCGAATGTCGGCAAAGGCACGATCTATACATTCTTCAAAACCAAGGAAGACCTGTTTGAGGAGATTCTGATTAAAGCTTCGCAGGAATTAACTTCTGTAATGAACCGCATTGCCACCGAAGATGACACCTTTATTCATAAGCTGTTTAATTTGCTTGATTCGATCCTGGAGTTCCGCTCTGATCATGAGCTGTTCGTTAAGTTGGCGCAGGAGGTACGTGACATTGGAACTGTTCAGGCCCTGGAAGGGGTCAAGCGGATGGAGGATTATGCGCTGGATTTCCTGAGACAGCAGATTGAGACGGCGATAGAGAATGGGGAAGTGAAGCCCTGCGATTCCAGTGTCGCCGCGTTCATGATTCTGCGTTTGTAC
>CAKMKL010000215.1 GCA_927443375.1 uncultured Paenibacillus sp. | reverse complement strand
TAAATCTTGCTTTACCGGTATTGGCTACAGAGCTCAGTGCAACGAACGGTCAACTTCAATGGTTTGCTGATGCGTATAATCCGGTCTTGTTCTCCGAACAGGAGCGTCCGAAGGCCATTGCGGTCTGGATGACGGCCAATGCCTTCGGAATCCCGCTTGGTCCCATTATAGGCGGCTGGCTGCTGGACAATTTCTGGTGGGGCTCTGTGTTCCTGATAAACATCCCGCTTGTTCTCATTGCAATTACGGCAGTCACGATACTTCTTCCGGAATCACGGGGTGAGGTAGGCAAGACACTGGATCTAACCGGTATGACGACGTCCATTCTTGGATTGGTAAGTGTTACTTATGGTGTTATTGAAGTGGGGGAGAAGAGCTGGTGGAGTGCCGGCCCGATTATAGCCATTACTGCCGGAATATTTCTGCTTGTCCTGTTCATCAATTGTGAGCGGAAAGCTCGTGCCCCGTTTGTAGACCCTGCCCTGTTCCGTTCTCTCAGCTTTACCTGGGGCACGATTATGGCAACTATAGTTTCTTTTGCGATGTATGGGGTGTTATTTGTAATGCCGCAATATTTTCAGGGGGTCAAGGAGGTGGATGCACTGGGTGCCGGGCTGCGGATTCTTCCGCTCGTAGGCGGTCTTTTGATCGGGTCTCAATTTGCAGATAAGCTCCAGTCACGTTTTGGAAGCAGAATTACAATTATAATGGGGTTCTCGGTGTTGGGAGCTGGAGTAGGCATTGGAGCCAATACGGGGCTGGACAGCAGCTATGTCCTTGCAGCGATCTGGTTAACACTTGCCGGGCTAGGTATCGGTTTTGCGCTTCCGGCGGCGATGGATGAGGGAATGTCTGCACTTACCGAAAAGAGCAGTGGTGTAGGTTCGGCGCTTCTCATGGCCCTCCGGCAAGTTGGAGGAACGATGGGCGTTGCCATCCTCGGCTCGGTGCTGAGTACAGGCTACCGCAATCATTTGGATTTAAACGAAATCTCGGCGCAGGCAGCGGAATTGGCAACACACAGTGTCTCGGGTGGCGTATCTGCGGCACATCAAATAGGCTCGTCTGCATTATTGAATACGGTACAGTATTCTTTTGTTCAGGCAATGGGGACTACGCTATGGGTGTGCGGAGGTGTAGTATTAGCAGGGATTGTAATGGCATTTGGATTTATGAGGACACGTAATTAATGAATGTACCGCTGTAGAACAAGACACTTTGCTGAAATTGACACTAACATTCAAATGAAATACAGTACTATAAAGAATGTATTTTATCGGTTTGGGGAGTGGGTAGAGGTGTCTGAGGATACTAAGCATAAGTTGGGTCTGCGGGAACGTAAGAAAGCTAAAACTATGGCTTCAATCCAAATGCATGCCCTTCGGCTCTTTAATGAGCTGGGGTATCATGAGACAACAGTGGAACAAATCGCCGAAGCTGCTGAAATATCCCCCAGCACCTTTTTTCGCTACTTTGCCTCCAAAGAAGAGGTTGTGATTAAGGATAATTATGATCCCCTTCTTATTGCTTCCTTTGAGAAACAACCTGCAGAGCTAAGCCCGCTTCAGGCTTTGCGCAATGCAATCATTTCGGGGACAAATGAGCTGTCGGATGCTGAACTGGAGACTATGCGCAATCGGAACCGGTTAATTATGGCCGTTCCTGAGCTTCGCGGGGCGACCTTGAACAGTTTGACCGGAACCATGCAGTTGTTTGCGGAGATTGTAGCTGAACGGATCGGACGTAAGCCGGATGATCCGGATGTACGCACATTTGCCGGTGCGGTAATCGGGGTGAACATTTCAGTGATGCTTTACTACGCAGAACATTCCGATGCTGATTTTGCAAGCCTGCTGGCTGAGGCCTTAGGGAAATTGGAATTTAGCTTCACCTTATAAAAGGCGTTTATAAATGAGCTGTGCTTCTAATGGGGAGCAGAGCTCTTTTGCACTCTTTTTGCCTCATAATATTCCTCAATAAAAACGTCCGGCATCTTCTGACATTTTTCCTTACGCTTGTACACATTGTCCGTAGGTATGCTGAAGCATCCCCCTTCTGCTTTCCAAAGCAGTCCACTATTGGTATGATTACAAGGAATGAGAACATCTACAACCATGGAGGAATTAATAATGAGTGAAAACACAATATCCGGGATCATTGATCATACGCTGCTAAAAGCGGACGCACGCAAGGAAGATATCATCAAGCTGGCAGAAGAGGCCAAAACTTATAAATTTGCTTCCGTGTGCGTTAACCCGGCATGGGTCGCAGTGGCCCATGAAGTGCTGAAGGATACACCTGAAGTAAAAGTATGTACTGTTATCGGCTTCCCGCTGGGAGCATCCACGCCGGAAACCAAAGCCTTTGAAACCACCAACGCAATCGCAAACGGTGCAGGCGAAGTGGATATGGTTATCAACATCGGCGCATTGAAAGACGGTGACAATGAACTGGTTAAACGCGATATCGCTGCTGTTGTGGATGCAGCCCGAGGCAAAGCGCTGACCAAGGTGATTATTGAGACTTGCCTGTTGAGCGAGGAAGAGAAGGTCCGCGCCTGCAAGCTTGCGGTAGAAGCCGGGGCAGACTTTGTGAAGACTTCGACCGGATTCTCCACCGGAGGCGCTACGAAGGAAGATATCGCGCTGATGCGGGCAACAGTGGGTCCTGATATCGGTGTCAAAGCCTCCGGCGGTGTACGCAGCAGCGAGGATGCGCTGATCATGATCGGAGCGGGGGCAACCCGGATCGGTACGAGCGGCGGCGTAGCCATTGCCAAGGGCGAGCAGAGCCAGAGCAGCTACTAATCGTCTGTTTTTAAAAGGATGGACAAGCGGGGGATACAAAACTTTTGTGCCTCCGCTTTTTTTGTATATGAGCATTTTGCATTAATCTTAGCCCTTGGTACACAACGGTTTTTCGAGCATAAAAAAGGACTTCACCCCAACTTGGAGAAGTTTTTTGGTAACGACACCAAAACACTCAAGAGGAGGAAGTCCCCTTTGTATATTCTCCAAGAAAGTCTA
>CAKMKL010000214.1 GCA_927443375.1 uncultured Paenibacillus sp. | reverse complement strand
AATATGCCTTCTCAGCGATTGGCGGAGATACCAAAGACCCGGGTCTGCTCCTGGAGCGGATCAAAGAAGAAATCAATGCAGTGCTTGAATCCGGATTTGCAGAGAAGGATTTTGAACGGGCACGCAAAAAGAAAATCGGCGGTTATCTGCGGATGCTGAATTCACCGGAGAGTATTGCCCATGAATTCACACGTTACCAGTTCCGCGGGGGTGACCTGTTCGAAGTGCTTCCAATCTATGAATCCATTACGCTGGATGAGGTTAATACCCGCCTGCATGACCATGTGGACTGGGAACAGCTTGCCGTGTCGCTTGTGGTGAGTCCTTAATGGCCTTACCGGGAGAGAGCAGTAAACCTATAGGGGAAATGACAGTGCTCATTACAGGGGGCAGCGGGGGAATCGGCGGGGCAATCGCTGAACGCTTTGCTTCTGTCGGGATGAACATTGTCATTCATTATATGCATTCGCATGAAGCGGCAAATGATGTAGCCCGGCGCTGTATGGCGCTGGGAGCCAAGGTAATGACAGTGGCTGCGGACATGAAAGACCGCAGCCAGCTTTTGCGTATGGCTGAAAGGCTGGAAAGCAGCGGCATGCTTCCGGATATTCTGGTCAACAATGCCGGAAAGGCGCATTATGGCATGCTTGCTGATGTGACCGAGGAAGAATGGGACGAGGTTATGGCGGTCAACTTAAAGGGCACTTTTTTGTGCAGCCAGATCTTTATGCCCTACATGATTTCCCAGCGGTACGGCCGGATTATCAATGTATCCTCTGTCTGGGGGATTTCCGGCGCATCCTGTGAGGTGGCTTATTCCGCCAGCAAGGGCGGTGTGAATGCTTTTACGAAGGCGCTGGCTAAGGAGCTGGCTCCTTCAGGGGTAACGGTGAATGCTGTGGCTCCCGGAGCAGTCAACACAGCTATGCTAAACAATCTGCAGGAAGACGAGCTGCGGATGCTGGAGGACGAAATCCCTGCGGGGCGTCTGGCTTCACCGGAGGAAGTGGCTTCGCTTGTTTATTTTCTTGCCCTTCCGGAATCCGGCTATATCACGGGACAGGTAATTAGTCCGAACGGCGGCTGGATTACATAATACCCGGCCCGGTTTGGAGAAATGCTCCAGCATAAGAAGAATACGTACGAGACATATTAATACTGTTGCTTTTAAATCATCACGTAAGGCGGCTGTCACCTGAATCAGGCGGGCGGACCGTAAACATGAAGGAGGATTTAAGATGTCAACAGAAACCGTAGTGAAGAACTTTGATACATGGAAGAGCTTTTTGGGTGAACGGGTCATTCAGGCTGAAAAAATGGGGATGAGCGATGAAACCATCACCAAGCTGGCTTTTGAAATCGGGGAATTCCTCGACAAAAAAGTCGATCCGGGCAACTACTCTAACCGTGCGATCAAAGAGCTGTGGGATGTCGGTACGGACGATGAGAAGCACACCATTGCTGGACTCATGGTCAAGCTGGCGAAGAAAAACGCATAGGCATGCGGAACAAGCTCCCCTCGCGGGAGCTTTTCTGCAATTATTACAGCAGTGACCTTGCCTTTCATTTTCATTTTATATATCATTAACATGACCCGTGACGATACCGTACATTTATGGACGGCATAGCCGTTTTCATTTGTGTTGTAGCAAAGTCTATAGGGAAAAGGAATCTATGAGGTGCAAATCAGTGGAATATAAACAGTGGTATATGGAGTACAAGATACATAAGAACAGACCCGGTCTGCTTGGAGATATCGCATCGATGCTCGGAATGCTGGAAGTCAATATCCTGACCATTAACGGCGTGGAAGGCAAAACCCGCGGAATGCTGCTTGAAACAAGCGATGACGAAAAAATTATGCTGATGGGTGAAATGCTCAAAAAAGTGGATAATATTACGGTTACGGCACTGCGTTCTCCACGGCTTGTGGATAAGCTGGCCGTCCGTCATGGACGATATATTGACCGGGATTCGGATGACCGTAAGACATTCCGCTTTACCCGGGATGAGCTGGGGCTGCTCGTGGACTTCCTCGGTGAATTGTTTAAAAGGGAAGGCAATCAGGTTATAGGACTAAGGGGCATGCCGCGTGTAGGTAAAACGGAATCTATAATAGCCGGCAGTGTCTGCGCTCAGAAGCGCTGGACGTTTGTATCATCAACACTTTTGCGGCAAACCGTGCGCAGCCAGCTGGCTGAGGATGAAATGAATCCGCATAATGTCTTCATTATTGACGGGATTGTAAGCACAATCCGCTCTAACGAGAAGCATTATAATCTGCTGCAGCAAGTTATGGGTATGCCGAGCACGAAGGTGATTGAGCATCCGGATATTTTTGTACGGGAATCCGAGTATACCTTTGACGACTTCGATATTATTATCGAGCTGCGCAACAACCCTGCAGAAGAGATATTGTACGACTCGTTTACAACGAGCTACAGTGATGATCTATAACTTCAAAAACTAAGCATGTGCTTCCCGGGTGAGTTTTGTACGAAGCTCATCAAGGAAGACCAAACATTCAGGAGGTGATGGTATGTCGGAACTGGGCCGGCATTTGAAGGAGGCACGTCTGCAAAAAGGGATGAGTCTTGACGATGTCCAGGAAGTAACGAAAATCCGTAAGAAATATTTAGAAGCCATCGAAGCAGGGGATTACAAGGTGCTTCCGGGAAGTTTTTATGTCCGGGCATTTATTAAAACCTACGCGGAAGCGGTCGGAGTCAATCCGGACGAGCTGATGGAGGAGCACGGCAATGTGCCGGCGGCTCCTGTGGATACAACGATGGAGACAGTTATTCAGAAACGCAGCCGCAGACCTGAAACCGAACGGAACGCGAAGTGGCTGCCGACAGTCCTAATGTGGACTTTCCCCGTGTTGATTATCGTAGTGATTTATTTATATGCCTCTTCCAACATGGACAAGGCTGATCCTGAGAAGGTGGATTCAGCTAATTTGACGAATAAGCAGCAGGATCCCTCCAAGATTGAGCCGACACCAACTGCGGTGGGCGGCGGAATCGTCGGGGGCGAACCTACAGCTTCGGATGGTGCCGTGGCGGGTGAAGCGACAGCCACAGCTACTGTAGCTCCGACAGCTACACCAATGCCTTCGCCGTCTAATTTGCCGGTTACGGTTACGCAGGACCGCAAATCGGGCAAAACGACGATTTTTAAAGTGACTGCTCCTTCAGGCAGTGCTGTGCAGGTAGAGATTGCTGCTACCGGTGTAAGCTGGCTTGAAGTATACAAAGGCGAGAATTCCAAAGGCGAGAAACTCAGCTTCGGGAATACCGCTGAAGGCGACACTATGAGCTTTACACTTGGGGTCGAAGGAATATATATCAAAACTGGTTATTCTCCGGCGACAAGTATTACTGTGAATGGCCAGGAGATTACAGACGGCAAGACCTCATCCCGGCTGCTGCTAGAGCTGGATGACGGAACCTCCGCCGGCTCTGGTAACGCAGAGGCTACTAACGCAGGAACAGATG
>CAKMKL010000213.1 GCA_927443375.1 uncultured Paenibacillus sp. | reverse complement strand
CTGGCGGAGAGCATTTCCGCTACGCTCCAGCGGCGAAACAGGGAGCTTGCAGCGCTGAAATAGGAGGAATCTCAGGATCATCAGATGTTGGCGGATCCCTTTTTTGCCGGAGGTTTTGCTGTAGCTGAGGGATGATCCAATGCAGTCACGCTATGAAAATGTATTGCTTTTTTCAGTTCCTTTCAAGTATAATGTCCACTATATAAACACAAAAGTCTTTGGGGTGAGGACGTTCGTGAAAGAACGCTATTATTTGGTCCGGGAGGACATTTTGCCTGATGCCGTGCTGAAGACCATGCAGGTCAAACAGCTGCTTGAAGCGGGTGACGCCAAGACGGTACATGAAGGTGTAGAACAGGTTGGACTTAGCCGCAGTGCTTTTTATAAATACAAAGATGGCATTCATTTGATCCATCAGCTCGAGCGTGAGCGTATTGTTACGATTTCGCTTGATCTGGAGCATGAATCCGGTATGCTGTCCAAAGTGCTGGGCTGTGTCGCTGTGCATGGGGCTAACGTGTTGACGATTAACCAGAGTATTCCGCTGCAGGGACGGGCCAATGTCGTAATCTCTGTGGAAATTTCACATTTGAATGAAGAGCTGGGCGACATGCTGGAAGGACTCAACGGAATCTCAGGTGTGAAGCGGGCTGTAATCATCGGCCAGGGTTAGGAAGTATAGCTTCATAAAACTTAAGCGAATGCTTACGAAGCAAGTTTTATTGCGTAGAAATGATCTGGGAAGTATAGCTTCATAAAACTTTTAGGAGGAACCAAATGAAGCCGGTTAAAGTTGGACTATTGGGGCTGGGAACAGTCGGTGCGGGCGTGGTCCGTATCGTTGAAGGAAATCAGGAGGATCTGAGCAGTCAAGTGGGCTCACCGATTATTATTGAACGCATTGCTGTTAAGAATGCCGATAAGCCGCGTGATATCGAAGTCGATTCCGCCAAAATCACTACAGATCCCTGGGAGCTCATCCGCGATCCGGAAATTGATGTCATCGTCGAAGTGATGGGCGGCATCGCCGGAACGAAGGAATATATTCTTGAGGCGCTGGAGCTGGGCAAACATATTGTAACCGCCAATAAAGACCTGATGGCACTCCATGGATCGGAAATCTTGGCTAAGGCCCAGGAGAAGCAGTGTGATGTATTTTATGAGGCCAGTGTAGCTGGCGGGATTCCGATTATCCGTACATTGATCGAAGGTTTTTCCTCCGACAAGATTATGAAGATCATGGGGATTGTGAACGGTACAACCAATTACATATTAAGTAAAATGAGTCAGGAAGGCGCCTCCTACAATGATGTGCTCAAAGAAGCGCAGGAACTGGGATACGCGGAATCCGATCCTACTTCCGATGTGGAGGGCCTGGATGCTGCACGCAAAATGGCTATTCTGGGTACACTCGGCTTCCGCACAAATGTGGAGCTGAATGATGTCAGTGTCAGCGGGATTTCCGGTGTGAGCAAGGAAGATATCGCTTTTGCCAAAAGGCTTGGTTACGATATGAAGCTGCTGGGAATCGCAGAACGTGAGGATGAGGAGTTCAGCATCAGCGTCCAGCCGACGATGATCCGTACCAGTCACCCGCTTGCTTCTGTAAATGGGGTATTTAATGCGGTTTATGTATACGGGCAGGCTGTTGGAGAAACTATGTTCTACGGTGCAGGTGCAGGGGCCATGCCTACAGCAACTTCTATTGTCGCCGATCTGGTGGCTGTAATTAAGAATCTGAAGCTTGGCGTCAATGGCCTGAAGCAGATTGTGCCTTACAAACAGAAGAAACTTAAGAGCGATGAAGCTATTTTTTATAAGAATTTTTTGCTGCTGCATGTCGATGATAAAGCGGGGGTACTGGCGAAGATTACCCAGGTGTTTGCAGAGTACGATGTCAGTCTTGACTCGGTAGTTCAGCAGGCCAATCCGAATAATCCTGACGCGGAAATTATTATTGTAACGCATAATGCCAGCAAGGCAAGTATGAATAAAGTAATGCGGCATCTCGAGGAGCTTGCGGTCATCCATCGGATTAAGAGCCACTATCGCGTAGAGGGATAACACTCCTTCTGAACAGCTATTATACCGCGTGTCAGCGGAATTTCGGAATATACTGAAATCGAAAGCTCGGGAACTGAAACTCCGGCTTCGTCGAACACCATTTG
>CAKMKL010000212.1 GCA_927443375.1 uncultured Paenibacillus sp. | reverse complement strand
TACCATATTATCAAGCTGTTTGAAGGCGGGTTGCTGGAACTCGTCCGCACGGAAGCCGCCGGAGGGATCATTCAGAAATTTTACCGCTCCAAGGGGACCTTCTTCCATTCGGAGAACTTTAGGGGCTTTCAGTTCCGCAATGAAGACAAGGTTGAGCATTTCACAACCCGGTTGACCTTATCCTCCGCGGAGCTAGCCGCTTTTCAGCGGGAGCTCATGCAGGTGATCACCGCCTGGGAGTCTAAGATTACCCAGGGTGATGAATATGGTATGGAGTTTGTCATCGGGCGCTTGCCCCATACAGATTCTTCGTCAGAACCGGAGGTGAGTCCCTGAATGAATCCGATAACCGCAACCAAATCTGCCCGCCGCAATCCCATACGTAACTTTGCTGCTCTGTTTGCGAATTCGCCGGCTTTCCCCTATTTGTGGCTGGGAAATCTGATATCCTTCCTGGGCAGCTCGGTGACTATGGTGATTCTGCCTGTACTGGTCTATTCCATGACCGGCTCAACGAAGACAATGGGCTTCGTAATGGCCATATATATGCTGCCTAATGTCATTATGCTGCCCATATCCGGTCATATTGTGGACCGCTACGACCGGGTCAAGATTATGATGTTGGCCGATATTGCCCGCTTCGTTATTATGGTTGCTATAGCTGTATTCTCATTGACCGGTATATTAAGTATTCCGCTGCTGTATGTATTTATGGGGTTCTATGGCCTGCTTGACGGTCTCTTCCGGCCCGCTTATTCTGCGATCCAGGCTACTGTGTTCACAGCCGATATCCGGATTGCAGCCAATTCACTGACCCAGATGAGCACTCAGACCGTCCGGCTGATCGGCCCCTCTCTCGGCGGGCTGCTTGTTACTCATTTGTCTGCCGGTATCGGCTTCGGGCTTGATGCATTTACTTATGTAATCTCCCTGTACTGCCTGATCTATCTTCGTAAAATACTGATGCTGCGACTGCAGCCGAAACACTCTGCTGACTCCATCCTCACTGTTGAAGCAGCTGCATCCCCGGCCGCTTCCCCTAACTGGAAAGAGGATTTCAAAGAAGGCATTGCTGTGCTGCGCAGCCATCCCTGGCTCTGGATCACAATCATTACCTTCTCCTTCTTCAATATCTGTTATGCCGGAGTCACCAGCATCCTTATTCCCTGGCTGTTCAAGATTCACCATGGTTGGGCTCCCTACGTATACGGACTGGCTGTTACCTGCTCCGGCGCGGGAGCCATCCTTGCTGGGCTGCTGTACAGTCTGCGCCAGAAATGGACCCATCGGGGCATTATGGCCTACGGCGGTGTCATCCTAAGCTGTCTCGCCCTGTTCCTGATGCCGTTTATTCCGAGTGCAGCGGCGGCTATCGCCTTATTCGCCGTGGAGGGCTTCGGCCTGATGATCTTCGGTCTGATCTGGGAAATCAGCCTGCAGGAGCTTGTTCCGCAGGAAGCCTTCGGGCGTGTAGCCAGTCTGGACCTGCTGGGTTCCTTCGCCCTGCTGCCGGTCGGTTATATTATGGTCGGCTGGCTGGCTGATCTTATCGGCGGCATTCCAACTATTGCGATCTTCTCAGGACTTGGATTACTCTGTGCTGCCTTTGTACTCAGCATTCCGGCAATCCGCAAGTTTCAATAGAACGTTTACTACAGGTGCTGATAGAAAAAACAGAGCAGTAATTCCCCTCTTAACAGGAGAATTCACTGCTCTGTTGCTTGGTGACTATGCCCTTATTTCTTGGTTACAGCTGCCTGTACAAAGTCTTTGATAATCTCTGCCAGACGTTCCGGTGCTTCATACATACTCATGTGCCCTGCCCCGGAAATGGTCGCCTTAGTCACATTAGCCTTGTCCGACGTAAAGGTTCGTTCAGCCGGTATCAGGCCGTCTTCCGCACCGGCTACGAGCAGTACCGGCAGCACTGACGCAGAGATTACGTCGCGGCGGTCCGGACGTTCCCGCATCGCCAGCGCGGCCCCTGCTGCTCCTTGTGGAGGTGTCTTGTAGCCGATTTCCTTAGCCCGTTCCAGCAGCAGCGGTGCCGCTCCCGGGGCAAACAATCCAGGTACCAGGCTATCCACAAAGGCAGTAATCCCGTCGTTCTGAATGGTACTTACACTTTTCAGGCGTTTCTCCTTCGCCTCGTCGCTATCCGGGTAGCCCGTGGAGTGAATCAGCCCGAAGCCTTTCAGGCGGGAACCATGACGCTGCGCAAAGGATAGCGTGATATAGCCGCCCAGAGAATGACCGAGCAGATAAACATTAGAAATTTCCAGGGCATTCAGCAAGGACAGAACATCATCTGCCATCTGATCAATGCTGTAGGCACCCAGCGGAGCATCTGATGCCCCGTGACCGCGCAGATCGGGAGCAATGACCCGGTAGCTGCTGCTCAGGAACGGAATGATCTGCTCAAAATACGCAGAGCTTCCACAGAAGCCGTGCAGCAGTACAATGACTTCGCCCTGCCCTTGATCACTGTAACAAATATTACTTCCTTCACAACGAACATTTTCCATGACGGCTTCCTTCTTTCTATGTAGTAACTCAATCCGCATTGAGCTTATCTTAATTATTAATCAGATCAAATCAACTTGAAACGAGCCCGAAGCCTTTTGCCGCAGCCAGTGCAATCTGCTCAGCCATGACCATTACCCGGTACAGCGGTGTCGTCTGCAGCGTCCGGTACGGCCGCGGACCATTCACATCAACAATGGCAGCTATACTGTAATTCCCTACCTCAGGCAGGCTTAAGCCTACTGACTGTGCCGGACGCAGCGGCTCGCTGGCAGCAAAATAAAAGCCGAGCGCCGCCGGCGGGCCCAGGCAAGCATCAATGGCTATAATAAGCTGCCCCTCGGGGATATCCGCTATTCGCCTAATGAGATTATCCGCATCACAGGGTGCCGGCATCGTACCGATGACATGCGGAAATCCATATTCCAGCAGCCTGCTGCCGGTTAAGGGACCCAGGGCATCTCCTGTCGACCGGTCCGTTCCGATGCACAGAAAGGTGATGCTCTCAGCCGCATGCCGGGCTGCGATCTCCTGGAAGAAGGTGCTCAGCCTGGCTGCATCCATTTTGATCCGCTTTCTGCTTTCCTGCTCCCTGATTGCCACCAGTCCTGCCCCCTTTTCATAATGATGCCTGCGGTTTATTTCCTTATAATTTAACATGATTTCAGGGAGGCGGACAAAAAAATGGTGTTTCCTTGCCCA
>CAKMKL010000211.1 GCA_927443375.1 uncultured Paenibacillus sp. | reverse complement strand
CCTCCTCACTGTACAGTAACGTTCCTCTTGAAAATATCGAAATCGGTTTCGATTTATCCCGTAAGAATTGTTTGACTTGTTTCGGGAAGTTGAATAGACTTAAATGTAATTATTTTTTGTACCGGATATAAGCCTGAAATTCATAAAAATAACGGCATTATAGCAGTCTTTTCAGTTCTTTTTCATTATTATGCGGAGGGTGGACAAGCGTACCAATGAACATCAAAAAAATTGCCGAAATGGCCGGTGTTTCTGTCTCTACTGTTTCGAAAATCATGAACAATTACAGTGATGTTTCCGAAAAAACGAAACAACGGGTACTGGAGATTATCGAACAAACCGGATATTCCCCCTCTAACTCCGCTAAAACGCTGGCCACCAAGAAGTCCAATCTGATCGGTGTTATTTTTGCCGGTGAGCTTAACGTGGAAATTACGCATCCTTTTTTTGTGGAGGTGCTGAACTCCTTCAAGAAGCAGATGGGTGTGCTGGGTTACGACCTAATCTTTTTCTCCAATGAGAAGTTCATCAGCGGCGGAGATTACTTCTCCCGTTGTGTACATTTCCATGTGGACGGCTGTGTCATCATCTCTGGGGAAAAGATGGAGCCGGCCATCCGTGATCTGGATATGAGCAGCATTCCCTGCATCGGCGTCGACCTGGAACTTAAGGGCAAAAAGTCCGGATACGTGATGTCGGATAATTTCCAGATTGCCTCCAAGGTTGTGGAGCATTTCTATCTGCTGGGCTACAGGGAGCTGGGCTTCATTGGCAGCACGGGCGACTCGGATATCTCCAATCAGCGGGAAGCGGGATATATCAAGGCGATCGAAAGCTTTGGGCTGACGCTGAATGCCAAGTGGTTCACGCATGGCGATGATTTCTTCGAACCTAGCGGATACGCGGCGATGCAGCGTCTGCTTGAGAGCGGCAGTCTGCCCCGGGCAGTGTTTGCCGCCTCTGATTTACTGGCCCTTGGGGCGATCCGCGCCCTGAAGGAGCATGGACTCCGCATTCCTGAGGATGTTGCCGTAATCGGCTGTGATGATATCGAAGCCTGCAAATACACCAGCCCTACGCTGACCACGATCCGCCAGAACAAGGAACGCCTCGGGGTGCTTGCCGCCCACATGCTGTTTGACCTCATCAACAACCAGTCAGAAGGAGGCTCCTTTGTCGTTGAGCCCGCCCTGATTATCCGTGAATCCTGCGGCAGCGGCTTGAACCGCTGAACAAAACTTCGGTTTCGCTATTCTCCAAGACTAAGCTTACGGACCCCAGCTTTTAGGCTTTTAGGTAATTCCGAATTTAATTGCACTTTGTACAATAGGAACGGGCCATAAGGCGGCCCGCAGCGATTCTATTGCACTTTGTACAGTTGAAATGGTCTAAATCGCCGAAAACACCCCTTTTCCGGAAATTCTGTTGTACAGAATACAATTAAACCCGATTTCTGGCCAATAATGAGCGATTGTACTGCACAAAATGCAATTACAACAGAATACGGCCTTGAATTCTTTCAGGTATTCTTCCAGGTAGGCTGCTAATCGGACTGCTAAGTAACAGCTAAATGAACTCCGCTGATGGTCCACCTGAGAATCCAACATTTCCAGCACTAATACTCATGAAGAACAGGCGCTACGATCCCCCCTCACCGAAAACGTTTTCGATACTATAATCTCTCATTTCAAGTTTGCCTTCAAGGCACGGTTTTTCTGATTTCAGGGTCCATTTTTCGGATATGAGGGGGAGAGAACCCCAATCAGCCTCCTCCCCCGCAGCTGGTTACGCAGCTCTACAAAACAGCAGGCGGCATAACCTGCTCATCCAGACTAAGCTCAACCAGCAGGCCGGCTTGCGTCAGGCCGGCGCCGAAGCCGTAGAGCAGCGCCCGCTGGCCGCCCTGCACCTTGCCTTCCCGGATGCCGAGATCCAGCGCAAGCGGAATACTGGCGGCAGAGGTATTGCCGAAATATTCTAGGCTGTACAGCGCCTGCTCAAACGGATACTCCAGGCGCTCGCAGATCGGCTCAATCATCCGCAGATTGGCGCTGTGCGGGATGAACCAGTCCACCTGCGCAAGCGTTGCTCCGGCGTTGTCCAGTACCTGCCGCACCCCTTGCGGAACCGTACGCACCGCCCATTTGAACACCTCCCGGCCGTTCTGCACCAGCTTCCCGGTATCCGAAAGCGCTACGCCATTAACCCTACTTGCCAGTCCCGTGCGGTAGACATGATGCGCCCCGCCGCCGTCGCTGCTGAGATGGAAGCCCAGAAAACGGTCCTGCTGCTCATCGGTCTCCACGAGCACCGCACCGGCCCCGTCGCCAAACAGGATGCAGGTACTGCGGTCACTATAGTCCGTGATTTTGGACAGAGTATCAGCTCCGAGCACGAGCACCTTACGGTGCAGGCCGGAAGCCACATAGGCGTGGGCGGTGTGCAGCGCATAAACAAAGCCGGCACAGGCAGCGCTCATATCGACCGCTCCGGCAGTCAGCGGAATGCCGAGACGGTGCTGGATGATGGAGGCTACGGAAGGGAAGGAAAAATCAGCGGTGCTCGTAGCCACGATAACCATGTCCACATCCGCGACAGTTTTCCCGTAACGTGTCAGCAAATCCCGGACAGCAGCAATGCATAGATCACTGGTATATTCATCCTCACGGCTAATTCTGCGTTCACGGATACCCGTCCGCTGCACAATCCACTCATCATTCGTCTCCACCATTTGCTCCAAATCGCTGTTAGCCAGTCTCCGGGCAGGGACATATGATCCGATGGCTGTAATTTTCGCACCCTTCATTTTTCATTCACCTCGTATAGTTTATAGCATCTGGTATTAGTACTTGGTACTAAGTATATCCGGACGCACAGCAAATTGCAAAATAAGAATACTGGAAAGCCGACAAAAAAGAGCCATGACCTCAAGTAAGGCCAAAGCTCCAGTTCAAATTTCTTATAATGCTAATGCTTGCTTAAATAGCAACCCTGTTTACGTGTTTTCCTTGGGTGTTTCCTTCACGTATTTTCATTCAGGTGTTTTCCTTCAGATGTTTTCTTTCATGTATTCGCCGGCATGACTTCAACCTGCTCAACCAGCTTTTCCGGCTTGGAGGTGTTTCTGGATGCGCAGTTAATCACCTCTACCCGCTCACCGTTCTCCACATAAAAAGCCGGTCCTTCATGGTTCTCAACCGTCACCTGCTGAAACTGGACATCACGCACATTTCCCAGGAAAAATCCGCGATTATTCATGTTTTCGATGCCTGTCATCATATCCGGTTGGCCGGGAACCGCATTATGGGCCATCGAGATATCGACGCTCGTGAAGCTGATTTCCGAAACATACTGCTCTGCCAGCCCATACAGAAAACCTGCAGCGGCATGGACATTGCGGGCGGTGATATTGGCGAAATGAATCCGCCTTACAGCCGGCGTCTCCACGGTCACCGGATAGGGATTTTTATCCCAGACATACTTTTCCTTGCCCTTTGGCCCGCAGAAATAATACAGGTTGATCGTAAACGGGCAGATGACACCGTCCATCACGATATTGCTGACCCGGATATCTTCAATGATCCCGCCGCGTCCCCGCCGTGATTTCATGCGGATTCCGCGGTCCGTCTCCTTGAACACACAGTTGCTGATCGTCACATTGCGGATATCTCCGCTCATCTCACTGCCCAGCACCACGGCTCCGTGCCCGTGGATCATCGTGCAATTTATGATCGAAATATTCTCGCATGGGATACGCTCTGCTGTATCTTCGGTTCCCGCTTTGATCGCAATGCAGTCATCGCCGACATCGATGTTACAATTACTGATCCGTACGCCTGAACAGGACTCCGGATTAATCCCGTCCGTATTCGGCGAATCCGCCGGGTTCAGGATCGAGATATTATCGATGGTCACATTGCTGCACAGAATCGGATTGACTGTCCAGCTCGGTGAATTCAGCAGCGTCACATCCTTGATCGTAACCCGGCGGCAGTTGTTCAGGCCGATCAGCGTCGGCCGGGGATACTCCAGCACCTCCGGATGATTCCGGTGCTTATTCCACCAGGGTGCGCCGTTGCCTTCCAAGGTCCCTCTTCCGGTAATGGATACATTTACTGCATTCTCAGCGTAAATACAGGGGGCATGAACCTGGCGCTTCACCCCCTCCCAACGGGATTCCACTGCCGGATAGTCTGCCGGATTTGTGGTGAAGCTCAGTACCGCCCCTGGGCTTAAACGCAGCTCAATATTGCTCCCCAGCCGCACCGCTCCGGTAATGAAGGTTCCTGCGGGAACATACACTGTTCCCCCTCCATGATTCCCGGCTGCTTCAATAGCGGCCGCAATAGCACCGGTCGCGGGGACCGGGCTGTCTCTGAGCGCACCGTAATCTACAATGTTATACAACTGCAGCTCTCTCCTTTCGCGTACATTTGAACCGCATTTCCGTTAATCCGCAGGATACAGAGACTGCATCTCCACGCAAGCCATCACCAGCGCCCCAACGCCGTGAAGGTCATTGCTTACTTTCGGGCGGGTGACGTAGTTCTCGTAATCCCCCGCCGAGGTGCCAATGCAGATGTCCGGGAGAATCAACCGGCCCTGTTCATCCTGCTGTAGCACCCGGATCAGTCCCTCGTAGCCTTTCCGGGCCGCAGCCATTGCTCCTGCTTCATCCGTAGCAAGGCCCAGCTTGACCGCTTTGGCAATGGTATACACGAACAGGCAGGAGCCGGAAGTCTCCAGCCAATTGTCCGGATCAGCACCCTTATCAACAACCTGATACCACAGACCGCTCACCGGGTCCTGGTAACGGATCAGCGCCTGCACGAATTCACTCAGTGCAGCGGCCAGCTCCGGCTGGCCCGGCTCTTGTGCCGGCAGCAGGTCCAGGAACTGCGACAAGGCC
>CAKMKL010000210.1 GCA_927443375.1 uncultured Paenibacillus sp. | reverse complement strand
CAGTGATGATTAGCTCGTCACCAGCAACTCTTATAATATATCACATCTAGCCGTTCAATGCAAGCTCTTTTTTTCAACTTCTTTTCGAGCTCGGCGTTGATGTTTCGCGGCCAGAAATAGAATATATCATGTGTAGCGTTTTATTGCAAGCATTATTTTAAAATTGATTTTAAATTAAAAGCTGTGTCTCCTCCCAGCCCCAAACAACAGAACCGGAAGGGAAGGGAACACAGCTTTATAGAATGCATTGAACCAGACTAGGCGATGATCTCCTGAATGTATAATTCACGCTCGAGCATCAGATTAACAATTTTGCCCTCGACTTGAACCATCGGACGGGTAGGATTGCTGCGGTCAGTGAAAATGATTTCACCATGGCGTCCATCACTCAGCTTAATTCTGGTTCCATTGTATAAGTCGGTTGTTTTTTGAATAAAAGTCTGAACAATCACCGGATCAAGCTTACCGAAGCTCTCCGTAAGAATCTGCTCCAATACCTTGTAAGGCGACTGGGCCTTCCTGTAGGCTTTCTCCAGCGTCATTGCGTGGAAGATATCGGCCACCGCAACAATCTTAGCGTAGAAATGAATCTGGGTACCCTCCAGGTGTAACGGATAACCCGAACCGTCTATTTTCTCATGATGCTGAAGTGCAGCGAGTCTGACTCCTTCATTAATGGCCGTAACATTACGGAGCAGCTGGTAACCGTAGGTTGTATGTCTGCGGATCTCTTCTAACTCAGCACCGCTCAGCGGGGTCGGCTTCTGCAGCAGTGAGACATCAACCTTCACATTTCCTATATCATGCAGCAAGCCGGCAAAAGCAGCCTGCATCCAATCCTTCTGCGGATATCCGCACCATTGGGCTATTTTATAAGAGGTTAGAGCCGAAAGTACAGCGTTATGATAATTGTAGTCCTGATCATTAATGACACGCGGAGTGAATTTTAAGACATGATAATCCTTAAGCTCGTTGATCAGTGCCTCTAACTGACTCCGCAATTCATAAATAGGCAGCGGAGCTGCGGCAACAGAACGGTAGCTCTGCTTAACCAGGGCCAGCATTCTTTCATACTCATCATGAAGGGGAGAATTGCTCTTGGCAAGCAACGACTCATTGATGATAGCTCCTGGTTTAACCGAGACAGGCTTCGTACCGGCTTTTGCCGGGTCAGAAGGTTTGTTCTCGCCCTGGGCTCCCTCTATCTCCACCTGTTGAACCAGGAAAGCCTGCAAAATCTCAATATCCCGGGGTAATATCACCTTACCCTTAGAAAACAGCACGCTCCCCCAGGGGGTAACGACATCTTTAATAATTTTCGAACCTGGTTTTACTTCTGTAACGGATATGTTTGGCATAAACTCAGCCCCTCTGTTTCTGTGAAACTTACGCTCAGGAATGCTGCTCTGCTGGAGAGACTGAACATTACCGGCCACCAATGATACCTTGCGGCAACTAACCGCTTAACTCTCTAATTATATTATGGATATCGGCAAGCGACTAGATAGTGTGCAGCAAATTCCTAAAATATATTGTTGTACATAAAAAAGCATGAGCTCCTGGGATCAGAAACTCATGCTTCATTAGTTCAATCTACTCGAGACTATCCTCTTCACCTTCAGCATCAGCTTCAGGCTCTGAATCAGTCACCGTTTCTACTTCGTCTACTATTGTACCTTGGATTTCTTCGCCATCCTCTTGCTCAGACAGATCTTCCTCTTCTTTGTCCGCTCTGCAAAGAGTAGCTACAGCATCATCCTCACGGATGTTGATCAGCTTAACGCCCTGCGCATAACGGCCCATAGTAGAAATACCATCCATACTTGTACGGATTAATGTTCCGCTTGTCGTGATAATCATCAGGTCCTCATCATTCTTAACAACCTTCAGACCGACTACCGGCCCATTCTTATCCGTAAGATTGATCGTCTTAATCCCTTTACCGCCACGGGTCTGGGAACGGTAATCACCGGCAGGTGTCCGTTTACCATAACCTTTGGTCGTTACGATCAGCACTTCAAGATCCTTGTCCACGCAATCCATACCAATGACATGGTCATTGTCATCAAGGGTGATTCCCTTAACGCCGGTTGCACTGCGGCCCATGGAACGTACATCGTTCTCGGAGAAGGTAATCGACATACCGCGCGCAGTACCAATAATCAGGTTCTGCTGGCCATCCGTCAACTTCACTTCGATCAAGGAATCCTCTTCGCGGAGATTGATCGCAATGAGTCCGCCTTTGCGGATGTTATTGTAATCTTCCAGAGGCGTCTTCTTCACGATCCCCTCACGGGTCGCAAAGAACAGATACTTGTCGCTGTCTGCCTCTTCAACCTGAATTACTGCGCGGATCTTCTCACCCTGCTCGATCTGAATCAGGTTGATGATTGGTGTTCCCCGTGCAGTACGTCCAAGCTCTGGAATCTCATAGGCTTTAATCCGGTATACCTTACCCTTATCGGTAAAGAACATCAGATAATTATGAGAATTGCTCACGAAGAGATGCTCCACGAAATCCTCATCCTTCGTGTCCATGCCAATGACGCCGCGCCCGCCGCGCTTCTGGCTGCGGTAGGTGCTAACCGGCAGACGCTTAATGTAGCCGGTATGCGTAATGGTAATGACCACTTCTTCACGTGGAATCAGATCCTCATCGAGAATGCTCTCTTCCCCAACGGTGATTTCAGTACGGCGGTCATCGGAAAATTTATCGCGAATTTCCTGAAGCTCATTACTGATAATCTCCAGTACAAGATGCTCGTTAGACAAAATCTCGCGGTACTCCGCAATCTTGGCCAGCAGCTCGTTATATTCATTCTCGATTTTCTCACGTTCCAGACCGGTCAGACGCTGCATCCGCATATCAAGGATCGCTTGTGCCTGCTCGATGCTAAGGCTGAAGGTCTCCATCAGGCCTTCACGGGCAATATCTGTTGTCCGTGAAGCTCTGATCAGGGCTATTACCTCATCCAGATGGTCCAGCGCAATGCGCAGACCCTCCAGAATATGTGCCCGTGCTTCTGCCTTCTTCAGATCGAAGATCGTCCGGCGGCGGATAACTTCAATTTGGTGCTGCAAATAGTGATACAGCACGTCACGAAGATTGAGAATCTTCGGTTCATTGCCCACGATTGCCAGCATATTGATACCGAATGTAGATTGCATTGCCGTATGCTTGTACAGGTTATTCAGTACAACACTCGGATTAACATCTCGTCTCATCTCGACCACTACACGCATACCGGTGCGGTCAGATTCATCACGCAGATCGGTAATACCTTCAATCCGCTTCTCGCGTACAAGCTCTGCAATCTTCTCAACCAGTCTCGCCTTGTTGACCTGATAAGGAAGCTCATGCACGATGATCCGGGCTTTACCATTGTTCTCTTCAATTGTCGCTTTGGCGCGCATCGTAACCGATCCGCGACCTGTACGATAGGCCTGTCGAATACCTTCACGGCCTAAAATGTATCCAGCCGTCGGGAAATCCGGTCCTTGAATATATTCCATCAGTTCCATCGGTGTAATGTCCGGATTCTTGATCATTGCCTGTACGCCATCAATGACCTCTCCCAAATTATGCGGAGGAATATTGGTAGCCATACCTACTGCTATCCCTCCCACCCCGTTAACAAGCAGGTTGGGATAACGGGCAGGCAGTACTACAGGCTCATGCTCTTCACCATCATAGTTGGGTGCGAAATCAACAGTCTCTTTGTTGAGATCACGAAGCATTTCACCTGCGATTTTGGAAAGGCGTGCTTCTGTATAACGCATCGCTGCAGCCATATCTCCATCGATCGAACCGAAGTTTCCGTGACCGTCCACGAGCATATACCGCATCGAGAAGTCCTGGGCCATACGCACCATCGTCTCATAGACGGCAGAATCTCCGTGAGGGTGGTACTTACCGATAACCTCGCCGACGATTCTCGCTGACTTCTTGTGAGGTTTATCCGGAGACATTCC
>CAKMKL010000209.1 GCA_927443375.1 uncultured Paenibacillus sp. | reverse complement strand
GAAGGGACTTCCGGTTCTGCGCAGCTCGATGGCTACAACCATTTTCTCCAGTAGATTAACCAGCTTCCTGGAAGGCAGACTTGCTCCTACCGCGACTATTCATGGAGTGCTCTGTGATGTATACGGTGTTGGGATGCTGATTACAGGCAGCAGCGGGATCGGTAAGAGTGAAACAGCCCTTGAATTAGTTAAGCGCGGACACCGCCTGATTGCCGATGATGCCGTGGAGATTCGTCAGACCTCCGACAATCAGCTTCATGGTACAGCACCGGAATTGATCCGCCACCTGCTGGAAATCCGCGGGGTAGGGATTATTAATGTAATGACGCTCTTTGGCGCAGGAGCCATCCGTAATCACAAGCGTATTACACTCGTTGTGCGGCTCGAAGCATGGCAGCAGGACAAACAATACGACCGGCTGGGACTTGATGAAGAAACTACGCGGATTATCGATACAGATGTTCCTCTTGTAACGATTCCAGTACGGCCGGGACGAAACCTTGCTGTTATTATTGAAGTTGCAGCAATGAACTACCGCCTGAAGCAAATGGGCTTTAACGCGGCTCTACAGTTTACTAATAAACTTACAGCTACCATCTCTGAAGACATGGATGATCTGGACTAGGAGCGTGAGACAATGTTTTTTTCTTTAGCGATTAATCCCATTGTATTCTCCATTGGATCGCTGCCAGTGCACTGGTATGGGCTGATCCTAGGTTTCGGGGCACTCGCAGGATTATTTCTCGCCATCCAGGAAGGAAAGCGATTTAATATTCCGCAGGAATTCTTTATGGATCTGCTGCTGCTTGGAGTGCCCTCTGCTATCATTGGCGCCCGGATATATTTTGTAGCTTTTAAGTGGGAGGATTATAAGGATAACTTTATTGATGTCTTTAAAATTTGGAATGGCGGGATCGCCATTTATGGTGCATTAATTGGTGCGATTCTTTGCGGGATTATCTACTTCCGTTATAAAGGATACCCGTTCTGGCGTATCGTGGATATTTGTGCACCTGGCCTGCTCGCAGGACAAATGATTGGCCGCTGGGGTAACTTTGTTAATCAGGAAGCCTACGGTGGTGTTGTGGAGGAGTCGTTCCTGCGCGACAAGCTGCACTTGCCCGACTTTATTGTTAATCAAATGTACATAGGGGATGCCTTTCATCATCCGACATTCCTGTATGAGTCACTCTGGAGCCTGCTTGGCATTCTCCTGCTGATGGTGCTGCGCCGCCAGAAATTTGTGCGTGCAGGTGAAATCTTCCTGTCTTATTTCATCTGGTATTCCATCGGCCGTTTCTTCATTGAAGCGCTGCGTACGGACAGTCTGGGCTTCAACGGAAGCAGTGGTGTAGCATCGCTTATAAACGGACTGTGGAGTCCGATGAAGTGGATGGGCTTTGAACAGGGTTATCTTGATCCCGCCTATGGCAATATCCGGATCTCCCAGCTTCTGGCGCTGCTCATTATCCTTGTGGCGATTGTGCTGATTATCGTACGTAGGGTGACGGGCCAGTCCAGTGCGCATTACTCCGATCCTATTGTCAGCACAAAAGCTGCTGCCGCCGATTCGGTTGTGCCGGATCATGCTGTTAATACTCCGCAGAGTACTCCACAGGCGGCACTGCCTGAAGAGGAGAAGGCGGAGAATGGAGAACCAAAGGAGTAATTATCGAAATGATTGAATGTGTTCTTTTTGATTTGGATGGGACAATTGTAAATACGAACGAGCTGATCATAAGCTCGTTCATGCATGCCTTGAAGGAGAATAATCTGCCCCCGCTGACACGGGAGCAGATTATTCCTCATATGGGTACAACACTCCAGCAGCAGCTGAGCGAGTTCTCAGGTGTTCTGGAGGATGTCAGCGTCCTTGAGCGGTCTTACCGTGCATATAATAATGCGCATCATGATGAAATGGTTGATTCTTTTCCGCGTGTGAATGAAACGATGGATGAGCTGTCGCGGCGCGGGATTAAGCTGGGAATCGTCACTACAAAGATTCGTCCCACAACACTTAAGACGCTGGAGAGGTTTGATCTGCTGAAGTATATGGAGACCATTGTCACCGTGACCGATGTTGTTCATCCGAAGCCTCATGCGGAGCCTGTGCTAACCGCTATCCGCAACTTGAATGTTGATCCGCGCAAAACCCTTATGGTTGGTGACAGCGTGGTTGATATTCAATCCGCTAAAGCAGCCGGTGTTCGTGTGGCGGCAGTCTCCTGGTCGCTCAAAGGGGAAGAAACGCTGAGCAAATATGATCCGGAATACATCATTCATGACATGACCGATTTATTGACTATTGTGGAGCAAGGGACGAATAAGTCGTGAGAAAAGTAACCCGTTATCCGGTGGAGGGTCATAACTCGCTCTGGTACATTTATCGTACGGTTAGTCCCTGGAAGGGCGTGCGCAATTTTATTTTTATCCAGATTGCCCGCTATTGTCCGATCCTGTCCGTGAAGAACTGGATTTACCGCAGGCTGCTCGGCATGAAGGTGGGCAAGCATACGGCGTTTGGGCTGATGGCGATGGTCGATGTTTTTTTTCCGGAAATGATAACGGTCGGTGAAAATTCTGTGATCGGCTACAATACAACGATTCTCGCTCATGAATACCTTATTAAGGAATACCGCCTCGGTGAGGTCATTATCGGTGAAAATGTGTTGATCGGGGCCAATACGACCATTCTTCCCGGTGTAACCATAGGAGACTGGGCAGTTGTGGCCGCAGGCTCAGTAGTGCATAAGGATGTGGCAGCCGGTTCGTTCGTTGGCGGAAATCCGCTTAGGGATTTACGTCCCGGCCCCTCGGAAGATGCACTGCAAGCAGATGAATGAGGCAGCTATTGTAGTACCCTGCAGTTTCAGGTTGCGTGTATCGGCGCAGAAGCTGCGGGGTCTTTTTGCATAAAGGGGTATAGAGCTGGATTGTTCTTAGGTATTCTTAAGAATTATTAAGTAAACTTTAAGTGCCGCCGGAACCAGAGAAGCGCTATACTTGTAATTAGAATAAGCGCATCCTCTGCGCAAGACGCTGCAGTAAATATCAGAGTGTACAATCAGCCAGGTGCAGGCTTCCTGATAGGTTCAGTTTCATGCATTCCGCTCACATGGATCTCTATGAACAGATCATAGCAGAGAAGAGGGATTTTATCGTGAAAGCAGCCCGACAGGAACGACTGCCACAGCTAGATATTTACCGTGCCTTGGCGATTATGGGTGTTCTGCATGTGCATTCTACATCGTTTGCGGCAGGGGAGCAGGCCCTGAACTCTCCGTACTTTTACTGGCTTAACTGGATCAACATCTTTTTTAAATTCGGTACGCCATCCTTTATCTTTCTCAGCAGCTTTGTGCTGTTTTACAATTATTACGGGCGTCCGGTTACCCGGAGTCTGATCGGCAACTTTTACCGGCGCAGGCTGAAGTACATTCTTCTGCCTTATCTGCTGGCATCGCTCGGGTACTATGCACTGACTTTGTATGTAAACGGGGAATTGACGCAGCAACTGCTGGAGAATCTGTCGAGTTTTATGGGAGCGCTGCTTTCGGGCTCGGCGTATGCACATTTGTACTTTGTATTTATCAGCATTCAGTTTTATCTGCTGTTTCCATTATTGCTGAAGCTGCTGCAGAGTTCGAGGTTTTGGGTGAAGTGGGCTTTTCCGCTTGGGCTGGTATTGCAGTGGGGGTTTATCTTGTGGAATAAATACGAGCTGCATATTGTGGAGAAGGGCAGTCTATCGATTTCTTACCTGGCGTATTATATGATGGGGGCTTATATTGCGGTTCGTTTTGACGAGATTAAGCCGTGGCTGACAAAACCTTGGAAAGGTCTGAGGGCCACCTATAAACGGCTGACGGTTCTGCTGTTTACTGCTTGGCTGGCGGCTGCCTTTATACATGTTCAGCTATGGTATGAAGCCCGCCATTTCGGGAGATGGACGGATTCACTCTGGTACGAGCTGCTGTGGAATGTGCATACGATGCTGTCAGCGCTTGTGCTGCTGTATGCCGCTTTTTTGATCTGTAGGAAGGCTCCTCGCGGGCTGGTTACTGTTTTGACACGGATGGGGGAGCTGTCGTTTGCAATCTATTTGATTCATCCGTTGCTCCTGGCGGTTTACAGAAGATTCCGCTACAGTATTTCCACGGATTCATTGACCTATGTACTGTTTATATATGGAGGGCTTCTTGTGGCGCTGGCTGGCAGCTGGATGATCGTGCAGTTCGCCTTTCGCAAATTTCCTAAAGCATGGATTGTGTTTGGAAGTGTGCCGCGTTCGCTGGCGCCTCCGGCTAAGGTCAGTTCAGGATTTACTGCGGAGGCCAAGCAGGCACAGGGCGGAATGAATGAGAAACATGGTGTCTGACAATGCAGCGGCGGATACGGAATAATAAATAGAATTAATAAACAGGTTATTGGCACCCTAGGATGCAGAGCTTAACAGGAGGAACGTTTATGGGAAATAAAGAAAGAATCCCGCAGCTGGATATTTTTCGGGCGATTGCGATTTTTGCGGTACTGGCGATTCATGCTACTTCACGCACCTTGGCGGAGACACTGGATACATCCATGTTTCATCCGTTTCTGTTCATCAACAAATTCAGCCAGTTCGCTGTACCGTCGTTTGTATTCTTAAGCGGGTTTGTACTGTTCTACAATTATATCGACCGTCCGCTGAGCGGAAAAACGCTGGGCAAGTTCTATAGCAGAAGGCTGATCTATATTATTGTGCCGTATGTAGTATTTTCGTTCTTATACTTTATATTGAAAATGACGTCCGGTCATACATGGGACATGCCGCTGGGCGATATGACGGCCAAGATGTGGAAGTATCTATGGACCGGTACGGCGTATACGCATCTATACTACATTATTATCATTATTCAGTTCTATGTGTTGTTCCCGCTCATGCTGTGGTGCCTGCAAAAGGCCCGCCGGCTCGCTGCCTGGGCACCGGTCCTTGGGCTTGCACTGCAGTGGGGATTCGTGCTGCTGAACAAGTATATGACGAACCACGGATATTGGCATTTGTCCAAAGGCAGTCTCTCGATCACCTATTTCTCCTATTTCCTGCTGGGAGCGGGGATTGCCGTCTATTACGGATCGCTCAAAAAATGGCTCATCCCTTCCCGCGAGGGCTGGAAATCCGGCAAAGCCGGAGTCTGGATCCTGCTATGGCTGCTATGGGCAGCTGCTGGGATTATTCATGTAGAGCTGTGGTTCAACAACTATACGAAAAAAATGGTCATTAACAGCCTCTGGTATGAGGGGTTCTCCAATCTTCATGCCTTGCTCTCCTGCGTGGTACTCCTGCAGCTGTCCTTCCTGCTGTATGGTGCAGGACGCAGCCTGCTGACGCGGATGCTAATCTCGATTGGCGCCTGCTCGTTCGGGATCTATCTGATGCATCCGGCGCTGCTCTTCTTCTACAGAAAGCTGCCGTTCCACGGTGGTTCGCTGGCCTATACGGCGGCTATTGCCGGAGGCTGGCTGGTTGCGCTGCTGGGATCGTGGCTGGTCGTGGCGGCAGTCTTCCGTTATGTGAAGCCGGCCTGGGTGCTGTTCGGATCTGCACCGCAGAAGCCAAAAACTAAAGCGATGATGTAATAAGTTGAATACAAAAGCGCCGAGAGCCTGCAAATGCGGGTTCGTCGGCGCTTTTGTATATATGGGGTTAAGGTACAGCACTGCAGCCTATTCTCCGGCTTGTTCGCGCTGGAACTCTGCAATGGCTGAATATTGGCTCTCCAGGCTGCGGAAAACGGAAATAAAGATGGGCAGAAGCTGCTTATAGACTTTGGCGTGTGCTTCAACCGGCTGGTGCCGGTGAGTGGAGCCGATCATCTCAAAAACGATATCGAAGGAGCTGGTCCGTCCGGTTGCGTATAGACCAAGCACGACTGCTCCGAGGCAGGAGCTCTCGATGCTCTCCGGGATGATAACCTCCTGATCAAAAATATCAGCCATCATCTGCCGCCACAGGGATGAGCGGGCAAAACCGCCGGTGGCCAGTATTTTGCCCGGACGCCCGATCCGCTCCTCCATAGCCAGCAGCACGGTGTACATATTGAAGATAACACCTTCCAGCACAGAGCGGATCATATGCTCCTTCCGGTGGGTCATGCTCAGTCCAAAGAAGGAGCCACGGGCATCCGGATTCCACAGCGGAGCACGCTCACCGGTCAGATAAGGATGAAACAGCAGGCCGTTGCTCCCCGGAGGCACCTGCTCGGCAATACGCGTCAGGACCTCATAGGGATCAATCCCGAGGCGCTTCGCGGTCTCCACCTCAGAGGCGGCAAATTCATCGCGCACCCAGCGAAACAGCATACCGCCATTGTTCACCGGTCCGCCGATGACCCAGTGGTTCTCGGTCAGGGCGTAGCAGAAAATCCGGCCCTTCGGGTCGGTCAGCGGGCGGTCGACCACGGTGCGGATTGCACCGCTAGTACCGATAGTGGCTGCCACGACACCCGGCTGGATGGCGCCTACGCCGAGATTGGAGAGCACGCCGTCGCTGGCTCCCACAACGAAGGGCGTTGAGGCCAGCAGTCCAAGCTGTTCTGCAAAGCCCGGCAGCAGCCCCTGGATAACCTGAGTAGTGGGGACAGGCTTCGAGAGGTGTTCAGCCGTAATCCCGGCAATGCGCAGGGCTTCCTCATCCCAGTCCAGCTTCTCCAAGTTGAACATGCCTGTGGAAGAGGCGATCGAATGGTCAATAATGTATTCACCAAACAGCCGGGCGAAGACGTATTCCTTGATGGAAATAAATTTATACGTCTGCCGGAACAGATTCGGCTGCTCCTCACCCAGCCACATCAGCTTGGTGATAGGTGACATGGGATGAATCGGTGTTCCCGTGCGCAGGTACAGTTCATGTCCGCCCAGTTCATTTTTCAGGCGGGCTGCTGAGGCGCTGCTCCGGTTGTCGGCCCAGGTAATACAGGCGGTGAGAGGCTTGCCTGCAGCATCAACAGCAATTACGCTGTGCATGGCTGAGCTGAACGAGATGAACAGCAGCTCTGCCGGCTGGATGCCGCTTTTTTGCATCACCGTTGCTATCGTATGGATAACTGCGTTCAGAATTTGTTCCGGATCTTGCTCAGCGACTGAAGGTGAAGGCTGATGCAGGGGGTAACCTACGCTTGCCTGAGTGACGATGCTTCCATTCTCCTTGAAGAGAACGGCCTTGGTGCTTGTAGTTCCAATATCAACGCCGATCATATAGGATGTACTCAACATGCAGCCCTTCTTTCAGTTGTAATTAGACAAAGACACTTAATATCATAATGAAGGACAAGCCAACTACGGATAAAATAGTTTCCATTACTGTCCAGGTCTTCAGTGTCTGCACTACGGACATTCCGAAGAATTCCTTGATCATCCAGAAGCCGGCATCATTGACATGTGAAAGTACCAGTGAGCCGGCACCTGTAGCCAGCACTACGAGCTCGATATTTACGCCAGTGCTTACGGCCAGTACCGGTGCAACAATACCTGCAGCTGTTGTCATGGCTACTGTAGCGGAACCTGTAGCCACACGGATCAGTGCAGCTACCAGCCAGGCAAAGAATATAATATTCACATGGGATTGTGTAGCAACTGCTGCGATCGCGCCGCCGACTCCGCTGTCGATCAGCACCTGCTTAAAGGCACCACCGCCTCCGATGATGAGGATGATGGACGCTGTCGGTGCGAGACACTCGCTGGTAAACCGTGAGATATCTTCTTTCTTAAAACCGCGGGCAAAGCCCAGCGAAAAGAAGGAAAAGACCGCTGCGATGAGCAGGGCAATAACCTCATGCCCAATAAACTTAGCGAAGGCTGTAAAGGCATGAACGCCGGACGGATCAAGGATATCCGCAACTGAACCCATCAGCATAAGAATAACAGGCAACAGAATTGTCAGCAGCGTAATGGCGAAGCCGGGCAGTTCCCGGACACTTTTGGCCGCGAATTGTTCAGCCAGTTCTGTGGGAGGTGTTACCTGGATGCGTTTTCCTATAAATTTGCCGAACAGCGGTCCTGCAATAATCGCCGTAGGCAAACCGACAAGGATAGAATATAAAATCGTTTTACCCAAATTTGCATCGTAGGCACCAATCGCGATCATAGGTGCAGGATGCGGCGGAACCAGCCCATGGACGGTCGACAGACCGGCAAGAATCGGAATTCCGATCTGCAGGAGCGGCATCCTGGTTTTGCGGGCCACCATGAACACCACCGGGATAAGCAGGATGACGCCGACTTCAAAAAATACGGGAATCCCGACAACGAATCCTACCAGCATCATTGCCCAGTGTACGTTCTTCTCCCCGAAACGGTCCACCAGAGTGTTAGCGATACGTTCAGCACCGCCGGATTCGGCCATCATTTTTCCCAGCATCGTCCCGAGACCGATTACAATGGCAATTGTTCCAAGAGTGCCGCCCAAACCGCCCGTGACGGATTTGATCAGTGTCTGATATTCCATTCCTGCGAGCAGGCCTAGGACCAGTGCAGAGAGAAGCAGCGTGACAAAAGGATTCCATTTGTATCTGGCGATAAGCATAACCAGAAAAACAATGACAAGCAATGTCCAAAAGAGCAACGTTGCGTTGTGGCTAAGTCCAAGCAAATTTTGCATAGTAAACGATGCCTCCATTATAGGTAGATTCTTGGGAAATAGTTATTGCTTATAACATAACCTGCTAAAGTGTTTTCCATAAACAAAAATCAAGTATACTTGTCGACAAGTTGTGGCGGAAGAAGAGAGCATCATCAGCCCCCTTGTGGCATCATCCAGCTTAAGGCAGGCTGCGGATCAGCGTTTCTCCCGAGTCAGCAAAATAGGCCTGAACAACCTTGCGGATGGTCTCCGCATTCCCGGAACGCAGAGCTTCCACTACCGTCCGGTGTTTATCAGCCACCCAATTCATTCGTTCTTGCCCGTTGTCGAATCCTTTTTCGGTGGTAATTAAGATAACAGTCATCACAATATGACGGATGCTCTTCCACAGATGCAGTATCCGGGTGTGTTTGGCTTCAGTAACAATAGCTTCGTGGAAAGAAAAATCCTGGTACGCAAACTCGACAAAATCATTGTGTTTGACAGCCAGCTTCATCTTATCGATGATTTGTTCGAGTTTGCGTACCAGGATTTTTATTTCCACGAAGCTATTGTTACTGAAGCCAAACACACCCGGATACTGCATCTGTG
>CAKMKL010000208.1 GCA_927443375.1 uncultured Paenibacillus sp. | reverse complement strand
GAAAGCTGTTCAGCCAGCTCGGCATCACACTCGATGCACTGACCATTCACGAGAAAGAGTTCAGCATGAAGCTGCGCGGTTACGATGCAGAAGAAGTGGATACCTTTCTGGATAGCGTAATTAAGGATTACGAACGTTTTTATGCAACGATTGCCGATTTGATGGATAAATGGCAGGAGCAGCAGATCGAGATGCGGGAATTGAAAGCAGAATCGAAGGCAGCCGCGGCAGCCCCGGCACCTGTTGTCAGAGGCATTGATCCGCTTGAGCTGGAGGATATTATCATCAGGATGGAGAGTAACCTGCGACAGTTAAAGGACAAGCTTCCCCGCACTGAAGGGTACTTATAAGCTGAGTGCGGGCAAGAGGAAGCTTGTTGACATTATTTCCATTGTTTACAATTAAAGGGGCAGCATATATTGGCAAGCAAGATGGAGGTTGAACCTTTGCTAAATAAACAGGCTAGGAGCTTGAATATTCGAGGCAAAATCGCGCTTGGCTATATCGTAATTTTAGTAATGTTAGGCCTGTTTTTAATGATTGTATCGAATCGGATCTCTGATTTGGAGAAAGAAACAGTCTACCTGAGCGATCACGATATTAAGATTCACGAGCTTACATATCAGATAGAAAAAAATGTACTGGATATGGAAACAGGACAAAGAGGGTATGTGCTGACCGGAAACAGCACTTATCTGGAGCCCTTTAACGATGGTCTGTCCGAGTGGGATGTAAATTACTCGAAACTGAAGCCCTTGATTGCAGATAATCCGGAGCAGTTGCAGAATCTGGACAATATCAAAGCGGATATCGAAAAGTGGGTTACAGTGGCTGGCCAATATGTGGTCAACCTCAAGAAAAACGGCCGGGATGCAGAAGTCGCTGCGTTCTTTCAAGACGATTCCGGCAAAACCATTATCGATTCCATCCGTACACAATCCGATTATTTTCGGGATAAAGAACGTGCCCTTACCAGTGAACGCATTAAGAGTCTTAAGAACGGGAATCATAAGCTCATTAACACGATGTATATTTTGTGGGCTCTAGTTGCGCTGTTGGCCTATCTAATAACACATCTGCTCTCATCAAGCATCGTAAGGCCATTACAGCATGTGATTCAGGCCATTAACAGTATTGCCGGCGGCGGCAACATGTCTGAACGGATTAAAGTAAGGACCTTAGATGAAGTTTATGATCTTGGTGAAGCGACAAACGGGCTGCTCGATAAGTTTCAGCAGGATCAATGGAGTGCGGAACAGCTGTCTACGATGTCTCTCATACTGCAGGAAACAACTGATCTTTCAGTAATGAGTCAGACATTTATGAATAAACTGTCGAAAATTTTTGAGTTCCAATATGGCGCTATTTATGTTCTGAATGATGAGGAAGAATTATATAAGCGGATGTACGCCTATGCCGGCAGCAGCGATAAGGATGCCTCGTTCGGTGCTGATCGAATTCAGCCGGGTGAAGGTCTTGTCGGACAGAGCGCTCTAGATAAGACAGCCAAGTTCATTGAGAATTTGCCGGAGGACTATATCAGTATCCATTCAGGACTCGGCAGAACTGCACCGCGTCATGCCGTGATTGCACCGGTCATTTTTGAGAACAAGACGTTAGCCGTTCTGGAAATTGCATCACTCACGAAGTGGGCTCCTTATCATCTGAAACTTCTGGAAGAGCTGCTTAAGACCATGAGCGTCTCCTTAAATTCTGTGATCACCCGCAGCGAGATTCAATCGCTCTATCATGATTCTCAGGTGATGAATGAGGAGCTTCAGGTACAATCTGAGGAATTGCAGGTGCAGTCTGAGGAATTGCAGGTTCAAGCAGAAGAATTGCAGAACCATACGAATGAACTGCTTGTTCTTAACAGGGAACTTAAAATCCAGAAATCTGTAGCTGAGAATGCAGCCGTTGAGCTGGATAGATATAACAAGCAGCTGGAACTAAGCTCGCGCTATAAAAGTGAATTTTTGGCTAACATGTCCCATGAACTTCGCACACCGCTTAACAGCATGCTGATTCTGTCCCAGCTGCTTATTGAGAACCGCAGTAACACATTAAGCGAAGAAGAACTGGGGTATGTATCGGTGATTCATTCCTCCGGGAGTGATTTACTTGCCATGATTAATGATATCCTTGATTATTCCAAAGTTGAAGCTGGTAAAATGCAGGTGGAGATGGACGCGGTTAATCTCACTGAACTCCCGGCGCTGCTCACAGGTTACTTTGATAAAACAGCGGCGAAACGGAACTTGGAATTTTCGGTCCGGGTTGAAGAGGATGTACCAGACTTGTTCTTCACTGACGAAATGCGTATACATCAAATTCTGCGTAATTTGCTGTCCAATGCTTTTAAATTTACAGAGCATGGCTTTGTTCAAGTGAAGATAAGCTGTGCGGAGAATCCCTTCGCTGCACAAGACTACCAGCAGGAACGAATGCTTGCTTTTGCGGTCATAGACAGTGGTATCGGTATTTCCGAAGCAAACCGCGAACTTGTTTTTGAAGCTTTCAGGCAGGCTGACGGCACAACCGCGCGTAAATACGGGGGAACAGGACTTGGGCTGTCCATTTCACTTCAGCTGGCTAGACTGCTTGGCGGACATATCACACTGCAAAGTGAAGAAGGGAAAGGGAGCACCTTTACACTATACCTTCCTTACCTGCAAGAGGAGACGGATATCCCGTTAATTCCGCTGGGAGCATGGTCGCCGGTTGCAGTAGCGGGTGAGCAGGCTGCTGAACTGAATGACAACATCATGTTCGAGAAGGAGCATCACAAGCTGCATGGCCGCACCGTGCTGATCGTAGATGATGATTCACGTAATATTTTTGCCCTGCAGATCGGGCTTGCTCCCTATGATATGAACATTTTTACGGCACAGACCGGCTTCGAATGCCTGCAAATCGTCAGAGAGCAGCCTGAGGTGGATATTGTACTGCTGGATATTATGATGCCGAACCTGGATGGTTATGATACTCTCTCTATTATCCGTGAAGAGCTGCTGCTGACGGAACTGCCGATCATTGCGGTGTCTGCCAGAACCATGAAGGAAGACCGGGAGAAATGTCTTGCTGCCGGAGCCAGCGATTTCATCAGTAAACCCGTCATTCTGCAGGATGTAGTAACCCGGATGTGCAGATTAATCAGACCGGCAGAAGGATAAGAAATCAGCTCGACTTGACTTTTATACAACTACCATTGACTGAAATATGGACTATTGAGATGGTCTCATAAATGATCATTTATACAACAAACAAATGGCGTGTTACCGTAAAGGGGCATGAGCCAAGGAATGTCTCCATTAATCATATGGAACGGTTCTTGGCTCTTTTTAATGCAAAAATCTTTGAATTAAGGAGAGGAGGGAGAACTTGTTGCGGGAAATCGAACAATTTCAAGTCTTGCGAGTGACCGGAAATCATGTGGTTATGGTCCAGGAAAGCAAGAACGGCAAGGAATATACAAACCAGATAGAGCAGGGTAAGCTAATGATTGAGTCCAGTGAATCTACGGTAAAGCAATCGGAGGAGATCTTCCGTGAGCTGTCCAATATTGCTGTAAAGGTGGTTAAGCAGGCAGAGGAAGCAGCGGAGAAATCTATTGATGTGGCTAATTCATCTAGTGTGATTATTGGCGAAGTT
>CAKMKL010000207.1 GCA_927443375.1 uncultured Paenibacillus sp. | reverse complement strand
CGTGAACAGCGACGGTACGCCGTCCAGCCATACGACACCACAGCTGGGGGACTCCTTAATCTTCTGGGCCAAGGTCAAAAATATCGGAGTACGCCCGACCCCGCTGAACGCCTCCACCGGGTTTGGCCAGATTACGGGCGGCGCCTTCTCCGTCAATGGCGGGGTAGTCTCCTGGTCGGATACGAACAACAGCATCATCCAGCCGGGGGAAGAGGTTACGCTGACCGCGAACAGCAGCGCCCAGGGAACACCGCGCTGGACGGTCCCGACGATCGGCGATTTCACGGTTCAATTTTTTGTCAATGATATCTGGCGCTATGAGGAAATGAACAAGGAGAACAATAAATTATCTGAGACGCTGCATATCAGCCTGCCCTGACCGTGGAGAGGAGTCGGGAGCATTGATTAGACAGCTTAATCGGACTGTGGAGATTAGAGAGTAATTATCATCCTGGTGATGAACAGGCAACCCCCGCCTCCCGTTTCCTTGAAGTAACGGGAGGTAGGGGTTGCCGCTACATAAGCTGAATTTAAGGCTTTCTAGAGGCGATAGCGGCGGAGGGGAAGTTTGGAACTGTTGGAGCGGTAGCGTCCGCCTGAAAGCTTTCCGCAGGAAAGCTCGCATCGGAAGCATAAGCAGTCTTCGGATTTCTACCGCTAACAGCGGTTATAATCAGGAAATCGGAAGACAACAGCGGCCGGAAATCCAAACATTCTCTGCAGCCCGCGTACTATGCCGGTTAGGTAAATCTAAAATGCAGCTTATACCATTATAGAATTTTGAACTTATTTCATAGCTGCCTTTATTTAGAGACACAACGGTATTCGTTACACTTGGAGTAGAAATGACCGGGAGGAATCGGGATCATGCGGAGGCCGTTAACGAAGGATGAGCAGGATTGGGTGGAGCATACACTACAATCCATGAGTGTGCGGGAAAAGATCGGGCAGACGATGCAGGACCATGCCGGCCGGCTGCCGTTCAAGGCTACAGATGAGGATGAAGTCAAAGCGTACCTGGAGAAATACCCGGTAGGCAGCTTTTTTATCGGCGGAGAGGTGATCCAGAAGGCTGCGGGTAAGGCCGGGGAATACCGGGAATGGATCGAGCTGCTGCAGAGGATCAGCAAATTCCCGCTGCTGTTCTCCGGTGATCTGGAGTTCGGTGCGGGTTCAGCGGTGAAAAGCTTGACGGCGTTCCCGCCGCTGCTCGCACTCGCTGCAGCCGATGATGAGACGCTGGCTTACGAATACGGTAAATATACGGCGATCGAGGGCCGGGCGGCCGGGTTCACGTGGGCGCTGGCACCGGGGACGGATCTGCTGCTGAACTGGATGAATCCGGTGATCACGACCCGCTGTCTGGGCGATGAGCCCGGGCGCGCTCTGCGTTTGTCCTCGGCTGTGGTGCGGGGGATGCAGGATTATGGAATTGCCGCTTGCGCCAAGCATTTTCCGGGGGATGGGGTGGATTACCGGGATCAGCATATCATTACCACGATAAATAGCCTGCCGGAGGAGGAATGGTGGTCCACTTATGGCAAGGTCTCACAGCATTTGATTGATCAGGGGCTTATGTCGTATATGACGGGGCATATTGCTCTTCCATGGATGGAAGGGGCGGCAGTCAGGGGCCGGAAGCCGGTTCCGGCAACCGTCTCGCGGCGGATTACTACGGATCTGTTGCGCGGGCGGATGGGCTTTGAAGGCGTGGTGCTTTCCGATGCGCTGGATATGGGCGGATTCCTGGCCTGGGGAGATTATGAGCAGCGGATAGTGGACTGCCTGAACAGCGGGACGGATGTGCTGCTGTGGCCGGGCGTAAGGTATTTTGAAACCATGGAAAAAGCGCTGGCTCAAGGGACGGTAACGATGGAACGGCTGGATGCCAGTGTGCGGCGGATTCTGGCCATGAAGGCAGAGCTGGGCCTCCAGCATTTGGATGCACAGGGACGCGACCCCCTCGCTGTCCCGCTGCTGAATGATAAATTGAAGCCGGAGCAGGACCGGCAGGCAAGAGAGCTGAGCAGACAGCTTGCCGGTAAATGTATCACGCTTGTCCGCAACCGGGCAGATATCCTGCCGCTGGATCCGCAGGCGACCCGCAGGGTGCTGGTCATCATGCTGAACAAAGTAACGCAGGGGCGGGTCTTTGAGCGGATGGGGCTGTTCGTTGATCAGCTCCAGGCAAGGGGGCTTCAGGTGGATATTCTCGATGAATTCGAGCCGCTAAACACGCTGCAGAAATGGGAACAATCCGGGATCCGCTGGGATGCGGCCTTTGTGCCTTATTTTATGCCGCTGCACGGCATGATGAACTCAGCCCGTCCGGTGGGCGAAGCGGCCAAAGCCATCTGGGCGCTGCAGCATGCGGAGACGATCCGCCCGATCGGGGTGTCTTTTGCCACGCCGTTTCTGCTGGGGGATATGCCGTTCCTCGACACGCTAGTAAATG
>CAKMKL010000206.1 GCA_927443375.1 uncultured Paenibacillus sp. | reverse complement strand
ACTGGTATGGGGCGTAACTCCAGTATTCGGACCAGAAGCAACTTCCACAGACGAATTGCTTCAAACGGCTCTTACAGGCGGTAAAGCTTCCGGACTGGTTAAAGCAGGCGATCTCGTTGTGATCACTGCCGGTATTCCATTGGGACGTTCCGGTTCCACTAACCTCGTTAAAGTGGACACGATTCCTGCCGACTAAGATACGCGTATATACGCCAATCTATTGAATTTTATATAAAAAGCAATGGTGTAATCCGCCATTGCTTTTTTGCTTGATATCAGGGCTTCAAATGTTTATATTGGCTAAGAGCGAACAGAAATGGGGCTTTTCAAGTAAGCTTGAGATAGTCCTTTACGATATATACGTTTCACTGTAAAACCATCGCCCCTGGCATTGGGAAATGAAGGCACGGCAACCGTAATTTTGTTTTGGATCATGATCCCCCCGTTCCTGGTAGTGAGCTTAGGGCTTTTACCGTTGACCCGGCAGCAGCTGAAGCGTGTCATCGTCAACTGGGCTAAGGGAGCCACGGTGCTGCCGATCTGCGGAGCTTCCATAATCCATTCGGCGGAGCTCTGCGGACCGTTATAGCGCTGGAGGGTACGAAAGGTCCATTGCTTGCTCAAATTACACAGTCTGATGCACCATTTACCGCTGCTGACCTTCATGATTGTGGCCCGGATTCGGTCACCCGGTGAGACCGGGAGCTGAATAACCGTCTCTGCTGCGGGCAGGATTTCCCACCAGGCGTAATAGTGAACCGTTCCGTTGACGGATTCATGTCCGGTGCCGGTCTGAATCAGGCTGCTGTTCTTGAAGCCGTCTATCCCGATCCATGCTGATGAATAGGTGGGTTTAGATGTGGGTTTTACGCAGGGTACAATCCACTCGGCGGAAATCCGCCGGAAGGCGCCTTTTTTGCCGCTGATCGCATATCCGCTCCAGTTGCTTGACGTCCAGCCGAAACCGGTGATCCGGCTTCTGTTCTGGTTGGTTTTATCCGTAAAACAGGGCTGACTGCGCTTTAATCTATGAACTGTGCTCACTTGTCCACCGCCTTAAATTAGGTTCTGCTCTATCTAATGCGGTGAAGTCTCGTAAAGGTTGGGTTATCTGTTAAAAAGGATTGGAGAGGACTTATAGTATCTATGGATAAATTACTGAAGCTGCGAGGCTTCTATCTCTTTTTGGGCCTGGCCGGAGGCTCTTTCGGCTCCTATCTGACACTGCTCCTGAAGTATAACGGTATGGATGTCAGCCAGATCGGCATGATGATGGCCACCGGTACATTGATCGCCATCTGTATTCAACCGGTGTGGGGTCTAATCGCTGACAGATACAATCAGGCACGCCTTGTACTGATTCTTAGTGTGGCCGTGCCGGCAGTGCTGGCTGTTTTTTACCGCTTCGAATATTTCATGGTATTGCTGCTGATTTACACAGTGTCCACTATCTTCTCGTCTACACAGGCCCCTATCGCCGATTCTTACGCCATTGCAGCCGCGAATAAGGCCGGATCCTCTTACGGCAGCATCCGGCTGATGATGAGCATAGGAGCGGCTGTGGGGGCCTATGCGGGCGGACAATATATTGAGAATTTCTCGGTATCCACAATCTGGCTGCCCTTTCTGGTCCTCAATTCGGCTGCGGTAATCATTGCCCTCACACTGCCGAAGCAGGCAGAGGAGAATCACATGATGAGCCAGTCGTTCTCTCAGGGTGTCAAGAAGCTGCTTGGCAACCGCGTCTTTCTGGCCTTTCTGGGCGGATGTTTTCTGGTTAACCAGACGATGGCGGCATTTGGCACCTACTTTGTGGTAGCTTTTCAATCGGTCGGCGGCTCTGCGAGTCATGCCGGTATTGCCTTGTTTATTGCTTCCTTTACGAATGTGCCTTCTATGCTGTATGCCTCGAAGGTTATCCGTAAGCTTGGACGTGAACGCACGCTGCTGCTTGGTGCGCTTATCTATGTACTGCGCTGGGGCATTCAAGTGGCCTTCCCTTATCCATCGGTAATGATCGGAGTACAAGTGCTGCACGGCCTGTCCTTTGGCCTCTTCTATATCGCTGCCGTGGAATATGTATCTCAGATCACTTCATCGGAAATGCAGGCAACAGGCCAAAGCGTCTTTAATATCGTTTTCTCCGGATTTGCCGGTATTCTGGGCAATCTGCTGAATGGCTTTCTGCTGAGCGAAGGAGGCGTGGAGCTGATGAATCTGTCCTGTATGCTTAGTGCCGCAGTTGGAGCGGTTCTGCTGCTCTACGTAGCCAGAAGCTCCCGCAGCAAAGTTCCGCTGCCGGTGTCTTCGAACGGGCTGGGACTCTAGCAGCTCCACCACAGGACTGACATTACAGAAAGGGGCAATTTTACATGGAATCACGTAATCGGGTTCATGCCAGCCGCTGGTATAGTACCGCTTTCCGCGTAAGATATCAGGAGACCGATCAGATGGGTGTGGTATATCATGCCAATTATCTGAGCTGGTTTGAGAGCGGGCGTACCGAGATGTTCCGCGGGCTTGGCTTTGCCTACCGTTCACTTGAGGATTTGGGTGTGCTTCTTCCGGTGACCGCGGCAGATTTGCAATTCAAAAGCCCGGCACGCTATGATGATCTTATTGCTGTGTATGCACGGCTTAGTGTTTTTTCGGCATTGAGAGTGGTATATGAATATGAAATCCGCCGGTTAACGGAGCAGGAAGACGGTGCCCCTGGTAATCATTCCTGGTCAGGTATGAAGTCAGAGCCGCTGGATCAGCCGTTGCCTGGCGAGCTGCTGGTTAGCGGATCAACCTCTCATGTCTGGTTAAACAAGGACTGGAAGCCGGTTAGGCTGGACCGGGCGCTGCCTGAGCTGTACCGCGCCATAACCGGGGCGCTAAGGGAAGAAGGAGGGGCAGTATGATTAGAAGTAAGTGGCTGTGGGCTGCTATGTTTATTATTCCGGCCGTGGAATTATTCGGGTTCATCTTTGTTGCAGAACATCTTGGAGCACCCAAAGCGCTGCTGCTCATTCTGGTTACTTCGGTTATCGGTTTTCTCATGATGCGTTTTGAAGGCAAGAAGGTGCTGCAGGACAGCAGAGTGCAAATGCAGGAGGGCAAGGTGCCGGGACGGACCATGCTGGACGGCTTATGTATTTTTTTCGGCGGCCTGCTGCTGATTCTGCCGGGCTTCATAACGGATATAATCGGTTTTTCACTGGTGTTTCCGCTGACCCGGCCACTTTACCGGGTTTTTCTGCTGAAATGGATCGAGAAGAAAATGAAAAACGGCACCTTCACGTTTTACCGGAGGTAATAGCAGGGCAACAGTATGCTTTGCAAATTGTGAAAGTCTAAAAAATGCCCTTGCTGACTTTATGCAGCAGGGGCATTTTTTATTGCATTTATCCACCCGTCAAGGTAAACCCGTTACACTAATAAACGCCTAACTAGCTTAACTGCCTAACCGCCTAACCGCTTAATTGCTCCCAAGAAACTATTCATGTGTTAAGGTAATATCCTTTTTATCTGGGAAGGGTTGGTACAAAAGGATAGGGAAAAGTTGTAAGGATTAGTGCGCAGAACGGCCAGAACAATGGGAAAAATCCCATTCATTAAGCCGCCAGTGCGCAGAACGGCCAGAACAATGGGAAAAATCCCATTCATTAAGCCGCCAGTGCGCGGAACGGCCAGAACAATGGGATAAATCCCATTCATTAAGCCGCCAGTGCGTAGAACGGCCAGAACAATGGGAAAAATCCCATTCATTAAGCCGCCAGTGCGCAGAACGGCCAGAACAATGGGAAAAATCCCATTGATTAAGCCGCCAGTGCGCGGAACGGCCAGAACAATGGGAAAAATCCCATTAATTAAGCCGCCAGTGTGCAGAACGGCTAGAAC
>CAKMKL010000205.1 GCA_927443375.1 uncultured Paenibacillus sp. | reverse complement strand
TGTTCCGCACCTCACCCAAAATGATTACGGATGTACTGTGGCTGGCGCTCTCAGGCGGCGGTGTGGAATTCTCATTCTACGGGCCTGGTTATTGCCGGTTGAGGCAATAGCATCACCTTGTAATGTAATCTCCGCTTTCTTTCCATAGAATGAGAATTCCACACCGCCGCCTGAGAGCGCCAGCCACAGTACATCCTTATAATGGTGGGTCCGCCCGATGATTTTGACATGATCCTCTGTTGCTTTATACACCTTGGTTGATTCTGGCATCTTTAAACCTACCTTCCTTTTCGGCTTCTGCAAATGTTACGCATTAATAGCAATGTACTACCAAGTCCAGCGAATTGGCAAGCTTAGGCAACAACAAAATCCTGTACCGGTCTGAGCCGGCACAGGATTTCAGAGAAGAAGATGATACGCTCAGGCTCTTTCGCTTTTGCACCAGTCACCCAGACACGGTTTCCGCCGTAAGGGCTCTGCCCGTAAGAAGTGGCGGAATGCCGGGCCGGTAATCATAGAAAGCATATATCCTTCCATAAAGCGGCAGGTAAGAGAAAATAAAAGCCAAAACCAGCGGGCTTGCAGTATTGATGTCCATAGTTCTCCTCCAATAAGGCATGGGTTGACCTGTGGGATGAGAATGGCCTGCTCGAGTTCCCATACGGACCCGCAGGGTTTCTGGATCAAAAGCAGGGCAAGGGCTCGGCATTCTGGTAGCCTTCCTGGCCCTGCAGCAGCCAGAGCCGAAGTTGGATGAGATCAAGGTAACGGCAGCTCATTGAGGGATATTATCCCAGCAGGTCCGGAATTAATAAAAAAGCAAAGACCTAGAGTTCTCACTCTAGGTCTTTGCTGCTTTAGTGGCTAATCAAAGAGATCAAAAGCGGCGTTTTTTGCTTAAGAAGCGTGCAGCTGCGGCTTATTTTTCAAGAAAACCGGTAGATGGATTCGTGATAAAGAAGCCCTCTTGCGGCACATAAAAATACTGAATCCAAACGCCATCCAGAAGCGGCTCACGCGTATCCAGCAATACCTCGATCCCCTTGTCGGTAGCGACAATTTCATCATGCTCCGTTGGCACATCAAGGGTCACATCATAATGGCCGTGATCCCCGTGATTCTGCGTAATGACTACACGAATCTTTTTCCCTTCAGCTTCCTGACTGCTCAGCATATCCTTCAAAACTTTAGCTGCATTGCGATTAATTTTACATTTCATCCTCTAGCGACCTCTATTCTCCTTAAGATACAGTAAGAAGTATATTATAACATATATTAAGGTACTATATATAATTTAGTGTGGAGAGTGAGTTGTCCGCTTTGATGTTCTTTATTGGCTATGCCTTAGTTGTTCAGATCGTCGTACATTGTCCCCTTAACGCTCACCCGGATTTCATCCAGCGGCTTGATCCCAACCAGTTTACCAAGCGTACGGTAAGCGTCGGCCATAGTCTGTCCTGTCTTCCAGACCAGATTACCGATGCCTTGCTGCGTGAAGGTCCGATCATACTGGCCGTTTACATCAGTCCAGTTGCTGAGGGCTCCGCTCTCGTCCGCATGCGGGTCAGTAAGACCAGAAAACGGGTAGCTACTCGGTAGTGGCTGAGAAATACTGGAAGTTTCTAAATTTCATAATGGTATATTAAACCATAAGATATTATATTCAGTATTTTAACAATTTAATTATGATATATTTTCGTTAAATTAGGTCAAAAGTCGTCTATTTCGCTTCTTCTACCAGTCTCTGTAGGCACAAAAAAAGACCTTAACCAAGATTTGGTTAAGATCCTTTTGTATTAGGATGCAAATTGAACGTAAAAATCACTTGTTTACCAGGTCTTAAAATCTATAAAACCTAACTCTGCAGTTGAGTGCAAAAGATAACCTTTTTTGATTACATTCTATCCTTTATCCGGCTTTAGGGCCCCTCTTTGCCAGAAACTTCCTCGTAAAATTCACATCAAAGAACTGAATGATGGGTCCCAGGCCGAATACGGTCGCCAGCGTTCCCAGCCCGATAATGCCACCTCCCAGGAAACAAACCAAAGCACAAAGAGCATCTGTAAACATTCGGTGCCAAAAATATGAGATTTTCGGGAATCTTTTGTTCATAATCAGGGACAGGCTGTCATAGGGAGCTACTCCCACCTGCGATGTCTGATACAAGGATATCCCAAAGCTGCAGACCACCACGCCAATTGCCACGGTGACCACCTGCTGCCAGAACATCTGAGGTTCGCCCAGCAGATCTATCCAGATATCATAAAAGAAAGTGGCTATGTAACCCAGAAAGATTGCATTTACGAAGGTCCCGGCTCCAATTAACTTTCGTCCCCAGATACATTGTATTACAAACAATACAAGATTCAGTAAGATTAGAAAATTGGCATATACGATACCGCTGGAGTCTGCAAGTGCCATCACCATGCCGCTAAAGGGGTCGTTCCCCAGGCCAGACAGCTTAAAGATACTGATTCCCATGCCCAGAAAAACATTGCCCAAAACCATAATGATCAATCGTGTTATATCTACTTTAATCAAATACCTCTTCATATAGCCCGTCCTATGTTCAAAATATAGTTCTGCTTTTCACAAACAACGAGGTCATTCTATCATAATTTTATTGGCAGGACGGTACCCTCAGAAGTTTAATTTCTTCGATTCATGTTCGCAACGGCAATTATTATATTGCTCTGTATATTTTTATATCCAGCCCTGACTCTGTTGAATGTCCTTCCCCGACAAAGATACCGCTATTTAAGAAAGACAATGCTTTACTATCCGTAATCATTTTGGGTGAGGTGCGGAACAGACAGGTCTTCAGTTCTTTATGGATATCCCCGTTATTTTCGATGTAAATTTTGCAGGGCTGCCCGGTGTAGTCCTTTCCCTCCAGCATATACCTGGCCGACAGACTATGCCGGTCGCCGGATCTTCCAATGATCTGGGTGTCCACCCCGCCATCAAGAATTGTTCCTTCGAAATACTTCCCCGTCACGGTGCCGGTGAAGGATATCATGACTACGGAATCATCGTCGTTATTGCGTAATTCGGTCGACTTCTCTATTTGCACATGTACAGTGAGCACTTCCTCAAATTCCATGTGATCCCTCCTCAGCGTGGCCGGTATAAGTGGGCAGATAAAAATTTAGCTGTAATATCAAGCACCTGAGGACTCCAGAAGCCCGGCCCGTGATCCGCACCTGCCACCTTATAGAATAATACGTTCTGTCCATGCGCTTTCAAAGCTTTATACATCTCTATACTCTGATTAATATGTACAATATGGTCACTGTCTCCATGGACGATCAGAAACGGCGGAAGCGCTTTAGCCAAATCCTGATGAATAGGGCTCGCCTTCTTCGCCAATTCCGTATGTTCCTTTACTGCCCCGCCAATAAACAAGCCTTCCGGAGAATCGGCTGCATCGTGGTCAAGAATATTGTTATATTTCCCTAAGGTCAGCAGGTCCGAAACCCCGTAATAGTCGATGACTGCGCTAACTTCGTCTGACTGTTCACTGTACAGACCGTTATCGTACTCGCCCATGGTAAGTCCTGTCATCAACGATAGATGTCCGCCGGACGAATCTCCCCATACCGCTACACGGTCCGCATCAATCCCATACTCCTCAGCATGTTTACGCATATACCGGATTGCACATTTCACATCTTCAACTGCTGCCGGGAAGGGTGCGATATCGGTGTCCCGAATTTCGACACTGGCTACAACATACCCTTTTGCTGCAATGTGAGAGAGATTCGGAAGACCGGAGTAAACATCCTGTTTTCTCCATGCAGAACCTTGGATAAAGACGACAAGAGGAAACTTATATCCACTGCGGGATGGCAGGATAATCTGCAGTTTTCTTTCCAATTCGCCGTAGGTTGCGTAAACTACATCAGGGCGGTACGTACAAGAGTAATAGGACCCTCCTTCCGCAAAATCCCCATATAGAATCTGTGCTCCTTTGGGGGTTTCATTAGCTGCGATATCCGCTGCTTTCTGATCCACTGTTAACAACTCCTTGTAAAAAATATGATTACTATAACTATATATGTTGAACTTTAGATTTACCCAATCGGCGTTGTGCGCAGTCTGCGGGGAATGTTTGGACTTCCGGCCGCTGCTTTTGCCTTTAAGTAGTTCTTTAGTTCAGCTTATATAAACTCTTCTTTACAACAAATATACTATCATACTTGGCTTTAAAATAGCATGCAGCGCTGTACTGCTCCAGCATCCGGCTCTTCCTAATATTTACGGTACTCCACTTCTTTAGCAGCCAGTTCCTGTGTAAAAATATCCTCAGGTGTAACCATCCTTTTGGGCAGGGTTCTCCCGGCCATGATTTCTTTTACAGCCTGCATCAGCAAAGGGCCAAGCAGCGGATTGCATTCCACCACCGCATTAATATTCCCGTCAACCATCTGCTCGAATGCGCGCCGGGTGCCGTCTACAGAAATAATGATAATATCGCTGCCCGGCTTCAAACCAGCCTCCTTGATCGCCTCTACTGCACCTATTGCCATATCATCATTGTGGGAGAACAGCACCTGGGGCCACTTCTCTTGAGGCTGCTGCAAAAACTCCCTCATGACCTCCCGGCCGCCGTTCTGAGTGAAGTCTGCCGGTTTCGTCTGAGTGATCTGAAAATTACCATTTGCTTCAATGGTCTTCCGGAAACCTAATCCTCGGTCGATAGAAGGGGTTGATCCCACGGTTCCCTGCAGCTCAGCGATTTGAATGATGCCGGAGTGATGGCGCATTCGATCCATCATATATTTGGCCGCCTTCACACCTTCTTCATAAAAGTCGGATCCGATAAACGTAACGTAGAGCGAGCTGTCCTCCACGTTCACAGACCGGTCCAAAATAATGACCGGTATACCAGCCTCCCTGGTTTCCTCAAGAATAGCCTCCCAGCCCGTCTGCACTACAGGCGCAATAGCAATCATATCCACATCCCTGCGGATGAAAGAACGTATCGCCTCAAACTGCTTGTTCTGATCCTGTTCAGCATTCGTCATCAGCAGTGTTATTCCAGCTTCTTCGGCCGCCTCCTTGATGGAGGCTGTATTCGCTTCCCTCCAAGTACTTTCTGAGCCAAGCTGGGAGAATCCCAGCATAATAGGCTTCGTGGGATTCGGCTCGCCAGGAGGTTCGTAACCCGTAATTAAAGGGGAAACGGGCGGAGGAGCTGTAGGCAGGGAACTCTCCCCACTGCTCATGGAGCAGCCGGGCATGAGCAGCAACCCCAAAATCAGACACCATTTTACCAGTTTCATGGCTGACCCTCCTTTGTGGTAGCGATTTCATTTAAAATAACAAAACATTGGGAAACAGATAAAACTGTCTCCCAATGCATATATTCCCTGTTATTGTTTCAGTGTAGAACGGTTCGCGCTTAATACCCGCTGCAGAAGGATGAATACGAACAGCAGCAGGCCGATGACAATTTTGGTCCACCAGGAACTCAAAGTACCTTCAAAACTGATGATCGTTTGAATTACACCTTGAATGAGTACCCCGAAAAAGGTTCCAAGTACATATCCTACACCGCCGGTGAGCAGCGTTCCTCCGATAACTACGGCGGCAATCGTATCGAGCTCAAAGCCTACAGCATGAAGCCCGTATCCTGACAGCATATAAAAAGTAAACACAATGCCGGCAAGTGCAGAGCATAATCCGCTTAAAGTATAAACCAAAACCTTCGTGCGTGCTACAGGAAGTCCCATCAGCAGCGAAGATTGCTCACTGCCTCCCAGCGCATACACATTGCGTCCGAAACGGGTATAGTGGGCGATGAAGATCGCTAAGGCAGCAATGATTAAGGCGATAATGGCACTGATCGAGATGAAGCTTCCGCCCGGCAGCGCAATCTTGGTCTGAGCTACAGAGGTGTAGAACGGATTATCGATCGTTATTGTATCAATACTAATCACATAACATAACCCTCGGGCCATAAACATCCCTGCCAGGGTCACGATGAACGGCTGAATTTTAAAATAATGAATGATGGCGCCCATCCCGCATCCGAACGCGGCCCCCATCAGCAGCACCAGCGGAATAACCACCGCGGGCGGCCAGCCATGCTGCTGCACTAGGCTGGCAGAAACCATGGTGGAGAGTGCGATAATAGACCCGACAGACAGATCGATCCCTCCTGATAGAATGACGAACGACATCCCTACTGCTGTAATAAGCAGAAACGCATTGTCGATAAGCAGGTTCATGAGCACCTGCAGCGAGAAGAAGCCGGTATACCGGAAGGAGCCCGCGGTGAACATCAGAAGGAATAATAGAATCGTTACAACAATAGGTATATATTTGCGGTTAAGAGACATGACGGATACTCTCCTTTTCTCCGGGATAATGGCGCGTCTTCCAGCGGTAGAAAATAGCGGCCCGGAAACTGTCAGACTGAATCAGGCAGACAGCAAGAACAACAAACGATTTAACAACAAGCGTGATTTCCGGTGGTACACCGATCATATAGATCGTAGTGGTCAGTGTCTGGATAATAAGCGCACCAATTACGGTTCCTGTAAGATAGAAGCGTCCACCGTTGAGGGAGGTTCCTCCAATCACGACGGCCAGGATCGCATCAAGCTCATACCATAGCCCCGCATTGTTACCATCGGCACTCGAGACATTGGAGCTGAGGATCAGTCCGGCAATCCCTGCGCACACCCCGCAGAATACATAGACCGATAGAATGACCCAATTTGCCCGGATGCCCGCCATATGGCTAGCAGTCGGATTGCATCCGACCGACTCAATGAACAAGCCCAGTGATGTTTTGCGGGTAAGCAGCAAGGCGACAATCAGCATCAGGACGACTACAAAAATAGAAAACGGCAGTGTGCCCAGCGCCCCCGAGCCAATGTAGGAATATTTGCTGCTGCTAACCGTTATAATCTGCCCTCCGGTCACTAACTGGGCGATTCCGCGTCCCGCAACCATTAGAATCAGTGTAGCGATAATCGGCTGAATTCCGGCTACCGAGACCAGCAGACCGTTCCACGCCCCGAGGAGGACCGACAGTCCGACGGCAAGCAGAATAGAAATTACAATCAGACCCAGAGCGTTCTGGTCTGTACCTTTACTGATGGTCAGGCAGGCAAGTGCACCTGAGATGGCAACGATTGAACCTACTGACAGGTCAATGCCTTTGGTAGCCACAACAAGTGTCATCCCGATAGCCACCAGTATCAGCGGTGCACCGAAATTCAGAATATCAATCAAACTGCCGTATAGATGTCCATCATGCATTGTGATTGAAAAGAAATCCGGCGAATAGAGCAGATTGAACAGCAGCAATGCAGCCAGGATACATAGCGGCCAGAATAGATGATGCTTGTATAGTTTTCCCATTCCCGTTTCAGCCCCCCGCAATTGCCTGCATAATTTGATGCTGGCTCATATCTTTGCCCGAGATTTCCTTAACCTTACGGCGGTCACGTAATATGGCAATCCGGCCGCTTACGCGCAGCACCTCCTCCAGTTCGGAGGAAATGAACAGAAACGACATGCCTTGCCGTGACAGCGACAGCACCAGCTTCTGAATCTCCGCTTTAGCTCCAATGTCAATTCCCCGGGTAGGATCATCAAGGATGAACAGCTGTGGGGAAGTCAGCAGCCATCTGGCCAGCAGCACCTTTTGCTGATTCCCTCCGCTCAGGTTCTTAATCAGATGGTCGGGACTCGGAGGATTGATATTCAGCATGCGGATATATTCATCCGCATACTCCTCCTGCTGTTTGCGGGAAATGGTGCGGAATACACCTTGTTTGGCCTGAAGGGCCAGGATAATATTTTCCCTGACGGTCAAATCGCCGATAATCCCCTCCGTTTTGCGGTTCTCTGAGCAGAATGCAATCCGGCGGCCGATCGCCTCACGGGGAGTATGGACACCTTCGCTTCTTCCAGAGAATTTCAGTTTACCGGAGTCCGGCTTGTCAGCACCGAAGAACAGGCGGGCCGCCTCCGTCCGGCCTGATCCGAGCAGACCGGCAAGTCCCACTACTTCTCCTTTATGGATGGACAGATCGAAGGGTTCGATAGCTCCTTTGCGTCCCAGACCTTCCGCCTTGACCAATTCTTCACCAAGTGAATCCTTATATTCTTCAGCCAGACTAGGCAATTCCTCCAGTAAGTTAAGCTCCTTGCCAATCATTTTGAGCACAAGATCCAGCCGCGGCAGATCCTTGGCCATGTACTCGCCGACCAACTCACCGTTCCGCAGAATGGTTACGCGGTCAGAGACCTCATACATCTGATCCAAAAAATGAGTGACAAAAAGAATCGCCAGCCCATCCTGTTTCAGCTTCTCCATGATCCGGAAGAGCTGCTGCACCTCATTCTTGTCAAGACTTGAAGTCGGTTCGTCAAGAATCAGTACCTTGGCCGATATATTGAGCGCTCTGGCAATCGCCACCAGCTGCTGCACCGCAACTGAATACATATAGAGCGGCTCCGTGACATCAATCTGCAGATTCAGGCGTTCCCTGAGGATTTCCTGAGCCCGTTTATTCATTTCCTTCCATAAAATTCTCCCGAATCTTCTCGGTTCTCTTCCGATAAATATGTTCTCTGCAACTGTCAGATTAGGGCATAGGTTCACTTCCTGATATACGGTGCTGATTCCCGCAGCCTGCGACTCCAGCGGACTCTGCACCGAAATAGGTGCCTCCTCCATTTCCACGCTGCCCTCATCTATCGAATACACACCGGTCAGCACCTTGATCAGCGTCGACTTGCCAGCGCCATTCTCACCCATCAATGCATGAACCTCACCTGGAAACAGACGGAGATTCACATTAATAAGTGCTTTGACACCTGGAAACCGCTTGTGTATCTGCTTCATCTGCAGTATGGGCTTCTGAGTGCTCATTTCGTCATCCACTCCTCTCTGTCCATAGAAACCACTCCGTCAGCTGCTTGAGAAGCCGGCGGAGTGGCATTATATAAATCAATTTGCCCGATTAATATGGCCGAGTTGGCAAAGCTTCCTTGGCCTGCTCTGAAGTGAACGCCGATTCCTCCGTAACAATCCGCGCCTCTACCGGCTTGCCATCTACCACATTCTGCACAATGTCCATCAGCTGTGGTCCGAGCATAGGATTGCACTCCACGATAAAGTTGATTTTACCTTCACTTGCAGCCTGCATTCCGTCCTTGACAGCATCAACGGAGATAATCGTAATATCCTGGCCCGGTTTCAGCCCTGCTGCTTCAATCGCCTGAATCGCGCCGAGTGCCATATCATCGTTATGTGCATATAGAACATCAATGTCCTTATTGGCTTTTAAGAAGGCCTGCATAACCTCTTTGCCCTTAGCCCGTGTGAAATCACCGGTCTGTGAAGCAATTACCTTGAGATGCGGATTGCTCGCAATCACTTCAGCAAAACCAGCCATCCGGTCATTGGCCGGAGCAGAGCCTGTAGTTCCCTGCAATTCAACAATATTGATATCCTCTGTGGTATCCTTATATTTCTCAGACAGCCACTTACCCGCTTTTCGTCCTTCTTCCACGAAGTCAGAGCCGAGGAAAGTGACGTACAGGGAAGTATCCTTGGAATCTACTGCCCGGTCGGTCAAGACTACCGGAATTCCCGCATCCTTCGCTTCCTTAAGTACGGTATCCCAGCCGGATTCTACGACCGGTGAAAATGCGATGACATCTACCTTTTGCTGTATGAAAGAGCGGATCGCCTTAATCTGGTTTTCTTGCTTCTGCTGCGCATCGGAGAATTTCAGGGTATAACCCGCTTCTTTGGCAGAATCCTGAATGGACTTGGTGTTTGCGCTACGCCAGCCGCTTTCCGCTCCAACCTGTGAGAATCCAAGCGTGATATCTTTGGCTTCCTTCGTATTGCCGGTATTTGCCGCTGGAGCTTTGGTTGCCTGATTACCGGTATTCGCCTGATTTCCTCCATTGTTATTGCCGCACGCTCCGAGCATTACCATAGATAAGGTAAGCGCAAGAACCGCTCCCATTTTCCCGAATCTCTTCATGTAATTGAATTCCTCCCCTTTGTCATTCACCATCATTTGGTGTTGGCCCCAGTATAAACCGCTTTCAAAATGGCAGGATACAGGTTCACTTTGCCATTTGTTTTCTTTTTTTATGTTTTTATGGATTCATCTTAAATTTGGTGTATATTTTTGTTTGGAATGTGTAGATTTTGATTACGCTTTCTTTACTACTCCCAAGAGGGCGGCATTTGTTATACACTAAGGTTTGAAACCATGTGAATCTTACACTGAGGGGATATTACCGATGAGGATGATACGTTTGATCTCCTCCAGCTTGAGGGCAAAATTGCTGGTCTTGTTCATCATACTGACCACCATTCCGCTGATTGCGGTTGGACTTGTTGCCTACCAGAAATCCTACGCTTCGATCTCCAGCCACAGTAAAGCGGCAAGTATGCTGCAGGCAGATACGCTCGGACGAAATATCGATAATCTGTTTACAGACACAGAGCGGCTGCTGGAATTGAGCAAGAACCCGCAGGTCATCCACTTCCTGTTCTCGCAGTCGGAAACCTATCAGGAAGCCAAGGAGATTCTGCAGACTTTCACACTATATAGGGACACCTACAAATATGAAGATGTTATGAATATCAGCTTTATCAATCTGTATGGCAAAGGCATTAGTGAACGAAAAGGAGTCTTCCAGTCCAATATCAATCCGCTGCGCAATCCGCATTTCCAACTCCTCACCCAGTATCCGGATGCTGTGCTTAGGGTCCCTCCCGCCATGACCTCCGGATTTGACCGCGTTGATGGCTTTACTTACCCGGACCAGGGCGTTATTTCTATAATTGCGGCTGTGAAGCAGCGGATTACCCATGAAGTCATTGGCTTCATCCTTATTGATTTAGACGATTCCTTCTTTAAGGAAATTGGCGAAAACGTCAGTATCGGCAAAACAGGGTTCTTCTGCATCCTGGACCAGGAGAATAATCCTATCTATGTGCCGTCAGCCGGCAAGCAGGATTTGAATATTCTTACCTCTACAAACTTTTCCGCTCCAGAATGGTCCAGCCGCAACAGCTTTGTATTAAATACCAAGGGACAGCCATGGTTTGTTGTCTACACCCCTTCACTCACTACAGGCTGGAAGGTCGTGGGTCTTGCACCGCTTCAAGAGGTGGTCTCTGAGGCGAACCGGATCCGGCAGTTAATCATAGTCAGTGTGGTGCTCAGCATTGTATTCGTCATCATCATTCATTTCTTTTTGACCCGCAAGCTCACCCAGCCTATCCAGCTGCTTCAGCATAAAATGAGACTGACCGCAAGCGGCTATCTGGAAGCTAAAGTCAAACCCTCGGGCAATGATGAAATTGCTGACTTAGGTCAAAGCTTTAATATCATGGTTGAAAAAATCAAGGGACTGCTGGAGCAAAGCATCAGTGAGCAGAAACTGCTGCAAAAGGCGGAGCTGCGCACGCTTCAGGCACAAATTAATCCCCATTTTCTGTACAATACCCTGGATTCCATCGTTTGGCTGGCTGAAGCGAACAAGAATGATAGTGTCATCCATTTGGTAAAAGCGCTATCCCAGTTTTTTCGGCTCAGTCTGAACAAAGGACGGGATTGGGTTATGATCCGTACAGAACTGGCTCATGCCCAGAGCTATCTGACTATCCAGCAGATGCGGTACCGGGATATTCTCGAGTATCAGATTCAGGTGGAACCAGAGCTTCAAGAGTATCCGATTCCCAATATGACTCTGCAGCCGCTGATTGAGAATGCAATCTATCATGGAATCAAGAATAAACGCGGTAAAGGACTGATTACAGTCAGCGGTTATGCGGAAGGCCATTCCTCGGTCGTACTTACCGTCACAGATAACGGCATCGGCATCTCCGCCGAGCGGCTGGCACTTCTAAGGAACCAATTGAATCAGCCTGCCCAGGTAGAAGTAAGCGATCTTACAGAAGGCGGTTTCGGGCTGCTGAATGTGCATCAGCGTCTGCGCCTTTATTTCGGTGAAGAATATGGACTCCAGCTGGACAGCACTGCCGGGGAATGGACAACAAACCATGGCTGTCCCTTGGTATTTAATACAAAGCTGTTGCGGCTGGACCATTCTG
>CAKMKL010000204.1 GCA_927443375.1 uncultured Paenibacillus sp. | reverse complement strand
CTTTGGTTGCGGGCCTGGAGAACAAGCTGACGAGCCCGATCCAGACCGGGGATATGCTGGTGATGGACGGAGAGACCGGGACTGTACAGATTCATCCGGATGAATCCACAGTACAAACCTACGCCGCAAGACGCGACAAGCAGCAGAAGAAAAAAGAACAGCTCGAGCTGCTCGCGACGGTGGAAGCCGTCACCAAAGATGGTGCGTCCCTGCATCTCGCCGGCAATATCAGCTCCGTCAAGGAGCTGGATATGGCGCTGAAGTATGGAGCGGAAGGCGTAGGGCTGTTCCGTACAGAGTTTTTGTATATGGACCGCCACTCCTTCCCGACAGAAGAAGAACAGTTTGAAGTCTACAAGCTGGTTGCCGAGAAGGTAGGCAGCAACAGCGTAGTGATCCGTACCCTGGATATCGGGGGGGACAAGCATCTGGATTATTTCCAGCTGCCGGAAGAGCAGAATCCGTTCCTTGGTTACCGCGCAATCCGCATCAGTCTGGACCGCGAGGATATGTTCAAAACCCAGCTGACTGCGATTTTGCGGGCCAGCCATTATGGAAATGTCAAGCTGATGTTCCCGATGATTTCTTCGGTAGAAGAAGTTCAGGCGGCTAAAGCCATACTGAATGATGTAAAGAACGAGCTGGACGAGCAGGGAATTCCCTATAACCGTAAAATACCCGTCGGCATCATGATTGAGGTTCCGGCTGCCGTTATGATTGCGGATCTGCTGGCGGAGGAAGTTGACTTTTTCAGCATAGGTACGAATGATCTGGTGCAATATGTTCTGGCGGTTGACCGCATGAATGAGCAGATAGCCCATATGTACCACCCGTATCATCCTGCCGTATTGCGCATGATCCGGATGACTGTACAAGCTGCACGGGATGTAGGCATTGACGTTAGCGTATGCGGCGAGATGGCTGCTGATGAGCGGTCGCTTCCGCTATGGCTGGAGCTGGGTATACGTACTCTCAGTATGTCTCCGCAGGCGCTCCTGCGGGTGAAGCACCGCACACTTAATACATTAGCTGCGGAAGCTAAAGAGATTGCCAAGGCTTGTTTCCGTCACCGGACAAGCCTGCAGACGGAAGAGGTGCTAAGCGCATTCGCCGTACGAAGCGGAGCTACAGCCGAGACATCGAAAGAGAAGACCTTGTAATGATCACAATAAAAGATGGATATTCGTGGCCCGGCAGACGCCGGGCTTTTTGTATGTTTGTTCTTAAGCGGAAATCCTAAATGAAAAAAAGTAAAACCGTTTGCCGCACTTCGCAGTCATTATTTATAGAGCTTTACAGAAGCAAGGGGTGAGGAATTCAAGCGATGGATAATATTTTAAACAAGACAGCAGTACTTGCTGATGACAAAGAGGAAGAATTGTTTTATTTGCAGGTAGCGAGGGAGAAAAGAAAGCTTTATGGTATTGCCTTCTGCTATCTCCGGAATGAAGCAGATGCGCTTGAGGTTCTGCAGGAGACAACCTACAGGGCATGGGTGAACAGGAATAAGCTGAATGACCCTGAGCGGTTTGCACCCTGGCTGTTCCGTATCTTGATCAACTGCTGCAACGATGAGCTGAAACGGCGGAAGCGTATGGCTGCATTGCAGCCGGAGCAGGTGGAGGGCACAGTAATGGAGATGAAAAGCGACCGCCGGCTGGATATGGAGCGCGCACTTGACGGGGTAAAGCTTAAATACCGCCAAGTGCTGGTGCTTAAATATTACCGGGATATGACCATATCCGAGATTGCAGAAGTTCTTGATAAGCCTGAAGGCACCATCAAAACCTGGCTAAACAAAGGGTTAAAGCAGCTTAGGGACAAAATGCACCGGAAAGGGGAACTGTATCATGGCTGAAACTGAAGAAAAACTGCTTAGCGAGTATTTTCAGGGAATTACCGAAGTAACGGAGCACACTCCTGATGTGAAGCTGGATTCAGCGATCCGCAGCGGCATCCGGGGCGGCCGGCAGAAAAGATGGGGATTCTCGAAAGGCTTCACTGCAGTATTACTAGTAGTAATGGCAGTGGTTGTGTTTGGATGTTTAACTTGGGTTTACGGGCAGGTAAAACCACAGCAAGCAGTGTTGACGCCCAAAAGCTGGGGAGCGCTTGAAGTGTACCGTGAGGCTATCGGCGATAATTTAACTGTTACATCTGCACTTGATGCCGGATTTGTAGAGCAGGTCAATATCAGTTCTGCTGAGGTCGGAGGATTTCTGTTGACCATTAACGGGGTGATCGCTGACCGGCGCGGAGTAATTCTGCTATATACCCTGGAGAACCGTACGGGCCAGAAATTCATAAATCTCAGATTTGCTTTTAAAAAGAATAACTCATCCCTTACCACGTTGACCTCGGATGGTTTTAGCTTCTCCGGAACTAACACCAATTACAGGCCGGAGGACGCGCAGCTCGGGGCTACACGGGACGTAATGCTAATTCCCTGGGAAAAGCTTCAGGAAACTTTGCCAAATCAGATCTACGCCACTTTAACCCTAATGCCAACGGATGATAAACAGCAGCCAATCCAAAACAGCGGAGGTCAAGTCCAACTGTACAGGATAAACGTAATGATAGATCTGATTTGGCAAAGTTTCCTGAAGCTTTTACCAGGGAATTAGCATTACGTC
>CAKMKL010000203.1 GCA_927443375.1 uncultured Paenibacillus sp. | reverse complement strand
AACAAGCCAGGCTGGAACGATGCCATGAACGGTCTGCCGGGCTTATTCGGCTCAGGAATGAGCGAGACGTTTGAGCTGAAGCGGATGATTCTATTCCTGCTGGAGTCCCTGGAGAGCGGAGAAACCGGTGACAGAGCAGTGTCGCTTCCGGTTGAGACAGCTCTGCTGCTGGAGCGGGTGCATCATGCTGCAGCCACGGTGCTTGCCGGCGGGCTCACTGAATTTGGCTATTGGGATACTGTAGCTACAGCACGTGAGGCCTATCGTGAGAGTATCCGTTTTGGAATCTCCGGTGAAGAGGCTGATGTTAGCCTTGCAGTGATCCGGGAAGCGCTGGGTAAGTTTCTGCACAAAATTAACGCCGGGATCGACCGGGCTGTTGAGATGGGCGGCGGACTGGTTCCGACGTACTTCCGCTTTGAGGCTGTGCGTTACCAGGCAGTAACGGATGAGGCGGGCAAACCGGTGATCAGCGGCTATGGCCTGCCGAAGGCTACGGTGGAGGAATTCGAGGCGATCGCCCTGCCGTATTTCCTGGAAGGCCCGGCCCGCTGGCTTAAAACGCTGGAAAGCACCGGTCAGGCCAAGGAAATCTACAGCAAGGTTAAGGGAAGCGGATTATTCGATCCGGTAACCTCAATGTACCGGACCTCTGTATCCCTGGAGGAGGAGTCCCACGAAATCGGGCGGATCCGGGCCTTCACACCGGGCTGGCAGGAGCGGGAGTCGAATTTCCTGCATATGTCCTACAAGTATTTACTGGAGCTGCTGAAGGCGGGGCTATATGAGGAATTCTTCAGTGAAATGAAAACCTCGCTGATCCCATTCCTTGATCCGGAGGTCTACGGGCGCAGCACACTGGAGAATTCCTCCTTCATCAGCACTGGCGGCAACCCGGATCCGGGAACCCATGGCCGTGGCTTCGTAGCCAGACTCAGCGGTTCCACTGCAGAATTCCTGAGCATGTGGAGAACGATGATGGCGGGCAGCCGGATGTTCTCGGTAGAGAATGGCGGGTTAACGCTGGAACTGGAACCGGCGCTGCCGGGCTGGCTGTTTGACGAGCAGGGCAATCTGTCGTTTACGTTCCTTGGAGGGACGGAAGTAACCTATCATAACCCGCGGCATGCGGATACTTACGGTGCGGAGCGTGCAGTCATCAGGCAGCTCACACTGGTCTACAGTGACGGCACTGTCCGGCAGATTGCCGGAGCGCAGGTGCGCGGTGAGGACGCCGAGGCGCTGCGCCGGGGAGAGATAACATCGATCCGGGCAGAGATGGTTTAGAGGAAATTACGGGGGGCTGATGAAGCCTCCCTTTTTTATTGCTGTAAGGGTGCGGCTAGCGGAAAAGAGGCAGCAGGCGGAAAATAGAGGGAAAAATCCCTCTGATTTGGCAGAAAAGAGGCGGCAGGCTGAAGATAGGGGGAAAAATCCCTCTGATTTCGCAGAAAAGAGGCAGCAGGCGGAAAATAGAGGGATAAATCCCTCTGATTTCGCGGAAAGTGGGATAGCCGGCGGAATGAGAGGCACAAATCCCATGGGCACCCGAAAAATGAGCCCCTAAAACGGAAATTCGCTACCTTACCCTCAGCCGTGAAGACGGTTACAATAAGCACATAGAGCTGCAAGCGCTTTAAATATAGAAAAAGATTGTTCTTGGAGGTCCATACGATGGAGAATAAAACAAGCGGCGGCATAAGTCGGATGAAAAAGCAGCTGATTCCGGCTGGTATCGAAACCGGTTCAGGCCGCAAAAGCTCACTTTGGAAAAGGCTGCTTGCCCAAAAGCATCTGCAGACAATGGCTCTGCTCGGCGTGGTCTGGATGATTATTTTTAACTACATTCCGATGTACGGGCTGATCATTTCCTTCAAGGATTATAACATCGTCAAGTCGATCGGTGAGGCTCCCTGGGTAGGACTTGACCACTTCAGAGAATTCTTGGATGATGAGGACTTGCGGAACGTGATTAAGAATACACTCGGCATCAGCTTGATCAAGCTGCTCATCGGGTTTCCGCTGCCGATAATCTTCGCCCTGTTTCTTAATGAGGTCCGTTCCCTGCGCTATAAAAAGACGATTCAGACCATTTCCTATCTGCCGCATTTCCTGTCCTGGGTGGTCCTGGGCGGTATCCTTGCTACCTGGCTGGCGGATGTGGGAATTATCAACAATATCCTGCTGGCGCTGAATGTGATTGACAAGCCGATTACCTATCTGGCTGAACCGAGCTACTTCTGGACCATTATTATTACCTCCGACATTTGGAAGGAGCTTGGCTGGTCGGCCATTATTTATCTGGCGGCTATCTCCGGGGTATCGCCGGAAATGTATGAAGCGGCTACGATTGACGGGGCAGGGCGCTTTCAGAAAATGTGGTTTGTGACGCTGCCGTCCATCCGCTCGACAATCAGCATCCTGTTCATCCTGGCGGTCAGCGGTGTGCTGAACTCCAACTTTGATCAGATCCTGGTGCTCCGCAACTCACTAAACGACAGTGCCAGTAATGTAATTGATTACTATATCTACTATACAGGGATTGTATCCAACCGCTTCTCCTATTCTGCGGCGGTCACCTTGATAAAAGCGGTCATAGCATTGATTCTGCTGCTGATTGCCAACCAGGTATCCAAAAAAATCAACGACACGTCGCTGTTCTAGAAGAAGGAGGATTTATACCATGTTTTCTCTCAAACGCAAAACGACAGGCGAGGCGCTATTCGATATCGCCAACAATCTGGTTATGCTGTGCATCTGCTTCATTACCTTATATCCGATCTGGTACGTGCTGATCAACGCCTTCAACGACGGAAACGACGCTATGCTGGGCGGGATTTACTGGTGGCCCCGCATGTTTACCCTGAAGAACTTCGATGCGGTATTCGCCAGTCCCGGCATTATGACGGCCATGGGCATTACGGTGGCCAAGACGGTACTGGGCGTACTCGTGCACGTGTTCTTCACGGCGATGGTGGCTTATGCGTTATCCCGCAAAGGCCTGATCGGCGGCAAGCTCTACATTCTGCTCGGTACCATTACGCTGTTCTTCAACGGGGGACTGATTCCGACGTTTCTGTTGAACCGGGATCTTCACCTGCTCGATAATTTCCTGGTCTATATTATTCCGGTAATGTTCAGCTTCTTCGATCTGATTATCTTCATGACCTTCTTCCGGGAAATTCCCGAGGGTCTTGAGGAAGCGGCGCGGATTGACGGCGCCAACGACTGGTCGATTTTCCTCCGGGTAGTGCTTCCGGTGTCCATGCCGGTCATTGCGACGATTGCCCTCTTCCACGGGGTGTATCAATGGAATGATTATTTTGCCGGGATTATCTATATCAATAACCCGGACCTGCAGCCGATCCAGACCTATCTGTTCCGGGTAGTGGCCCAGTCCAGCTCCAACCAGATGATGGTCGCCCTGCAGGGCAGCAGCGTTACGAAGACCGTAACCTCGCAGTCCATCAAGCTGGCCACGATGGTGGTGACTACGCTGCCGATTGTGTTCGTCTATCCGTTCCTGCAGCGCTACTTCGTAAAAGGCATGATGATCGGCTCGATCAAGGGCTGATTAGCAGCCGAATGACACAGGGTAACTCCTTCGGAGTCAGCATAGGGCCGGTTCCGGGGTTGAGCTTATAATTAACATTTTAGAAAAGGGGTAAATAAGCATGGGCATGAAACGCAAGCCGAAATCAATGGTGCTGCTGCTCTTGGGGCTAATGCTGGCTTTCTCGGCGTCAGGCTGTTCAAGCAACAACAATGCCGGTGGCAATGCCAACGAAAATAAGGGGAACAGCAATACGCCGGCTGCAACAGCGGAGGCTTCCGCAGAGCCTACAGCCGCAGCCGTATCCGCAGATGAGCCGGGCTGGAAAAGCGACACTTCACCGATTACCTTCGACTGGTATCTGAACTTCTCTTGGTTTCCTAATAAATGGGGTGTAGATCCTACTTCGCAATATGTAACGAAAAAGACTGGCGTTAACATTAACTTTATCGTGCCCGCCGGCAATGAGAATGAAAAGCTGAACACCATGATTGCTTCCGGACAGCTGCCTGACTTCATTACACTCGGCTTCTGGGAAGATGCGATCAAGAAAATGATTGAAGGCGACATGGTGCTTCCGCTCAACAAGCTGGCGGATGAATATGATCCGTACTTCTATAAGGTTTCCGATAAAGATAAGCTCGGCTGGTATACTCAGGAGGACGGCAATGTATATGGCTATCCTAACTCCTCTTCTTCACCGGCTGACTATGAAAAATACGGAAAGAACTATGTATCCAACCAAACCTTCGTAGTCCGCAAGGATATTTATGAAGCCATTGGCAGCCCGGATATGCGTACACCGGAAGGCTTCCTGAACGCACTGAAAATGGCTCAGGAGAAATTCCCGGAAGTGAACGGCCAGCCGCTGATTCCACTCGGTCTGCATGAGTTCACAGAGAACGGTAATGACTCGCTGGAAGGCTACCTGCAGAACTTCCTGGCGATCCCATGGCAAAAAGACGGCAAGGTGTATGAGCGCGAAACCGATCCTGAATTTGTCCGC
>CAKMKL010000202.1 GCA_927443375.1 uncultured Paenibacillus sp. | reverse complement strand
GGAACATTCATATCGCCAGCGGAAAGGTAGGGGGCAATTGGAATGTGTCGAACACTGCAGGCAATGTATATCTGGCCTGGCCCGGGAAGGCGGACGTGCAGGTGGATGCCAGTACCAGCTTCGGGAAGCCGGAGACGGATTTTCCACTGATGGTTAAGGGCGGCCGGATCAGCGGAACACTCGGTGCCGGAACCTTCCGCATCAAGGCCTCCTCCCTGGCCGGATTATCTTTGATGAACAATAACTGAAGCATAACGGGGTGGAGTAGAGTTTGAAAGAACGTGTCCTGATTATCGAGGATGAGATTGCCATGGTTCGCCTGCTGGAGCTTGAGCTTTCGTATGAGGGCTATGAGATTACGGTTGCCAGTGACGGGCTCGCCGGTGCGGACAAGGCATTGAATGAGAGCTTTGATCTCATCCTGCTCGATTTGAATTTACCCGGGATCAACGGAATTGAAGTGTGCAAAAGAATACGTGCGGTGAAGCAGACACCGATCATTATGATTACGGCCAGGGATACCGTCAGTGACCGGGTCCGGGGGCTGGATACCGGAGCAGATGATTATGTGCCTAAGCCGTTTGCTATCGAAGAGCTGCTTGCCCGCATGCGCTCTCTGCAGCGGCGGCTGCACAACAAGGAACCGGGGGATCTGCTGGTAGCCGGAGATTTAACGCTAAGTACAACCGCGCACCGTGTAACCCGGGCGGCTCAGGACATCGACTTGTCACAGCGCGAGTTCGAGCTCCTACGCTGTCTGCTCACCAATAAGAACCGGTTGATGAACCAGGAGGCGCTGCTTAATCTGGTTTGGGGGTATTCCTACGAAGGTGAAACCAACGTGGTCGATGTCTATATCCGCTATCTGCGCATGAAGGTGGATGAAGGACATGAACCTAAGCTGATTTATACCGTCCGCGGCAGCGGCTATATTTTAAGAGATTGAAGGTGAAGGCAATGAAGGCTTGGACATTCTCACGCAAGGTCAGTGCATCCATTGCCCTGGCTTCCCTGATAGTGGCGGCTGTACTCGGCGCTTTTGTGTACATCACCTTCAGCCAATGGTCGGAGAGACAGGAGACCGAGTTGCTGGCGGAGAAGCTAAAACAATTCGAGCTTCAGATCGGAGAAGTATCCTTCCTGCCCTCTCTGCTTAATCCCGGACTTGGCAAGGGCAGTGGTGTAGCAGCAGTGCTGAAGCCGGATTTGTCTTCTTTTTCCAGTGATCTGGATCAAGGGCAGACTCTGCAGATACTCGATACCAAAGAACGGGTACTTGCGGAGGAGGGTGCTAAGATGGATTCAGTCACAGCTGTCCACTATAAGGCGGAAAGTGAATTGAAGCTGCCGGCATATGGAGCTGTAACCCTGCGTCTGACGGACAGCGGGTATTCCAAGGCGGCCACAGCATCACGGGAGGTTGGCCGGCTGCTGCTGCTGGGTTTATTGCTTGCAGCCGGAGTAGCGGCACTGGCCGGCTGGCTTGTCGCCCGTTCCGCCTTGAAGCCCATTCGCAGTATGATTAGAGAGGTGCAGAGCATCGGGGCAGACAACTTGTCGCGGCGGTTGCCTTTGCCTGCGGCACAGGATGAACTTTATCAGCTGGGCGCCACCTTTAACACAATGCTGCAAAAGCTAAGTGTTTCCTTTGACCAGCAGCGGCGGTTTGTCGCTGATGCCTCACATGAGCTTAAGACGCCGCTTGCCATCATCGAAGGGCATACCCATATGATTCAGCGGTGGGGCAAGCAATCACCGGAAGTGCTGGAAGAGTCACTTGCGTTCATGATGGATGAAACAGGCAGGATGAAGGAACTGATCGCCCAATTGCTGCTGCTTGCCGAAACGGAGGAGCCGCTGCAGAAAGGGGCAGCAGAAGAATGTGATGTGAGGGAAGTTTTACGCGAGCTGCTGCCTCAGACGGTACACGTAGGTCCGGGTGTGATCCTAAATACCGAAGGCGATCTGTCTGGTGAAGGAGAAGGGCTGTTCATCTTGATGCCGGCCAGCGCCTTCTATCAGGTGCTGCACAATATCGTGGAGAATGCCCTGAAATATACGCCCGAAGGCGGCAAGGTCCGCATTGGGCATGTTGTAGAACCTGAGCAGGTCACCATAGCTGTTACGGATACCGGAATAGGGATTTCATCTGAGCAGCTTCCGCATATTTTTGACCGGTTTTACCGTGCGGAGGGTTCACGGAACCGGAATGGAGGCGGGTCAGGTCTTGGGTTAGCCATTACCAGGGCTATCATGGAGCGTTATGGCGGTTCCATCGCCATCGAGAGTGTGGAGGGGGCGGGCACGAGGGTAATGCTTAGGTTTGTGCGAGGGAAGAGCTCTGAATAATCCGCAAATGGCAGGGCTTCCGCAACTTGTGCAGCTCTCTGCATGAGGTGCGTCGTGATGTGATGGCAAACAAACTACATGCCAAAGCGCTCCTCTGTATCTGGGCCTTGGCAGACTGTTGCGGACACAGGAGGCGTTATTTGTTGATTTTTCAGTGTTCTGAGCTTATTACGGACTCAGCTGCACTTATTTATATGGAAAACCTCCGATTTACAGTATTAGGCTTCCCTTAAGGTCTGTGGAGTCCGCAGCACGGTTCTTAGAGCCTGGAATCCCCGGACTAACGTCATCTCAGTCCGTTTAAAACTTTTGCTGCTGAGTCTATGCTCCAAGCGCACACACAAACAAGGGTACCCCATACAGCCATATCCTGGCTTATGAGACACCCTTGTTTGTCGTTATTACCGCTGATCAGCGCGGATTCAACTTCACCTTCGAGCCTTTGCCGCCGGTCTGGAGGCCGGTTTCCTTGACTCCGGCTTCCTTCAGATCAGTGACCAGCCGCTCAAGCACGGATTTGGCCGCGGCTGCTTCCTTGGCGCCGGAGGCCTGCACAACCAGCTGCACCGGCTTGCCGGAGCGCAGATGCTTGTCCGCCTGGCGCAGCTTCGTCTCGTAATCATGCTCCTCGATATGGGCAGTGAAGCGCAGCTCCTTGACCTTCTCCTTGCTGCCGCTCTTTCCGGCTGCCTGGCCGGGGGCTGCTTTGCGTGCCGAAGCAGCTTCCTTTTGCGCGGCTGCCTTTGCTTTGCCTTTGGCCATTAAGCTGCAGGGCGGGGGGCTGCTCATCAGCGAGGTGCAGACCAGATCTGCCCCCTGGGACCGGGCCATCGCCAGCGCCTCCTCACGGGAGACAATTCCGAGCCGTTCGCCTCTTAGTCCGGTGAGCACGACCTCGGATGCTCTTATTTGTTCATTCATGAATACTGCCATTCCTATGAAACCTCCTGCTTGAGCCATGATACTGATATCATAACGGGAAGTTGCCTGCGGTTCAATCGGGAACCAGCTGCAAGGACTACTGTATACAACAAAGAACCCGGCAGTCTCTGCCGGGTTCGGATCTATAAATACATTGCATATAAAAAGGCGGTGTGGTATAGTTCAATCTGTATTGGTTTTTTCATATCAAAGAGAACATAGTTAATGCATCTTATTTACACCTTAATCTTACCATGGGGATTAAGGGTTTGTCAAACTTTCTTTTTGATTCTGATTAGACTGAAAAGGAGCGTGTTCAGTAGGATGATTAACGCGAACGATTGGCAGCAGGAACAGGAACGGCTGGAACGGGTTGAAGAAAGGCTGCGGGCGGCAATCAGCGGACTAGAGCCGGAGGTAACCGGACTGCACGAGCAGGTGGCGGATATCCGCAAGCGGTTCTGGGAGGAAGTTACGGTCAATACCAGCACCCACGAGGATTTCGAAGAGACCTTCTATAGTATCAGGCAGCAGGAGGCGATGCTGTCTGAACGGGAACGCAGTCACCGGCTGCGGCTGCAGCGCTACAGAAGCATGCAGCGGCTGCTGCCGTCCCCCTATTTCGGACGGATTGATTTCCGGGAGGACGGCTTCAGCGGCAGTGAGCCAATATACATCGGTGTAGCCTCCTTTGCCGATGAAGACGGCATGAGCTTTCTGGTATACGACTGGCGGACGCCTATTGCAAGCATGTATTACGATTATTCCCCAGGAGCAGCCGCTTACGAAACGCCGGGCGGGCAAATCACGGGTGAGATGACGATGAAGCGGCAGTATCAGATCCGCGGCGCACAGCTCCACAATGTGTTCGATACGAGCCTCACGATCGGCGATGAATTGCTTCAGCAGGTGCTCGGTAAAGGTGCAGACTCACAAATGAAGAGCATCGTGGCGACGATTCAGAAGGAGCAAAATACGATAATACGAGACGACACGAGCCGTATGCTCATCGTGCAGGGGGCAGCCGGCAGCGGCAAGACGTCAGCTGCACTGCAGCGGGTAGCCTACTTGCTCTATAAGCACCGCGGCCGGATCCGGGCCGATCAGATCGTGCTTTTTTCGCCGAATCCGATGTTTAACAGCTATGTATCCACGGTACTTCCCGAGCTTGGTGAGGAAAACATGCAGCAGACGACCTTTCAGGAATATCTTGCCCACCTGCTGGGCTCGGCGTTCCGGCTGGAGGGCCCGTTCGAGCAGATCGAATATGCCATGAATCCGGCGTCTGCCTCCGGGTACGAAGCACGAATGAGCGGGATGCGATATAAGGCCTCTGAAGCTTTCCTGCATGCTCTCCAGAACTACGCGTTATGGCTCGGGAAGGAAGGTATGTTATTCCGCAGTATCCGTTTCCGGGACCGCGAGCTGATTACCGCAGAGAAGATGAAGTTGCAGTTTTACAGCTACGACAGCTCCATCCGCCTGGCTAACCGCGTTGCGCTGCTGCAGGAATGGCTGCTGCGGGAGCTGGCTTCGCTGGAGCTTAAGGAGCAAGAGGAGCCATGGGTTCAGGATGAGCTTGATTATCTCGACAACGAGCAATATGCCGAAGCTTACAGCGCCCTGCTCAAGAAGGTTCAGCGGGAGACCGTTGTCTTTGATTTTACCCAGGAGTATGTAGAGCAATATGGAGACCTTCGCGGACAGGAGCAGGGAGAAGAGAATGTCTTCGACTTCGGCCTTCAGCAAGAAGAACTGCTGCAGCGGATGATTGTGAAGGAACATTTCAAACCGTTGAAACGGGAAATAAAACGGTTCATGTTCTTAGATGTGACTGGGCTCTATAGCCAGTTGTTTGGAGAGACGGCTGCTTACCGGATGATGACGGATGAGGCCGGGGTGCCAGATCATTGGACTGAAATCTGCAGGCAGACGACAGAGAAGCTGGAGCGCAGCGAGCTTTTCTATGAGGATGCAACCCCGTTCCTATATTTAAAAGAACTCTTGGAGGGTGTACGGACGAACACAGTGGTAAGGCATTTGTTTGTTGATGAAGGCCAGGATTATTCGCCGTTCCAATATGCCTATCTCAAACGGCTGTTTCCACGCGCGCGAATGACTGTCCTGGGCGATTTCGGCCAGGCGATTTTTCCCCAGGCCACTAATCTGCATGAGGCGGATTCCTCGCTGATCCGGCTGCATGGTGAAGAAGACACAAGCCTGATCCGGCTTGTCCGGAGCTACCGTTCAACACGGGAGATTGTCGAATTCACGAAGTCCATGCTGCCGGGTGAAGAGGTCGTGCCGTTCGACAGACACGGCGGTAAGCCGTGTCTCACACAGACGAGAGGGAACGCCGCGCGGGCGGAACGGATCCTTGAAGATGTCGCAGCACTCCAGGAGGAGGGCTACGACTCCATCGCCATCATTACGAAGACCGCTGCGGAAAGCAGAGAGGCTTATGAAGCATTGACGGCGCAAGGCTCAGGGGCTCTGCGGCTTATTACGAAGGAGACCCTTACCTTTGAAAAAGGGACACTGGTTATCCCTGCTTATCTTGCCAAGGGAGTGGAATTCGACGCTGTGCTCATCTATGATGCTTCTTCGCAGACGTATCACCGGGAGAGCGAGCGGAAGCTGTTTTACACCGCATGCACGCGGGCAATGCACCGTTTAATGCTGTACACAACAGCGGACTGGACACCCTATCTCCAGGCAACGGATGCTTCGTTGTATGATGTAGGTTCTTTGGCTCGGTTATAATCATTCCATGCCTTGTTATCCTTCACAGAGTTAAGCCCGATGCCGCTCCATCCAGGCTGCTGCCCAGTCAACGAGCGGACGCTGCTCCAGCAGCCGGACCTCAGCGTTGCCGATGCGATGAACCGGAAGCTTCATTTCCTCCTCGTATGCGGTTCCTAACCGGACAAAATCGCTGTCGTCTACGGCCTGGGTGGGGTAGGTAATCCACTCCCGCACACCGTTTACCCTAACTGCGCTGCTCTCATAGACCGTTTGTTTGCCGGGGAAGGAAGCGCGGGTCTCCGCTAAATGCAGTGAGGTGTTCTTGTCATGGCCGACACCGACCAGGAGCACAGAACCATTCAAGCGGTAGAGCTTATCCAAGGGAGAGCCCTCGCCAAAAATGTTGCTCAGATCGTGATTCTCTGTAAGGTAGGAGGCATGTTTGCCAACCGCTGCGAAGGAACGGGCCGGATGATCCGATCTTTGGGCTCCCGGCCATTTGCGGAGCATTTCGGCGGCAACGCCCATGCCAATGGCCGGGGTAACCTCTTTGTCATACGCCGGCCAATGCTCCCGGATAACGGGCCACCATTCTGCCGGCGCTTCCCAATGCACACCGGTGGCGGGATCGAGATTCTTCCACGTCTGCGAAGGCATCATTAGGGTGCCCTCAGGCCCGACGATTTCCAGAAGCGCCCGGATAAGAGCCTCCGCTCCGCCAACGACAAACCCCAGCTTGCTGAGCGAGGTATGCACAAGCAGGTGCTGTCCTTCTTTGACTCCGCAGCTTTTGAATTGACTGATCAAGTCTTCCCTGGTATAAATAGCTCCTGGTTCCTGCTCCATACTCATCTTTACCTCCGCCTTCCATAGCCTCAAAATATCTATATAAAAAAGACAACCCCGCAGCAGTCTGCGGGGTTGTCTTCGGATAATCTAAAGAACATTGCCCTTCGGTTAATAAGGATTAGTGTATACCACTTTAGCTCTGTTGTGGATGACAAAAAGTTCATTTTCCTGAAGTTTTTTAGTGAAATGTGAAAAAAATCCCTATCCGTGCTTATGGATGTCTACGGCACGGATGTGATCGTCCGCCATTTCTATAGTGTTGAGGGGAACGGTGCTCCCAAGCTACTGATAAGCAATTTGTATTAGGATTCCTCGGGCTGGCCTTGCTATAACTGATCCTGTAATCAGACTGGCTGTCTAAGAATGGAGCCGCATGCAAGAAGTGTTTTTGCTTGTTTCTGCTTGCGGCTTCTTATTTTTGTGTAATGATTTATAACATAAATTATGTTTTTTTGTAATAGTGTCAGTTATTCTTACATATTATCTGTTGACAACTCTATCATTTTATCTATAATGATGTATAAGTAATAGGCGATTAAGAAATCCCTAGTCTAACCGTCAGATATTATAACATCACCAATAGCTATGAAGGAGTGATCGCTATGATCGCTTCCGCCGGACAATGGAAACAGGATATTCTAAGGATTTACAACGAAATCAATAAGAGGTTATTCAACGCCGGTGTTAAGCAGCAGAAGGTTGATTTTGTCGGAAACAAGATTCTTATCGTATCCATTAACAGCCGGGTCCCTGTACTGAAGGTACTGGACACCCATGATGCTGCGGCCAGCCGCGGGATTAATCTGGTGCTGCATGAAGTGTTTAAGACTCAGATTAAGCAGGCTTTTATGGATGAGTTTCAATTGAATATCAAAGCCGTTCTTAAAGATTATGATGTGGAGACCGAGTATTCCGGTACGATCATAATTTTGGAGAAAGACTTGGAGCATTACCTGAACGTTACGTTGGAACTCTGAAAGTAGGAGAGCCGACCTGCCGTCAGTTTTCAGACATTAGCCCTGGGGCTGTGTCTAAAACTGGCGGCTTTTTGTTTATCAATCCAAATCCGGGAGGGTCCAAAATGAAAACGAAGATTGAAATTGCCGGTGTAAGCAAGTGGTTCCGCCGTGACGGGCAGGAGATTATTGCAATGCAGGAAACGAATCTTTCCATTGTAGAGGGCAGGTTTGTCAGTATTATCGGTCCCAGCGGCTGCGGCAAATCCACCCTGTTCAACATCATCGCCGGACTGATGCCTCCATCAACCGGCCGGGTGCTGGCGGATGGAGAGGATATGATCGGGAAAACCGGGCATGTCGGCTACATGCTGCAGAAGGATATGCTGCTGCCCTGGCGGACCATTCTGGACAATATTATTCTCGGGATGGAAATTCGCGGCGTGCCGCGCAAAGAGGCGGTTGCCCGGGCCCAGCCGCTGATGGACCGCTACGGGCTGAAGGGCTTCGGCGGCCATTTTCCGGCAGAGCTGTCGGGCGGCATGCGGCAGCGGGCGGCGCTGCTCCGTACACTGCTGTATGACCGGGACATTATTTTGCTGGATGAGCCGTTCGGGGCGCTGGATGCCCAGACCCGGCTGACGATGCAGAACTGGCTGCTGGAGATTTGGGAGGACTTCCGTAAGACGGTGCTGTTTGTTACGCATGACATTGATGAAGCCATCTACCTGTCAGATGACATCTATGTCTTCTCCGGGCGTCCGGGACGGATTATTTCGAAGATTTCTGTGGACATGCCGCGGCCCCGGCATCAGGAGGATACCGTATCAGCTTCCTTTATGGAGCTAAAAGCCCATCTGCTTGCTCTGCTGTCAGGGGGCCATGAGGCATCGGCGGCGCATATTTCTTGAGAAATAGTAAGGCTAAGCTAATTAAACTTTGAGGAGGAGAACCGGATGGAGAGTGTGCAAAAGAAAGGGTACGTCATTCACAAGCTGGAGGCGTCCGGAAACAGTGGGCTGAAAACGGAAAAAAGGCAGGCGGAGCCGTTCATTCAGGACGAAGAGGCGCTGGCCCGCCGCAATAAGCGGATCATCAGTCTCGCACGATTGTCTGTAGCGGTCCTTATAGTGCTCTGCTGGGAGCTGTTTACACGGATCGGCTGGATGGATGCTTATTACTGGAGCAGTCCGGTCCGCATCCTGAATACCACGTGGACCCAGATTACAGAAGGGACACTGCTTGAGGATATTGCGTATACCTCAAGTTCGACCATTCTTGGGTTCATAGGCGGGACTCTGCTGGGTTCGCTGCTCGGCCTTTCCTTCTGGTGGTCGCGCAGATTTGCCGGAATCAGCGAACCCTTCCTGATCCTGCTGAACGCCATGCCCAAGCTGGCGCTGGCACCTGTACTGGTTATACTGCTGGGCATCGGGTTCTTCTCGAAGGTGGCGCTCGCTTTTGCCATGACGGTGGTGGTTGCGGCGCTGTCTGCGCACAGCGGGGTGCAGAGTGTGGACAAGGATATGGAGAAGCTGATGTACTCTCTTGGGGCCAAACGGCATCAGGTTTTTACGAAGGTTGTCATTCCCTGGGCGATGCCCTGGATGATCAGCAGCCTGCGGATTAATATCGCCCTCTCGCTGGCCGGGGCGATTGTCGGAGAATTCATCGCTTCCAGCCACGGGATCGGCCGCATGGTCATCTATGCCGGGACGATTCTCGATATCAATCTCGTCTGGGTGGGGGTTGTAGTCTTATCGGTACTGTCCATGGTGATGTATACAGGCGTTGTGCTGCTGGAGAAATGGCTGTCCAAAGGGTACGGAATGAAGAAGGCGTAAGGCGGGTAGAACGATTTTTAAGAAAAAGGGGAGAAACTACTTATGAACATGAAAAAAGTAAAGCTGTCTGCCGTCCTGACGCTGGTTTCCGCGATGCTTCTGCTTTCGGGCTGCGGTTCTAAAAGCAATACTGGTGCCGAAGCCGCTGCCGCCGAAACGGAAGGGTTGAAGAAGCTGGTCATTTCCGAGCCTTTGCACTACACCGGCTATTTGCCGCTGTATGTGGCCCAGCGCGAGGGGTATTTTGCCGAAGAAGGACTGGAGATAGAGATGCTGCAGGCGGCCGGGGGCACGCATGTGACTTCGGTGGTCAGCGGAGATGCCTGGGGTGTAATCGGCGGGCCGGAATCGAATGCACTGGCGAATATCGGCAACTCCGATCCGATTGTTTCAGTGAGTAATGTCGTGAACCGTGCAAATGTATATCTGATGGCTAAAAAGGGAACGGCTCCGGTAAGCGCTTCGGATGAAGATCTGAAGGCGTTTCTCCAGGATAAAAAGATAAATGCCGGCCGGCATGGCGGAACACCGAACCTGCTGACCCAATATCTGCTGCTGGAGCTGGGGCTTGATCCGCAGAAGGATGTGCGGCTGCTGGAGCCGGCGGACGGCTCGACCGTGGTGGCAATGGTTCAGCAGGGCGCGGCAGATATAGCCAACGGCGCCGAGCCGCAGATTAGCGACGGGATCGATAAAGGCGTATGGGACGAGCCCTTCTACAAGTTCCATGACCTGGGCGATTATGCATATTCCGTGCTGAGTGTGAAGAAATCCACACTGGAGAAGGACCCGGAAACGGTCCAGAAGGTGGTTAACGCTGTAGTCAAAGCCCTCCAAACGATCCAAAAGGACAAGGACCTGGCGATGGAGGTGCTGAAGGCGGAGTTCCCGACGCTCTCTGCTGCATCGGCGCAGGCGGCGCTTGACCGGGCTTATGCAGACCAGCTGTGGAGTCCGGACGGAATCATTTCGCAGGAAGCGCTGGATAAAGATATGAACGTCATGATCAAGACCGGGATTTATAAAGGGGAATATACGTATGACAGGCTTGTCGATATGCAGTTTGTAAAGAAGGCGGCAGGGAACTGACAGGCGGATGGCCTATTAAACAATGAGGTGACGAGAATGGAATTGACAGCAGATTTGATTATGCCGGAGAAAAGTGCGCTGATCATCGTAGATGTACAGAATGATTACTGCCACCCGGAGGGTGAGCTTGCCGCACGCGGAAATGATGTAGCAGGGGTGAAAGCGATGATGCCGCAGCTGCATGGCCTGATCGCCGCGGCGAAGGCGCATGGGGTTCCGGTTATATATATCCAGACCTTTCATGAGAAAGCAACCGATTCGCCGGTCTGGACCTCGCGTTCCGGGCGCGGTTCGCTCGGAGTCTGCCGCCGTGGAAGCTGGGGGGCTGAATTTTTTGAGATCGCTCCGCTTCCTGAGGATATTGTGGTCAATAAACACCGGTACAGCGCTTTTATCAATACCAGGCTTGATTCCGTTCTGCGCTCGCAGCGGATCGAGACCCTGATCATGACGGGAGTAAGCACCAATGTATGTGTAGAATCCACGGCCCGGGATGGCTTCATGCTGGACTACCATATTGTAATGGTCGAGGATGCCTGCGCGTCCTACTCCCGGGCGGCGCATGAGATGACGCTGGAGAATATGAAGGGTTATTTCGGAGTAGTAGCTTCAGCCGCGGAAGTGGAAGACAACTGGAATATCTGGCATCAGACCGCGCTGCAAAACATCCTATGAGCTTCTCGGTCACGACTTCCAGCCGGCCGGCCAACCTTCCGGCGGTAAAAGTGGTCATCTGCCTGGGCGCATTTCTGTCCAACCTGTCTGCCGGAATGTTTAATATCGCACTTGTCGATATCGCGGATGACCTGCAGATTCCGGTGGCTTCGGCACAGTGGATCGTCAGCATTTATCTGCTTGTCATTTCTGTGCTGCTGCCCGTGATGGGCAGGCTGGGGGATATGCTTGGCCGCCGTAAGGTGCATAACTTGGGCTTATTCGCATTCACCCTGGGGGCGCTCGGCTGTGCGCTCGCTCCGAATGCTGTGCTGCTCCTGGGGTTTCGGGTAATTCAGGGCATAGGGGCCTCGATGTATCAGGCCACCAATATGGCGCTTATCGTTTCCGTGTTCCCCAAAGAGCAGCGGGGGAGGGCGCTGGGGCTGATGAGCACATTTGTTGCCGCAGGCTCAATGGCAGGCCCGGGACTCGGCGGCTTCCTAATCCAGTGGTTCTCCTGGGAGAGCAATTTCTGGCTGCTGGCCGCAGTCGCCGGTGCGGTAGGTCTGCTCGCTCAAAGGCTGATTCCCCGGGACACGGAAACCGCTGGAGGCAGGCTGGACCCCGGCCGGGCCGTATGGTTTGCCGTCGGTCTGTCCTCGCTGATGATCGCTGTTGATCTCGGCGGACGTTCCTCCTTCCTGTCCCTGCCGGTGCTGCTGCTGTTTGCAGCTTCGGCCGGTACGGCAGCTGCTTATGCCGCCCATGTACGTGCGTCCCGGCTGGGGAACGGGGGCGGGCACCCTTCATTGGAGGATGCCGCTGCAGCCGTTCCCGGACGGGGGCTATTGGCTGAACGGAACTTTGCCGCCGGCATTGCCATAACGGTCATCACCTATATGGCGGCGTTCGCCGCACAGCTGGCCTTGCCCTCGCTGCTGCGGCTGTCCGGTTCCGAGCCTGCCTGGGTCGGACTGATCATGATCGGGTATCCGCTGGCGCTGGTGGTGACGGCGCCAATCAGCGGCAGCTTAGCCGACCGCAAAGGTCCGGCGGGAATTCTGGCCGCAGGGCTTCTGCTTATGAGCGTCACGCTGCTGGCTCTGGCTTTTAGCGCTTCCCTGCTGAGTGCAGGGATGATGGTTTTGCCCGTTGTGCTGCTGGGCTGCTCGATGGGGATGATTACCTCGCCCAATACGAGCCTTGTCATGGGACTTGCTGCCAAGCCTCAGCTTGGCATGGTCAGCAGCCTGCTGGCCTTGTCCCGCAATATCGGGATGATGTTCGGCACAGCCGCCGGCGGACTGGTAATCGGGGCTGGAGCAGCCGGGCAAGGCCGGACGTACATGGCGGTGTTTTTTGTCTGTGCAGCGGGTGTGGGGATTTCCTGTGCCTGGCTGCTGTATTCCTTCCGCCGCAGCGGCAATGCAATCTTTCCGCACAGCTGATTAGGAGCAGCTAGCGGGATAACAGTTCTTCAACAGTTACCGGGAATAATGTCTTCACTATGCTCAGTATGGCTTCGGCATAATCCTGAATTTCCTTCTGGGCATCATGTTCCAGCCGCTGATGGAGAAAGTGGGCAGCGGATTGCAGCGAAGCCGTCCAGTACCAGCGGACATAAAGCCCGTAAGCCGGAAGAAACAGCCTTGCCTGTTCGGCGCAGATGCCGTCCGCCAGGGCTGCTTCGTATTTTTGCATGCCGAGTTCGGTGTAGTCCATCAGCTCCTTCGTATATTTCGCTCCAAGCTCCCAAGAGATCAGGCTGCCGCTGCCCTGCTTGGAATTCTCCGGTGCACTCCGCCACTCCCCGCCCGAAGGCAGATAAAAGGCAGGTTCCTCCGTAATATACCTGCGGCTGGATTCATTCCAGGCCTCCAGACTGTCGCCGGTGCCCTCATAATGGGCCGAGCCTACCACATACTTCCACCACTGCCTCGCTACCATCAGCGGAGCATAGATCTCAAACTGGATTACAGCATGCCTAAAGGGTGAAGTGTGCCCTTCCCGGGCCAGAAACTGAATCAGCCGGATGTCTTTTTCACTCAGTTCATCCGATTGTTTGGCATAGGAGACCCGCGCTGCATTCACAACGGTCAGATCGCTGCCCATATGATTAACCAGCCGGACATATCCTTTATCGAGCACATTGATTAACATGTAATGACCTCCAATGGATTAAGCTTCTACACTTATTCACCTTTCAGGGTTCAATTCCCTGCAATATCCTAATTTGTCACGACCTATTTGAATTTTGCATGGTATAATTTTCCTGGATGTTCCTGTTGCAACCGGTGATAGAGCGCAATGTTTATCCGTGACTGGAGTGATTGAGTGTGCTGCTCAGACAAATGGCCGTGGCTTTTTTATTTAATGAAGCGGGGGAAGTGTTATTTCTGCAAAAAAAGTACGCAAGCCGGTTTCTTGGCGGATATCTGGTCCCCATCGGAGGGCATCTTGAGGACGGGGAATACAATGATCCGAGGCGTGCCTGTTTAAGAGAAATTGCGGAAGAAACGGGATTAACGGAGCAGGTTGTCCGCAGCCTGACACTTCGGTACATCGTTCACCGCCTCAAGGCTGATCAGGAAATCCGCGTGCAATACGTATATATGGGAAGTGTATCTGTAGACAGTAGACTGGTGGAAAGTGAGGAAGGAGAGCTGCTGTGGATAGATAACAGCAAGCTTGCCGGGCTGGAAGTGACTGCGTCAACGAGAGCTATTATGGAGCATTATCTGGAGACAGGAATACATAACAAGCAGATCTATACGGGAACGATGTACCCGCTGCAGGGAGAGCCTGCGGTGGGCTGGAATGTGCTTGAAGATTGGGAGGGCAAGTGATTTTGGAGAATTAATTTGTCTACCGGACGATCATCAGAAAATAACGGATAAGGGGTAAACGGAGTGATGGAAGAACGTAAGAACCGGATTTTGCAGCTGATTTCGCTGATTTCCACCGGGGGAGTAGAATATGTCCGGTCCGCCTTTGCAAGAGAGGCCGTTTCGGTGCTGTATTATGGGGATTCTGGCACCAATCAGGGCGTATTCTGTGTGGCGGAGGATGAAGGCTGTGTGATTGCCTACGCGGCATTCAGGAAGTGTAATGAGCCGGATGTGCTGCTGGAAGTAATGGAGCAGACGATTACCCCTTATTTACAGGCAAGGGAGCAGCGGGAGATCTGCTTCAATGTATATGGAAGCAACACGGAAATTGTTCAATTTGTGCGGGAGTTAGGCTTTGTGTCTGATTTGGAAGGTTATCAGCTAGAATATGTGAATGACCGGCCGATTCATGCCGAAGAGGCCTCCTTGCTCCAGGAACAGGGGTTTACGCCGGATATGCTGGAGCCGTTCATTGCTTTGTTTGATACAGCCTACGAGCAGCTGAACCTTGAGAACGGCTGGAGGACGGATAGATACCGGAGCGAGCCTGAACTGTTTTTGCGGATGCTGGAGGGGTTTGAAGCTTCTGGACAGGTACGCTCCTTTTGGCTGCAGGACAGCTTGTTAGGCGCGTATATTACAGATGGAGTGTATATCCGCGATCTTGTCGTTGCTCCGGAATTTCAGAATTGCGGGTATGGCAGGACCATCCTGCACCGCTGTGTGAATCAGATGTGGAGCAGGCCGGAGAGAGGGAACATCTATTTGCGGGTAGCGGGCAGTAATACGGGAGCCAAAAGATTTTACGAACGAAATCAGTTTGTACCTATAGCAAGGTTTGCAGAACATACCTATCGCCGGCAGGAGCAGTAAGCACAATTTAAATAAGGAAGAGCGCCTTATGGATATGAGCAACAGCAAAAGGATTGACTTGATTAAAGATACCGTGTACTGCTTCGTCTGTCCTGAATCGGAAGTGCTGAGCGTAGAGAGTGTACCGATGCATGCAGGGTCACAGGCCGTTGAACTGATACGAAACAAGATAAGGTTGAAGCCGAAAGCCGGAATAACAGCGAGGGCGGATGAGACAGCTGAAATCTCGCTTGTTACGAAGCAGGCTACTTTTGTGGAGCGGTCGGCTCTTTCGCGGCTGTTCTCACAGGCTGCCAATGTTCCGTTCAGCCTGTCGGGCCAGCCGCTGCATGAAGGGCGAAGCCTCTTGTGCATTGAGGACGTGGACTACCGGACGGATTACGGCAAGCTGGATATAGCTGCGCTCCAGGATAATGAGTTGCAGGCGCTGGCTTATATCCATTACGCCAATATGGGCTGTAGATGTGATCTGCCCTGGCTGCCAAAGGTGGATGAAGACTACATTGCCAAATGCATGAATGAATGGTGGAGACCTTCCTGGGAGCGCGCCAAGGAGAACCCGGTCTTTGCTGAAACGTTCGGGACGGAGGTCATCTCTACGATTGAAGATATTGCCGGACGGATCGTGGAAGACATGGCACCTGTGATTCATGATGAAAGCACCTATACGATGATCCATAATGATCTGAATCCGGGCAACGTGCTTGTGAAGGGCAAGGATGAAGTTTATTTCATTGACTGGGAAGAGGCGCGGTACGGTTCGCTGTTCATGGACATCCCCATGCGCTGCGGGAGCCAGCAGCAAGCGGAGGATTACCGCAGGTATCTTGAATCTCTAGGCTTTAGTATTGCGGATCAGCATTTTACCGAACGGTTTTCTGTGGCCTCCCGGTACCTGGGCCTGCGGTTCATGTGCTGGAACTTAGGCGTATGGCAGCAGAATGAACAGGCTAAGAGCGGACTGATCAAATACATGGATATGGTAGCGCATCCTTTATTCAGCTGATATTTTAAAAGACCTCTGGCCGGTGGATATCCGGTAGAGGTCTGTTTTTGAACGATGAAACGGATGCTGTATTAAATAGTATAAGGGGTTGCTACCATCGTTTCCGCCTTGGCCACCGCTGCTTCCAGCGTCATGCCGGCAAAGCTTTGGGCGTGGAGGAAACGTCCGCTTTTCTTGTCGTCCACAAAGGCGCCGACTGCAATTCCCGGAATAACGCTTTCGACCGGACTGGTGGCATTCGGGCCGCCGAGATCGGTCCGGCACCAGCCCGGATCCGTTAAGCTGAGGATGACATCGGTTCCATCCAGCCGGGAAGCCAAATCTTTAGTAAATTTATCGAGTGCCGCTTTGCTTGCTGCATAGCCCGCCTGCTCCGGCTCATTTTTAATCCCGCTGGTTGTATTGATAACCCGTCCGAAGCCGCGCCCGATCATCTGAGGAATAAAACGGTTACATATCGTTGCGATGGAAATGAAGTTAATCCGGAAGCTCTGCTCAAAATCCTCCACCGGTGTATTCCAGTAATCGGTTCTGTAGGCGATCTGTACAGCCGCATTATTAAAGACAATATCTACAGGGGTGCCTTTGCTTTCAATTTCATCCAGCATGGCGGCCACTTCTTCGTGATTGCCCAGCTCAGCCTGCACACAGTAGACATCAACACCGAGTGCCCGCACCTCTTGCTCCACTTTTACCGTATGGGCGAGTTCCCTGCTATGGAGTATAAGATTACAGCCTTGTCCGGCCATAAAAAGTGCAGTCTGATAACCGACGCCTCTGCTTGCCCCTGTAATCAGGGCCCATTTGCCTTGTACATTTACCACGAGTATCTCTCCTTATATTGACAGATTAAATGAATATATAAGAATCAATGGCCTTGCAAATCCAGTGTTCCAAAAGCAAGTGTAGCACACTATACGGCCCTAGGGATCTATCAAAAAATAGACTAAATGTGGAAAAGGAGTTTTTGCCATGTCCCAACGTTTCCAGGTTGAACTGAAAAAGCTAGTCGACAACTCTTACGAAATTGAGATCGGCGAAAGGCTGTTCCCGTCGCTGATCCGTGATTTACAGGAGGGACTTGTGCCGGGTGTGAGCAAATTCGCAATTATTACGGATTCTTCGGTTGAGCCGCTGTATGGCCAGCCCCTGCTCAAGCTGATGCGGCAGAACGGCTTTGCGGCTGAGCTGTTTGCGTTTCCGGCCGGGGAGCCATCCAAAACCCGTGAAACCAAGGCGCTCCTGGAGGATCAGCTGCTGAGCCATTCCTACGGAAGGGATTGCTGCATCATAGCAGTCGGCGGCGGTGCGGTAACAGATCTGGCCGGCTTCCTGGCAGGGACGTTTGGCCGGGGAGTGCCGAGCCTGAACTATGCAACAACGCTGCTGGCCGCAGCCGATGCTTCTGTTGGCGGTAAAACAGGCGTGAATACGCCGGTCGCCACCAATCTGATCGGTGTATTTCATCAGCCGCGCAAAGTGTACATTGATCTCGCAGCCTGGCGAACGCTCCCTGTCCGTGAGTTCAGAAGCGGCCTGGCGGAGACGATCAAGCATGCCTGTCTGGTTGATGTGAAGTTTTTTGAGTATCTGGAGAATAATATCGGCAAAATTGTTACGCCGGACGGAGAACTAATCCTTGATCCGGAGACTTGCGAACAGATTGCGCTGCACAACTGCCGGATCAAATACGAAGTAGTGGAGCAGGACGAACATGAGAGTAATCTCCGGCAGATCCTGAACCTCGGTCATACGGCGGGCAGGGCCCTGGAAGCGGTCAGCGGTTATACGCTGCTGCATGGGGAAGCCGTTGCGGTCGGTCTGGTGATCCAGGCGAAGCTGGGAGTGAAGCTGGGGTATATGACTGGAGAACAGGCTGAGCGTGTCGCAGCACTGCTGCGCAGAGCGGGGCTCCCGACCGAGATTCCGGACGCCATTACAAACCGGATGCTGATGGACAAAATGTACACAGATAAAAAAGTGCGCAGCGGCCGGATCCGCTTCGTCTTCCAGGACGGCATCGGGGCGATGAAGCGTTTTGCAGATGGTTCCTATTCTACTCCGGTGGAAGAAGCAACGATTATGGAGCTGCTGGAAGAGATCCGCGGATAAGCGATTGGTTGTAATCCGGTGAATCCGCCTCTGCTTATCCGGGTAAGTATAGGTAAGGGATAAGTATATAAGCTGAACGAGGTGCCATCCAAAGGCGAAAGCAGCGGAGGGGAAGTTTGGAACTGTAGGAGCGAATGCGTCCGGAAGTCCAAACATTCCCCGTAGTCGCATACTACGCCGGATTGGTTAATCCGATGTTCAGTTTATAAAGGAGGAGATATGCATGGGCAACCCGATTAAGGAATTTAAGAACAGTCTCGACGGATTGAAGCAGTCGCTGGAAGGCGTGAAGCATTCTGTAGACGGCTTGAAGGAACCGGTGGATGAAGTGAAGGCCAATATTCAGGAGACTGTGGATGAGGCGAAGTTCCGCTCGGATCGCGTGAAGCTGCAGGTTAGACGGATGAAGGCCTCCGTGCAGGAGACTAAGGCGGTGCTGGGCGAGGTCAGGGAGACGATTTCGGCGGCTGGTGAAGTTCTCTACACACAGAAGCGCCATAGAAGATTGCTCAGCCGCAGGAAGAAAGCGAAAACGATCGGATAAAGCCATCAGTCATCCCTCAAGTCATCAACCACATATAGCCTGAAAACGCAGAGCAGCGATTCCCCGGTAACGCAAGAATCGCTGCTCTGTTCTTTTTCCACATAATAAATCTGCTGCTGCGCCAGCCGATGACTTAATCCGTAGCTGCTTCTTCGTTGAGATTTGCACTCATGCTTCCCAATGAATCAACGACAAAGACAGGAACATACTGCTCACCGATCTCTGTCTCTACATATTCATAGCTGTTTTGATACTGGCCGCTGACGACAGCGGGTCCCGTAATGGAGCCGACATTTCCTTGCAGGGAGATATAACGGCCATCAGAGCTGCCGACGCTTCTGCCTGCGGAATCGATATAGATTTCGCAGTTCAGGGTGACATTCTCGAACGGGTGAAGCTCCAGCTCGGAAGCAGGGATGAGCGGGGAATCCTGCTGAATTTCAGCCAATTGGTAACTGCCATCCTCACTTAGGCGGTACACTCCGGTCTCGCCAAGCACACCATCCCCGGTATCTGCGTTGGTTACGAGGATTGAGTTATCGTCCGACTGCAGTTCATAACGGTCTCCGGCAAAGGAGAACAGCAGTGAAATGCCCTCCGGCTTGATTTGATAGGCTGTAAAAGCGGTCCGGCCATCCTCTTGGCCTCCCACGGCTAACACAACCGGCACTTCGGCTATAGCAGATAGCTGATCTTCAAAGGCCAGCCCGCTTAGCCGTTCGAAGCCAGGAAGGATATCCCCGGTCCGTGTAGAGACTCTGCCGTCATCACTTAAATCAGCGTAATATAGCCTGCCGGTGTTATCCGTGCCGGCTACAACGGCCTTGGCGCCGTAGCGTCCGGAGGCTGTGGCCACATGGATATATCTGCCGGCTTCATCCCCTCCCGGCAGCAGACGGACGGGTTCAGCGGTGTTCCAGGTGAGCTGTGCCGCGGCAATCTCGGCTGAGGTATCCTGCAGCTGGGCGAGGCCGCTGTACAGCTGAATGGCCTCGGCATATTGGCCTCCCCGGATCAGCCGGGCGGCGCTCTTCAGCAGCTTCGCTGCGCTGCTGTCGATGAATGACAGCACTTTGGACGAATCAGGAGCAAGTGCTGCAGATGCGGCGTAAGTGCGGTAGGCGGCAGCGTGTCCGGCGAAGGCGGATATATTATCGCCTTCCAGATCCTTGTCCAGAATTACCTGGGCACTATCCTCCGCCTGCTTCTGCACCCAGGGAGCCTGATAGCTATGATTGCTGTAAGCTTCTATCATTGATAGGGAGCTGTCCAGCATAGGGCCAAAGCTGCCTGCAGCGGCCAGAACCTTCAGTCTGGCTGTATCATGCGCCTTGAACCCCGTGGCCAGCAGCTCATTCTTGGCGTCTGTTCCTCCATAATAAGCATCCGGAATCTGGAGCAGATTCCATTTGAAGAGATCTCCGTTCTCTTCACTGCCGCTGCTTTGGCTTGCAGCAAGTTCGTCGAGAAACTGGCTTTTAAACTGCCCGAAGCCTGCCGTCAGCTGTGCGGAAATGCCTGAATCCTCAGACAGCTGGCGATAATAGGATGCATAGGGTCCTCCGCTGATGAAATACTTGGACTTAAGGCTGAGCAGGGAAGCATAGCTCTCCATAAATTCGGCAAAATCCCTGGTTACAAGCTGGTCCGTTACCTTCTTCACCAGTGTGTTTAGTCCGCTGCGGATGGCTGAAATCGGCGTCAGTTCTTCCAGGCGTGAAGCAATCTGCTCCTCTTTATAATGAATGGCCGGGTTATCCGCTGCCTGGCGGTACAGGTTCTCGGCTGCTATCAGATCCCCGGCGGCATAGAGCCGCTCTGCATCCTGCACCTCACGGATCTTGTCTCCGATCCGTAGAGCCTTGAGTCCGAGCAGCACCAGCATGCATATACACAGAATAATCATAATATTCCGCAGGGATATGGCTTGTTTGAACGTCATAGTATAGTAGCCCCTTTTTCTAAATTAAAGTATGCCTCCAGCTTGCGGCATCCATTTAAAATTCGGGGTCCCAGCGGTACTTGGCTTCCCGCACTTCTGCTACCTTGAGGTCCAGGCCGTTCCACGGCTCATAGGGACTGGCGGAGATCAGCCTGGACAAGCGCAGAAAGCGGTCCTTAGGCAGATCCTGTATGTATCTTCCGATCATGCCGGAGTAGAGCAGCGCATACCGCTTCAAGCGGACTGCCGCCCCGGCAACACCGATCAGGATGGCTTCGCCTTTGTCCATTTCAAGAATTTGCGCCTCATAATTCTTAACATAGCGCAGCGTACGGTCCTTGATCAGCTCGGGACGGACCTTAGCAATCTCGCCGATATACTCGGCGAGCAGCGGCTCGAAATCCTTCAGCAGCAGCTGCTCCAGCTCAAGGTTCATATCCTTGCGCAGCTGGAAGCCGTGCAGCAGGGCGACACGCTGGCGGGAGATCCGGTCACCCCGCAGCAGGATAGAGATTTCGCGCAGCTTCTCATAAGCCAGCACATCGTTCTCGCGAAGCACGGCGACGGCCTCCTGCCGGTTGATCTCCAGCCCTTCCTTGATGCTGTCGATGTTCCGGCCGAGCAGCTCGTTCAGCGCAACGAGATTCTCATTCTGCCGGACCTTCCGCTGCATATAATAGAGGGCTCCGGCCAGGACAGCTCCTCCTGCACCGCATAGTGCCATCTGTTGCAGGCTCTGGCCGAAGTAGACGGCAGCCAGGGTGAGCAGCACAATAAGCAGCAGGCGGGTATGCATTTTGCGTCCGGCGATGGCCGAGGCCTGCTTCTCGAGCGAAGTTAAGGCAGCGCGGCCGCACTTGCCGCAGCGTTCTTCGCCTAGTGCGGTAAATTGTCCGCAGCGGCGGCAGATCCGCAGCTTGTCATAAGCATAACGCGGGACTTTGAACGGCCGGAAGGTCACGGGTCTTTTCTTATTCACGGGTGCCAGTCCCTCCATTCAGTGCAGCGAGCAGCCTCTCGTCAATATCGTCACGGGTAAGCGGCTTCCGCCGCCTTGATGCATAAATTGAGATCTGGATTACGGCATATAGAAACGTAATACCGAGAATAACGTATGAAATCATGGAACTCTTCCTTTCACTGGGAAGTAGGGCTGCCTTGAAAGGCTGATAGAATGACGATTCTACCCTTACGGCAGCTGTCAAGCGGGCACAAAGTTGAAGTTTACAATGTTTAATTATATCATAATGGCATGCTATTTACAGATTTTAGCTGACTGATAACCCCGTCTCTATTACCGAATATAACACAAGAGGAGCCATCTTTATGCTTCGTACACAGCTTTGCCCTAGAACAACCAAGAATATGCTTAAGCGGCTAATCCCTGTACTATTGCTGATTCTGTGCCTGTCCGCCTCTCCGTTAGCCGTAATGCGGGCTTCTGCAGCCACGGCAGGCCCGTCCCGTATTGATGCGGTGCTGCTGATTGATGTCAGCAACTCGATGAATAAGAGTGACAAGAACAATATCGCCGGTGAGGCGATGAAGATGTTTATAGATATGCTGTCCACGCAAGGTGATAAGGTCGGCATTGTAGCCTACACCGACAAGGTCCAGCGCGAGAAGGCCCTGCTGCAGATCGGCTCGGCCGGCGATAAGCAGGATTTGAAGGATTTCATCGACGGGCTGGACCGCGGACCCTATACAGATATTGCAGTAGGTGTTGAGGAAGCCGTCAAAGTGCTGGAAAACGGCAGTGACCCCGGCCATGAGCCGATGATTGTCATGCTGGCCGACGGCAACAATGATCTCAACGAGTCGGGCAGCCGGACCCAGAGCCAGTCTGACCAGGAGCTGTCTGCTGCAGTGGATGCCGCCAAGCAGAAAGGCTATCCGATTTATACTATAGGCCTGAATGCTGATGGCAAGCTGAATAAGAACATCCTGGCCGGACTGTCGGATGAGACGGGTGGTAAAGCATTTACTACGGATTCAGCGGATGATCTGCCGCAGATTCTCAGCGAGATTTTTGCCAGTCATTTGAAGCTGAAGATTGTGCCTGTGCAGTCGATTACGGCGAACGGCAGTTACCAGGATGTAACGATCAATGTGCCAAACAGCAGTGTACTGGAAGCGAATATCTCCATCATGTCGTCACAGCCGGTGACCGCGAAGCTAACCGATCCGTCGGGCAAGGAAGTCGCGATTCCATCAAATGATGTGCTGCTGTCCAAATCGTCCACGTATAGCCTGATCAAGCTACTGTCACCGGAGCAGGGTGACTGGAAGCTGCAGGTAAAGGGTGTTCCCAAAGACAAGATCGACATCAATCTCGTATTTAACTATGATCTGGAGCTCAAGATAGATGCGTTGCCGTCAGCAGCCTACAAGAAGGGTGACACGATCAATATCGTTTCCCATCTCTACAGCAACGGTGCTCAGGTAACACTCAGCAATTTATATCAAGATATGAATGCGGTGCTGCTGGCTACGGACCTCGATACAGGGGTGGTGGAGAAGCTTCCGCTTGACAATTCCGGGGCGGAGTTCAAGGGCGCTTTTGAAATTAAGGAGAGCCATAACTATGAGCTCAAGGTCCGTGCGGAGGAGAGCAGCTTCTACCGTGAGAGCGATGTGCTCAAAATCGATGCCAAGACTGGGGCTGTAAGCACAGCGCCAGCGGCCACAAGCAGACCTGCCGGTGAAGAGCCTCTTCAGGAAAAAGAAACCTCGAACACCCTGTACTTCATCATCGGGGGCTTACTCCTGCTGCTCATTGCGGCGGTGGCAGTGTGGATGCTGCGCAAGCAGGCGAACCGCGGCTTTGTCGGGCAGATTGTCGTAGAGGTGCTGGATGGCAACACCGGGGAGAAGACGTATCCGCAGTACAAGAAGTTGTCCGGCTTCCGCGGCAAATTCACGCTGCACCAGCTGCTTCAGCTGGCTCCTGAACTGAAGGAGAGCGAAAAGGTCGTATTCACACCCGGTAAAAATGACCGGCTGCTCCTGCGCAGCAGCGAAGGCATCACAGTTGAGAGATCCGGGCGGGCGGCTGACACTTCGCGCGGGCTGGAGTTAAAGAGCGGGGACCGCATTTCGGTGCCGCTGCAGACAGTAGACAAAACGATTCTGCTTGAGTTTTTAATATAGAGGGGGAGAACCTATGAAACCGGTAGTAAGAGAGCATATACAGCAACTCGATGTATCACTTGGCGGGGGGATCGTCAGCGACAAAATCAGAGTAGACACGATCGACAACCCGATCCTGATCATCGGACTCGGCGGTACGGGCATTGATGCCCTGCTGCGGCTGAAATACCAGATTAACCGCCGCTTTAAGCTGCCCGAAGATCCGCTCTCCAAGAAGAAGCGCGATAAGCCGGACAACGTGGAATTCCTGGCTTTTGAGACGAATGAACAGGACCGCGGCAAAAAATACAAAGGTATCGGCCTTGATCCGCAGAACGAGTTCGTGCTGCTGGCTAACGCGGAAATCGGCGGCCTGCTGCAAAACAGAAGCATTCTCGACCCCTACATTACCGAATGGCTGTCGCCGGAGCTGAGCATTACCGACGGCATGAACGGCGCCGCCGGTGTACGCCAGGCCGGGCGCCTGCTGCTGTTCACCAAGATCAATCAGGTTGTAGGTGCAATTGATAAGAAGATCAAAACGTTGTCCGTCGGCACCAGCAAGAAGCTGATGGTGTTCCTGCTTACGGGCTTATCCGGTGGTACGGGAAGCGGAGCTTTTCTGGATATCGCCTATATCGTGCGCGGCATTATTGAACGCGACTACGGCGCGGCGGGCATAGACCGGGTCAACACACTGGGCTACCTGTTCACACCGGACGTCAATCTGGCCAATAAAAGCCTTAGCGAGCACACCCGCGAATATATCCGTAAGAACGGTTATGCGGCGCTCAAAGAGCTGGATTACTGGATGAATGTGGACAGCCGGGGCGAGCGGTTCCGCCAGCAGTACGGCAATATTCTCACTGTGAATTCGCCGCTGCCGCCGTTCAATCTGTGCCATCTGATCTCCGCGACCAATACGGAGGGCAAGCTGCTGGAGAATGCCTATGATTACTGCATGAACGTCACGGCAGAGAATATCACTAACTTTATGGCCAGCGAGGAAAAAGCATCGGGCGAGGAATTCGCCATCCACGACTATATCAGCAACATCCGTACGAACATTGCGCAGATGAACAAGACCTACCCGGCCAATTATGAATACAACATTATCGGGGCTTCGTCGGCTGTGCTGCCGATTGAGGAAATGACGACCTATCTCGCCTACCGCCTGTTCGACAAAATGGACAAGATGTTCCAGCAGGCACCCGGCCAGGAGGATGTGGAGAAGTTCGCGCGCAAGCTTGGGATTGATCTCGATACTATGGTCAAAACCTTCGAATCCCGCGTCCCTGAACCACTGCCCGGTTACCAGAACAGCGAACGGCTCAGCCACGCCAATGTCATCAAAAATCAGGTCGTGGATATGGACACCGAGCTGGAGCAGAACTTCCTGTCCCGGGCGCGTGAGGAATATATCAAATCCAAAAAACAGCTGCCCGGCGAAATCACCGGACGTTTCAGCGAGGAGCTGGAACGCATCTTCCTGCATCCTGAGCAGGGGCCGTTCTATGTCTCGCGTTTGCTTTATACCGAGAAGGGCTTCTGCATCCTGAAGCTGATCCAGTCCTATATCGAAGCGCTGCGTGAGAGTCTTCTGCGCCTGCCGCGTGATATTGAGACGGCACAGGACAGCGCGGAAGAGAAGCTTGGCGATGCGCGCAGCGCTTTTGTCTCCAAGGAGAAGAAGAAAAACGCCTATATCGAAGCCAAGATCAATGAGTACTGGCTGCATGCCGATGTGGAGCGCACAGAACAGATGATCCAGTTCTATGAGGACCTGTTTGAGCTGCTGAATGAAGAAAATAACCGGATTTACGGCGTGTTTACGGAGATTCTCAGCGCGCTGAGCTCGATTTTCGAGAAGAACGGGGATATTCTGCTGAGCGGTGAAGAGCAGGCGGATCACAAGGGCAACAAAACCTACTACTGGAATATCGTCAACGTGCCGGATATTTCCGCGACAATCTCCAAAGTGATGGATCAGAAAGACGGCGACGACCTGATTCGTGACTTCACACGGGAAATGCTTAAGCATTCCGGACGCTGGGTCAGAGAGCAGGAGATCGATATTGTCCGTTCTATTTCCGAGTTCCTGAGCGATAAGTTCGGGGATCTGATTACCCGTTCCATGGAAGATTTCCTGGTAATGAAATACGGCCGCGAGGAACCGCTGGATAAATTCGTGGAGCGGATTATCGCCGGCCGGCTGGATGAGGATGCGGTGCCGATTTTCCATCTCAGCAACAGCTCGGGCAGCCTGCACTTCCC
>CAKMKL010000201.1 GCA_927443375.1 uncultured Paenibacillus sp. | reverse complement strand
CGTAGACAGAAATGGCATTACAGCCGCTGTAATCTTCACCGGCAGCGTGAACATCTCGTCTGTACCCCGCATTCCATTGCCGAAGTCATCGACGATGATCGCTACACGGCTGCGGGCGGGGCGCACCGGCTTTTCCTTCATTTCGGCTGCCTTGCTGTCCCCGGCAGGCTCAGTACGAACAGTAGTGTGTAGAGCAGTTTCCTGCTGCTGCCCGGAAGCTGCCTTCATCACTGACGGACCTCCCGGAAACAGTACGGTCATTAATATAACAATCGCGGTCAAGAATAGCCGCTTGCTGCATTTTAACCATGCCGGATTACATTTTGCCAAAAGAAACGCCTCCCTCGTCTTCTGCAACCATTGTTCTCATTGTTTGGAACACGAAGGGGAAATATGTACCGGCAAGGTACGCAATAATTAACAATCGTTATACAGCCTGCCGCCCCCGGCGGTCTGCGGCAGCAATAGCTTCATATACATCCTGCGGGGTAACAGTAAACGGCATATTGCCCATTGGGCCGTCTGCTGCACAGCTGGCCGCCGCAGCACTCATAAGCTTCTCTGGTGCAATGCCGGAGAGTCCCATTTGTTCCAGGGTCACCGGAAGACCTGTCTCACGGCAGAAGCTGACCACAGCAGAGACTTCCTCTTCCGGAGCCTGCTCGAGCATAAGCTGTGCAAGGGTCGTGACGGCAACCTTTTCCCCGTGCAGGATATGACGGCATTCTTCCAGCAGCGTCAGGCCGTTGTGGATAGCATGGGCTGCAGCAAGACCGCCGCTTTCAAATCCGATGCCGCTAAGGTAAATATTCGCTTCAACAATATGGGCAACTGCCTCAGAAGCAATTCCCTCACGGGCATCCCGCAGGGCCTCTGCCCCTTCCGATAGAACCGTCTCGAGGCAGGCCCGGGCAAGCGAGATGGCTGCGATGGAGCTTGTCCCTCCGGCCTCAGTGATAGCCCCCGACTTGCGGCAGGCTCTGGCTTCGAAATAGGTGGAGAGGGCATCGCCCATACCTGCCGCCAGCAATCTGGCCGGTGCCTTAGCGATCAGCCCGACATCTGCGATAACGGTATCCGGACTGTGCCGTAAAGACAAGTAGCGGTCAAAAGTTCCCTCTTCGGTGTACAACACCGACACCGCACTGCAGGGGGCATCGGTGGAAGCCACCGTAGGCACGAGGATCACCGGCAGGTTTGTAAAATGGCTGACGGCCTTGGCTGTGTCCAATGTCTTGCCGCCGCCGATTCCGAGAATGACCCCTACTCTGTCAAGATCGAGCCCGGCAACAATTTGCTCCACCTGGTTCATACTGCATTCGCCCTTGAATTCACGTTCTATCAGCGGCAGCGACTCCTCTGCAAAGCTGTTTCGGATCTCCTGACCATATACGCCGAGAATATACGGGTCAATGATGGCGTAAGCCGCCCCGGCTCCCATCTGCGAGCAATAAGCGCCCAGCCTGGCAATCTCTCCTACGCCCTGAATATATTTGGACGGGGAATAAGTAATCTGTCTCATCTCGATTTCCTCCTTTTTCCAACCGTTACTTATTGTAAGCAAGAAAACGGCAGCAGGCAATTAAAAAAGCCCCAATCCCGGCAGATTGGAGCGCTTGATTCATCAAATACTATTTTTTTCGGACTGGCATGCGTTTAACATCCCCTGTAAGAGTACAATCCTCATTCCCTTGTTTCTCTCCAAAGCTGCCCTCACTGACCTTGGTATCAATAAAATCTACAATCTGCTGCAAGGAAGCAATCTGATCCAGGATATTCCGCTTGTGGATCTGGATCTTGTCATACAGCTCAGGATATTCAGACAGATTGGAATCACGCGACAGATTCAGATAAGGACGCATCTCATCCAGCGGCAGTCCCGTCTTTTTCAGACAGGAGATCAGCTTCATCAGCTCAACATCCCCCTCACTGTATACCCGGTGGCTGTTTTCTTTCCGCTGTGCCCGGGGCAGGAGTCCAATCTTCTCGTAATACCGGATCGTATCCTCCGTAATTCCCGTAAGCTCTGAGGCCGCTTTGATGGAATACCCCGTTGTCATTACGCCTACCTCACTCATCTTGCCACCTCCTGTTTCTTCATTTCTTTATTGTATAACTTGGAGTCAGCTCCAGGTCAAGCTGCTTTTTTCGTGATAATCAACGGCTTGACTTGGAGTCGGCTCCAAGTTATACAATGAGCGCAATTCACAGATAAGCAACGACAGCACCACAGCCTATCTGGTCTTGATAATAAAGATAAGGAGAGATTAAGATGACTCTACAACTTAAACCCGAAACCGCGCTTATCACAGGTGCCAACAACGGCATCGGACTAGAACTGACCCGCCGGATGCTTGCCGAAGGCTGGCAGATCGCTGCGCTGATCCGTTCCGCTTTTCCCGCTGATGACGACCAGATCCGTGATGCACTAAACAGCAAGCAGCTGCGGATTTACACAGCAGACCTGTCTGATTTCGGCAGTCTCCGGGCTGCATTAGCGAAGATCAGGCTGGGCGAACCCCGTCTGGATCTGCTGTTCAATAACGCCGGCGGCAGCTTCCCGGAGCTGAGCTATTCCAAACAGGGCCGTGAGATGCATTTCGAGCTGCAGGCCGTTGTCCCGTATATTATCACCATGGAGCTGAAGGAGCTGCTGCTTAATGGCTCATTAAGAACAATCATTAATACCTCTTCCAATGCTACGCTCAGCCTCAAGAAGTTTGACCCTGCCCAGCTGGAACGTCCGGCAGAGTTCAAGAAGCTTTTTGGACCCTATGCCACTTCCAAGATGGCGCTATCCCTATGGACAAAAGAAATCGCCCCGCAGCTGGCAGATGAGGGAATTAGGATCCGCAGTGCCGATCCGGGAGGCAACAATACGATCCGCGGCGGTAAAAAATCCGGCCTTCCCTTCTGGCTGAAGCCGATTATGAAATTGTTCTTCCACCATCCGAGTTATGGTGCGGGACTACTGTACAATGCGGCGCTTGGCAAGCATAAGAATGAGCCCGGGGTCTTCCTGATCAAGGATGAAATATCCAAGCTTAAATTCGCCGATCAAGGTCCCGCTGTCCTGAATAAGGTTCAGAGGATCTATGAGCGTGAATTTGCTGCAGGCCGCTAATAGCCAAACAAGCAGAGCAGCGTCCCACCAAGTAACGGGAGGACGCTGCTCTGCTTGCCATATTTGCCTGATAATCGTTTAGTCCAGCCGCCCGAACGCCCGCAGCAACAGTAGCTTCTCAATCGCAATGTGCGCCTTCCACCAGTTCTCGCTGACCGCAAATGCTTGTTCATAGCCAGCCCAGCTCCAGTTCAGATCCCATAATCCCTCCGGATTCCTGATTTCCAATAGGTGATCCAATTCCTTCTGAACCAGAGCTGCGTTGGTACTGAACCCTAAGCTTTCCGGAGTTTTGATGAATAAGCTCTTTGGCGATAATGAGACCCCGTGTATAGAGTCGGCTCTCCCTGTCAGCAAAGCGCAGAATGAACCCGGCCAGAATTGCCGTAGGGTTAAACACGCTGCGGGCCGTGCTGTCCGAGTCCGTATGCCACCAAGGAGCATGAGGATATTCGTTATTAGAAGCAATAACATTCCGCCACGTGTTTCCGTCCATCTCGGCTCCGCTGTCCAGATATTTCAATATACCTTGCACGACCGGGTGGCTCCTATCTTGAAAATGAACCTCAAAAAGCCTCTCCACCGCTGTACCCGTCTGTATTGGTGAAGAATACGGATTCCAGGCATCCGCTTCCAGGGCATGTCCAAACCCGCCGTCCTCATTCTGATAAGCCGCCAATGCTTCCAGTACAGCCGGCAGATCCTCCTCTTCGAAATGATATTTCCACCGTGCCAGATCCAGCGGACGGGCGTTGCGGTATATCCACTTTTTGATGATAATAAAATCCCCCCGTGCGAGCTTCTTCATCAACATTCCCCTTTTCCAGTTATAGGCTTCAGAAATTTCCATATACCCGTATTAAACTGGACTATCCGCAGAAAAGCTGTGAGGTCCTTCATTTCCCAGAAGAAACATTTGCAGGATATTGGAAGACGGATATCAAAGTAGGAATAACCATCTATTTAAGGAGGACTAGCTATGTACGGGGATTTTTATTGTGAGCAGGTTCTAAACGGTAAAACAGCTGTAGACAAGGTCCTGGAAACCGATAACGTATTGGCCTATCATCACACCAGACCTTTTTATCCGGTTCATATTGTAGCTATTCCCAAGAAGCATATTGCCTCTTTGCTTACTTTGGAGGAAAGCGACAATGAACTCCTGCTGGAACTTATCAATGTCATTCAAAAAGTAGCGGCGATGGTTACGGAACAGCACGGAGCATGCAGAGTGTCAACTAATTTAGGCAACTATCAGGATTCCAAGCATCTTCACTGGCATATTAGCTATGGAGATCCTCTTGTTAAAAACGTCCGCTGAATTTTAGGTTAATAATAATATATAAGACAGGCTGGTGCATATTATAGAAGAAGCTGAGGAGGGAATTATGAAAAAAAATGCGGCCGCGGTGTACTCTTTTCTAAAAGAACTGTTCCAAAAACTAAAAAATGATGATGTGCAGGGGATTAGTGCGCAATTAACCTATTATCTTATTCTCTCCCTGTTTCCTTTTCTGATCTTTATTATGACGCTCATCGGTTACGTCCATATCTCCCTGGAGGATAAAATTCAGCAGCTGGAACAAATCATGCCGTCAGAGGCCGTCTCAATTATTGAAGAAATTCTTCAGGATGTCTCCGCGGGACGGAGCCAGGCTTTGTTGTCCTTCGGGATGCTGGGCACGCTGTGGGCTGCTTCCAAAGGTGTCAATGCAATCATTAAAGGGCTGAACCGCGCCTACGACATTGATGAGAACAGAGTGTTTTGGAAAGTTAGGGGAATCGCCTTCCTCGCCACTCTGTTCATCGGTTTCGTGGTGCTGCTCAGCATTCTGCTGCTCGTTCTCGGCAGGTGGTTGAAGACACAGATATTTTTATTGGCTGATCTGCCTTATGGTCTGCAAAAGCTCTGGGATCTGCTGCAATATGCTGTTCCTCTCTTCGTAATGTTCCTAGTATTCACCCTCCTGTACTGGATTGCTCCCAACCGGAAATTACACCTAAGGGAAGTGATACCGGGAGCGTTCTTCTCCACGGTCGGCTGGATTGCCACCTCCATGCTGTTTTCTTTATATGTCGACAAATTTAGCGGATTCACCCGAACCTACGGAAGTCTTGGCGGAGTGATGGTCCTGCTGATCTGGCTGTATATCAGCTCTATTATCATTCTGGCCGGCGGGGTGATTAATGCCATTCTGCTGAACCGCCGGACCAGGCTTCATACAACCCATCTCCCTTAATGATATTTGAACGTACCGTTCTGCGTTTGATCAGCTGACTCTCCGGCTTGAACCACCGGCAGATCGGGCAGATAGGCTCCTTCTTCCTTCAGCCGTCTTCGCAGGATCTGAACGTCCACAGCATGAACATCAGGTGCCGGAAGCTGTGCTGCCAGAGCTGCAGCAAGTCCCGCCGCTTCACCCATAGCCAGGCAGACCGGCATCACCCGGACACTGCCCTGAACCTCGCGTACACAAGAGATGGAGCGTCCGGCTACCAGGACATTTTGCAGGGAGCGGGGTGTCAGGCAGCGGTAGGGAATGCCATGGGATTCCCCAGGGCCATACCGCTTAATCACCTCCGGCTTGCCTCCGGCCTGTTTCTCTTCTTTTTCCGTTCCATGGATGTCAATAAAGTAACTGTTACGGCAGATCTCATCCTCGAAGCTGCGGCGGCTCACATAATCATCGACACTAAGAACATAGTCACCGGTGATCCGCCGGGTCTCCCGTATACCTATAAGTGAACCTGTACTGGCGACAAAAGCACTTCCAAAGGAAGCCGGCATAAATTCCGCCAGCGCATCCCGGTAGACGGCCGCCAGCTTTCTGCCCTGCATCAGCGCAGCCGATACAGAGTAAGCATCCGTATTGTCCACATCCCATAAATGACCGGCGTTAAACCCTACCGTGCGCGGTGCGATCATATTATTACAGATATGCGAGTCCGGAATCTGCGGATATTTGCCTGACCGGAGGATATCGAAGATGGGGCTCTGCTTATTGTTATTGTGCAGCAGCGGACCGTTCAGATAAGCATATTCATCCACATTTCCAAGATTGAAGCAGTGTGTAGCCGGCATCAGGTCACCGGTCGCCGTATCACCTTTGAGGTATTCCGCCCCCGCCCAGGCTGCAACATCGGCATCGCCCGTGCAATCAATGTAAACCTTGGCCTGGAGTGCCTGGAGTCCGCTTTTGTTAGCCGTAATCAGCGCGGTAACTCTGCCTTCCGGCTCTGTTTCCACTGAGCCCAGCAGCGTATTGAATAATACGGTCACTCCTGCCTCCTGGACCAGATCATCGTAGATCACCTTCAGCTTCTCCGGCTCAATCGGCACCCAGTCCATCGCGTCCTTAGCCACATGCGGCATCTGCGCCTTCAGTGCCTCGAACACTTTCATGGCCAGCCCTCTGTAGATAATCTGCTCCATATCTGAGAAAGGACACCAGGCCGGGACAAGCCCCGAGGTACCCATCCCGCCTAGGCTTCCCGTCGCTTCGATCAGCAACGTTCTTGCACCTTCCCGCGCGGCTGCGGCAGCTGCTGTACAACCGGCCGGCCCGCCTCCGACAACAATGACATCCCAGTCATCCTGAAGCGGAACCTCACTGATCCGCATCCGGTAGGTTTTCATTTGATCTCCTCCTGCAATATAAGACGAGTTTGGCGTTATACATTTTGGTATAGTCGTAACTGCGGTGATATTGGACTTCCGGCCGCTAACGCTCCTCTAGTTCCAAAATCCCCTCCGTTACTGTTACCTTTATGTTTGTTCCCAAGTTCAACTTATATATTTTCTTTTATTTACCGCTAGCTGCGTACCAGTCGTTAACCTCTTTGTAGCTGGCTTCCCCGCCGGCTGCCTTGTACTTCTCGGCAAAATCGTCCACGGCCTCCGGAGATTCCTCACCGACAATCACTTTTACAGCGAAATCATTGATCATCTGATTCAGGGAAGCGTTGTTCTTAGAATATTCAGGAAGAGACGGCGCTAGTGCAAGCGGATCGGAAATCCGCGCTTCGGCAGGCAGTTCATTGTTCAAATACGAGAAGCCTGCGAACAAGCGTGCATCCTTCTGGACACGGGCCTGCCAGTAGATCGGGTAGAGCTTCTCATCAATACCGGTAAGATAGTTGCTGGCATTACCCCGTTCGTCCGTGAACAGCGGCAGGATCGGGCTGTAAATACCGTCTTTATACGTATGATGCTTGCCCTCTTCCCCAATGGCAATCAGCTTGAAGGTGTCTTTATCCAACTTGGCATTAATCCACTTGATTGCATCTTCGGGATGTTTGGCAGATTTCGGGATAAAGGTCAGGCGGTCAAAGCCTCCGCTCATCCCAAGGCCCATTTGCCCGTCTTTACCCTTCAAGGCCGGAAGATATACAAACTTGGCATCCGGGAAATTGGCGTTCAGGGCATCGGCAACGCTCGGAATATCATACCAGGGGAGCTGAATGACACCGATTTTGCCGCTGGTGAATTTCTCCTTCAGGGTAGCATCCTTGTTGACGGCAAACTCCTTGTCAAGTAGTCCCTGCTTATACAGGTCAGCCATATACGTGAGATATTCCTTGAACCCCGGGTGGAGCGGAGGCGGTACCAGCTTGCCGTCTAACTTATTCCAGCTGGTGCCGATGCCGAAGGCGCCGGTAATATTGGCTGTCGTTGCCAGGCCGCCGTCAATTGACATCGGAGCGCCGCTGCTGCCGTTGCCGCCGGGATCTTTTTCCTTGAACGCCTTCAGGACTTCGGTGAATTCATCCAGGGTTGTAGGTGTTTTCAGGCCCAGCTTGTCGAGCCAATCCTGGCGGATCATCAGGTCGGCGCCGGCAAATTGCGAGGAGCTGTTCGGGATGGCGAAGATTTTACCGTCCACTTTAACCGCATTGAAGGATGCTTCAGAGATGGACGCCTTAATATTCGGGCCATACTCTTCAATGAGCGGGGTCAAATCGACTAGCGCCCCCATTTTGGCGTAATCCGTGTAAACGGCCTTTTCACCGGAAATGGTAATGACATCGTAGGGTTCACCGGACGAAATCAGCAGGTTCAGCTTATCCATTGCTTTGTCGGCAGGCAGCATTTCATATTTCACTTTATATCCCGTCTTTTCTTCGATGACCTTGGCGAGGGGATACGTATTATAATCATCCTTCGACCACAAATTAAGCGATTTCAATTCAGGTTTGGCCGTATCTTCCGCTGGTGCGGTTGTGGCGGCAGCACTCGCCGGAGCCTTAGTCCCCTCAGCACCTTCCTTATTTCCGTTCCCATTGTTACCTGATGAGCCACAGCCTGCGGCTGCAAGCAGCAGTCCGGTGCAGAGTAGAAGAGACCAGCCTTTTGTATATTTCATACGTATAACCCTCCTCAAATAATGGATCACGACTCAGCCTTTGACGGAGCCGATGAGCACGCCTTTAATGAAATACTTCTGCAGGAACGGATACACAAACAGGATCGGCACCGTGGAAGCAACAACTGTCGCCGCCCGGATTCCTTCGGGAGACATGTTCATGAGATCATCCACACTTTTGTTCACGGCATTCGCTGCGCTGGCATCCATCACCACGTCCTGCAGGTAGAGCTGCAGCGTCTTCAGCGCCGTATCATTGATATAGATCATCGGGCCAAAATAATCATTCCAGAACCCGACTGCATAGAACAAGGCGATCGTCGCGATGACCGGCATGCTGAGCGGCAGAATAATGCGGAACAGAATCGTGTAGGTTTTGGCCCCGTCGATCCGTGCCGACTCTTCTAGTGCTTCAGGCAGGCTTTCGTAATAGCTCTTGATCACCAGCAGGTTGAACACACTGATCATTCCCGGCAAAATCAGCACCCACAGATTGTTGATCAGGTGCAGCTGCCGCATCAGCAAATAGTTGGGGATTAGCCCTCCGCTGAAAAGCATGGTGAAAATGAACAGCACCATAATAAAGGGGATGCCCGGCAGACGCTTGGATAACGGGTACGCGGTTAATGCGGTCATCAGGATGGAGATTATAGTGCCGACAACAGTAACGCCTACTGATACTCCAAAGGCCCGGATGAAAGTTGAGGAGGAGATGACCTCCTTCATCGTATCCAGCTGGAAGCCTACCGGCAGAATACCAACTTTACCGGAGGTGATGGCCCATTCCGCACTGACAGCCTTCGATAATACGTTGATCAGCGGCAGCAGCATAATGACACCCAGGAGGATCAGGAAGAAATAAACCGCTGTGTCCAGCACCAAATCGCCCTTGGTTCGTTTCGTCAACCTTTCCACTCTCCCTTCCCGCTACCAGATACCGCGCTTCAGCAGCTTCCGGCTGATAAAGTTGCCTGAGATAATCAGGATAAAACCGACAACCGAGTTGAACAGACCCACGGCGGTACTGAAGCTGTAATCCATTTTGCCAAGGCCAATGCGGTACACGAATGTTCCAATGACATCGGCGGTTTCATAGACAACCGGATTGTACATGGTGAGAATCTGCTCTGTCCCTGCATCCAGCACCGAACCGAGGCGGAGAATGAACATCAGCACAACGGTAGGCAGGATACCCGGGAGCGAAATATGCATCATCCTGCGGATTCTGCCCGCCCCGTCGATGGCAGCGGCTTCATATTGCTCCTGGTCAATTCCGGCGATGGCGGCAATAAACACAATCGCATTCCAGCCCGTCTCCTTCCACCCCGCCGTGAACACAACCAGACTGCGGAAGTACTCATTGCTGACAAAAAAGCTGATGGGCTCGCCGCCCAGCGACTGGATGATATTGTTGACCAGCCCCCCGGAAGTCGAAAGAATGGTCACGAATAACCCCGAGATAATCACCCATGAGAGAAAATGCGGCAGATAAATGATCGTCTGGATCGTCCGCTTAAAGAACATCAGCCTGACCTCGTTCAGCACCAGCGCGATAAAAACCGGAATCGGAAACAGCAGCACAATTTTATACACACTGATCAGCAGGGTATTCATGAATACCCTCCCAAATTCCTCCGACTGGACCAGCTTATGAAATTGCTCAAGCCCGACCCATTCACTGCCTCTGACACCCTCAAAAATATTAAAGTCCTGAAACGCAATCAGTACACCATAGAGCGGTGTATATTTGAAGAGCAGCAGAAACAGGAGTCCGGGAATGAGCAGTACATAATAATCCCTGTTTCTCCAGGCCAGCCTCCACTTGCCTGCTGAACTCGTCCTGGCCTGATTGACATTATTCTTCCGCTTCAAATCCGTGACACCTGTGCCCAAGTTACTCACCTCCGCCTGGTTTATGAGATGATTATACGGGTTCATCCAGGTGGTATTGTAGGTGGTAATCCGATTATTTCTGGTCTCTGGCGACTGTATATTCCGCGTGTTCTCACTCAGATGTAACCGCTTTAATCCTTACCGTGACAACTGTCCCTTTTCCGGGTTCCGAATCGATGGACAATCCGTAGCGGTTGCCGGCAAAATAACGGATTCGCTCGTTGACATTGTAGAGGCCAAAGGAGCCGGACGAACTGTTGTCTTGCTTCTCCGCGTTAGGCTCACGCAGCAGACGCTGCCCTTGTTCAGGACTCATACCGATGCCGTCATCAGACACGGTGAGTACAATGGTCTCCTGCTCCAGCCGGGCAGCGATGGTGATCGTCCCCTGTTTATCTTTGGTTTTGCGGATACCGTGAATCAGTGCATTCTCCACCAGCGGCTGCAGGGTAAGCTTGGGAATTATATAAGACTCAAGTCCCGGCCCGGCCTCAATGGTGAACGTAAAGGTAGACGGAAAACGGTTCTGCTGAATCTCCAAAAAGACTTTGGCGAGCTCCAGCTCATCGCTAATGCTGACGTTATCACGCCCTTTGTTGAGGCTGAGCCGGAAATAATGCGCCAGCGCCTCAATCATCTGGCTGGTATCCTCCGCATCATGCGAAATGGCCGACCAGTTAATCATATCGAGGGCATTGTACAGAAAATGGGGATTAATCTGCGCCTGAAGCGTCCGGAGCTGGGCCTCCCGTTCCTGCATTTTGGCCTGATACGACTCCTCCATCAGATTGTTGACTTTATGAATCAGATGATCCACGCTGCGTTCCAGCAGACGGAAATCCCCGTCCGGCATGGAGCGGCGCTCTTCCAGCCATCCGATCCCTTCCTTGCGGATCATCTTCAGGATCATCTGCACCCTGCGCTGCATGCTTTGGGTCATGAACATCAGCAGGACAAAAGAGAGGACCAGAAAAAGAATGGTGATCCCCGCGAGAGTGGCTATACTGGTAAACTGGTTCAGCGCCGTAGCCCGGTGCGAAATTTCGGACTGGGCTACCCTGGCCACCAGCTTCCACCCGGACGGACCGATGGTGGTATACATTACGTTTACAGCTTTGCGGCCGTCTTTACTCTGCTGAATGCCTTCCTCCGAGTGCCGGATCGTATCCAGCAGCTCCGCTGGCAGCATTGAGGCTGACGAAGCCGGATCAGCGTCCGCTTCGAGAGAACTATAGATGACATTTCCCGAACCGTCCAGCAGATAAGGAGCATAGGTATCCGAGAAATGCAGCTCCGACAGAATCTCACCGATCAGCACTTCGGAAACATCCATAACCAGAACGCCGACGATCTCTTCATAATTCTGCGGATTGCGCAGCATTCGGGCTACCGAGAAGATTTTTTTGACCCCTATATCGTTATAGCTCTCCTGATACACCCCGGTCCAGACCATGCCTCCGCCCGCTTCCATCACAGCTGTGTACCATGGATATTGCTTAATGTCGTTCAATTTATATAAATTCACTCTGTCTCCTGCATACAGCCGGGAAGGGTCTACAAAAAAACGCGTCCGGAAAATATCCCCGTTCTCCCTGGCGGTCTCAGCCAGATTACGCAGCTCCTTGATCTGTTTGAGCTGGTCAGTGATGCTGCTTCGCCGCTGGAGATTCTCATATAGGATCTGATTCATAAAAACAGAGTTGCTGCTGTCACGGATATGTTCCAGTTTATAGGTTAAATTCAGCCCCGCCTGCTTCAAGGTTAGCTGCATGGTACGGGTGACCTCCTCTTCCAGGATCCTGTTGGAACGCGTATAAAAGGAAGCCAGCAGAATGGAGACAGGCAGCAGAATGAGCAGGATGTATGCCAGCAGCCATTTTCGTGCCGCCAGTATCCCCTGGAGAAGGCCTTTCAGATAATTCCAGCCAAACTGCATAGTACTCTCCCTTCCTTCCGCTGAACGGATCTAATGGTGCTGCTCCCGGTAGGCGCTTGGTGTGTAGCCGGTCATTTTTTTGAACAGCTTGCTGAAATGGCTGGGATCGGTATAGCCTACCGCATAACAGACCTCATAAAATTTGTTCTGGGGGTCACCCAGCAGCTGCTTGGCCTTCTCGATCCTAACCTTGGTTAAGTACTCGAACAGCGTTTCTCCTGTCTCCTGCTTGAACAGCAGCCTGACATAAGTGGGACTGAGATATACCCCGGCTGCGATATCAGCTACGGTCAAATTCTCGGCATAGCGCGCCTCGATCAGGCGGCGGACCCGCGCAATTGTCTCACTCGCTTTACCGCTCCGCTTGACCTGCACGAATTCGCAGACCTGCTGCAAATACGTCTCTGTAAATATCAGCAGATCCTGCATTGTCTCCTGCCGGGCCACCGCTTTCCAGGCCGCCAGCTCCCGCTGCTCCCACTCTGCCGTCATCCCGTTCAGCTCCAGCAGCACCTGGCCGGATTGCAGAATCAGATGCAGACTGACGTTCTGCGCATAACGCGGACCCTGCCCGCGGTTTTTCTCCAGCAGGCCGAACATTTCAGCTAGCTCTGCATGCAGGCGGCTGCTATCCCCCGACTTGATCGAAGTCAGCACCCGTTCTCCCCATTCCGGCTCAAACCGGTAGCGGAGGTTCTCCGCGGATTCGATGTTATCCATGGTGAGAATCCGGTTTTTACCCAGGTACCATTTCTGGTCAGCGGCTCCCCGGGCCTGCCTATAGGATGCCGGCAGCTCGGAAAGGCTTCTTACCCCCTCTCCGACACCGATGGTCACACTCAGCTTCAGCCACTTCCGCAGGTTATCCCGGATCAATTCCGCCAGCTGCAGCAGATCATCTTCTGAGAACCAGTGGCCGGGCAGGAGAATACCGACATACTCACCCGGCTCTTTTTCAAAAGTAACTCCGCGCATTTGTTCATCTATAAGCTCCTGAATTATATTCAGCACGGTATACGATAACAGCTGTTTATCCTGCTCGGTGCGGACATCCATTACCTGCGGCACATCATCAATTACAATGACCATTATGATGTAGCTGTCCGCAGCAAGGCTCTGCAGTCCCAGAAAGGCCAGCTTGTCATGAACCCGTTCCGGATGGATGTTGTCACTGATCACAGACAGCAGAAATTTCTCACGAAGCAGCGGCATGCTCTGCGTCAGCTTAACCTGCATATCCTTCACCAGCTGTCGCTCCCTCCGCTCCGCATCCAGCGCTGCTGTCACTTTGCCCATCACCACCGATAATTCTTTACGGCTCACCGGCTTAAAAATATAATCCGCCGCATGCATCTGCAGCGCTGACCGCAGATATTCGGCATCATTATGCCCGCTGATGAACACAATTTTGGTGGTGAT
>CAKMKL010000200.1 GCA_927443375.1 uncultured Paenibacillus sp. | reverse complement strand
GGCGGGCCGGATGAGCAGAGCCTGAAGGCGCTGATCCGCGAAAAGGGTCTGCAGGATACATTCATCCTTCTCGGCACAGTCCGGGACAAACATGTGCTGGCCAACTATTATACGGCCTCCGAGATGTTCGTTCTGCCCTCGCGTTATGAGGGGCTGCCGCTGGTCATACTGGAGGCGGGTGCCTGCGGACTGCCAACGGTCGGATTTAACGTAATGGGGGTAAGGGGATTAGTGAAGCAAGGACTAAGCGGCCTGCTCACCGATGGACTTGATCCGGCGGGACTAGCCTCCTCTATTGAAACCCTGCTCGGCAATCCACAGTTATGCGCGGAGATGGGGGAAGCTGCCCAGGAGATTGTCCGGTCCAACTATTCAGAGGAGATCATCGGGGCCAGATTGTATAAACTGCTGCACGAGAGCATGGGGCTGGACCCGGCAGAGGCGGAAAAGCTGGCCGCTGTTACACCTCCAGATCTGGGCCCGCCGGTTCAGCTCTAATCTTATCTATTCCCCGTGCAAAACGCGCCGCATATAAGGGCATACTGTTCGTTCAGACAACTGACGCAGCAGGCTGCCCTTTTTGTGTAGGGAAATGAGTGGACACCCGCAGATAGTGTTTGTAATTTTCAGTTTATAACTATATAATAGTAAGTGACATATTTTTTGTTAATGAATCTGATGTCACTTACAAGTAAGTCTTTACTCGAGATACCTGACCATTAGGAGGAAATCACAATGAGAATAGATGTATGGTCTGACTATGCCTGCCCCTTCTGCTACATCGGCAAAAGACGGCTGGAGCACGCGCTGAGCCAATTCGCAGATCGTGACAAGGTGGAGGTTGTGTTCCGCAGCTTCCAGCTGGACCCGTCTGCACGGACGGATGAAACCAGAGATATCCATGACATGCTGGCTTCCAAGTATGGAATGACCCGCGACAAAGCGCAGGCAATGAATGCCCAGCTGGCGGACCAGGCCAGTGGCGTCGGTCTGCAGTTCAACTTTGATACAGTGGTGCCAACCAATACCTTTGACGCTCACCGTCTGAATCATTATGCTGCTACCAAAGGCAAAGCCAAAGAAATGACCGAACGTCTGCTTAAAGCGTACTTTACCGATTCTGTGAATATTGGGGACCGCAAAGTTCTGGCCCATCTTGCCGCAGAGGCGGGACTCGATGCAGCGGAAGCTTCGGCGGTGCTGGAAAACGGCGCTTATGCAGATGAAGTGAACCAGGATATCGCAGCGGCTCAGCAGTTAAACGTCACCGGCGTGCCGTTCTTCGTCTTCAATAATAAATATGCTGTATCCGGTGCCCAGCCCGGTCCGGTATTCACCGAGGTACTCGACACCGTGTGGGCTGAGGAGCAGAAGGCGCCGGTGTTGCAGGTTGTACGACAGCCCAAGTCCCAGGCTCCCGATGCTGAAGGCTGCGATGACGGCTCCTGCAGCATCTGACCTGCGGCGTTGAATAGATATTACAGCACCGGTTAGCAAGTATGAGCGAATGTTATCGCTGCAGCCTTTGGGATCGAGTGTATGTGTGCTGGTTGCCAAAGCTGACGGACTCCAGAGCCGTTATGTTGTTCTAAAAACGAAAATGCAGACTGTAACGGACACTGGAGACCTTATTGTTGCGAATAACACATTGTTATCACCCTGCTGCTCAACATTAAGAGCAACTGGGTCCGATAAACAGGCAAACCGGCGGATTTCCGGCAAATAAAGACGCTGGTGTCCGTAAGGCCCGTAAACGGATATCGGGATCCCTGGGACCCCGGTTTTGTCGGAATTCTACCAAACTGAGTTTCCTGCTCCAAACCGAAGAAAGCCCGCTCTCCATTCGCTGGAGACGGGCTTTTTCGGCTGCTTATCCGAACGTGATATGCAGCTATCCTTCTATCTAAAAGAAGTCACCAGACCCGAAAGAAGTGTCCGCACATCATATTGATACTGGTTGATCGGTTCAACCGGGCGGTTAACACCCATCAGCGTGTAGACGGCGATCCGCGCTGCTCTTACGGAGTACTCCTCGGTGAATACGACATCGTCCGGGATCTCACAGAACTGGCTGATGAAGGCCAGATTAGTCGAGCCTTCAGGCACAACCTTCGGCCGGTCGCTGTTCAGCCGCGGCATGAACTGGGAAGTGATATATGGCATCATGCAGGGAATACAGTTGGCAGTGGCCATAATTTCGTCCTTATGTGCTTCAAAATGCAGATGGCCGATCAGCTCCTGCATAATTTCTTCCCCGGTACAGTCGCACATTCTTTTCTTGACGAAATCGCCGACATTATCCGGATACAGCCCGTAGCCCCAGAACACTTTGACATGCTCCGGCTGTCCCCTGAAATGCGGCTGGAAGGCCAGCACCACCGACATGAACCAGCTGGAATCCCTGAAGGTGACCAGTGCGCCGGTGCCGGCGCGGTTACGGGTGAATTTCTCCATCAGGTCGAAGAAGACCGAATCCTGGAAGGTTACGGTGAAGGACTCCCATTTGGATTCATCGACATGATCATCGAAGGCAGAGGGATTACCGAGTCCCGGCTTCTTGGCGGCGATGTTCTCCCACAGCTGCCATGAGCTGCCTTTGCCGTTGAGGCGGGGAGCGGAGGTCATCGATCCGAGGCTGGAGCCTTCGGTCATCGATCCGTTGGTGACAATGACGAGGTCGCCCTCCTGCACCTCAATAACATCCGGCACACCCTGGCGGGACACGTTCATCCCAGTGACCGTAATGCCGTCGCCGTCTTTGAACTGCAGATCAGTTACGGTACATTTCAAGGTGAAGTCTACCCCGAATGGCTCCAGATACTTATGCAGCGGCAGGATGATGGAGTCATACTGGTTGTAAGGCGTGCGGGTTACTCCTTCCAGGGTTTGAATTCTCGGGAATTCATGCATGAAGCGGAGCATGTACCGTTTGAACTCGACCGCACTGTGCCACGGCTGGAAGGCGAAGGTAGTGGCCCACATGTACCAGAAGTTTGTCTTGAAAAAGTGCGGGCCGAACCAGTCGTTGATCCGCGCCTTGCCCATGGCTTCTTCCGGCGTAATGATCAGCTTGCCCATCGCCAGCCGGTCCGCCATATCGAAGCCCATCGACAATACATCCTGCACTTCGCCTTTGCTGTCGACCAGACGCGCATTGGAATGAGTCGGGTTGGCGTTGTCAAAGGCAATGATTTCTTCCCGCACCGATTGTCCCGGATGGTCAATAGACGGGATTGTATTTAAAAGCTCCCATAAATTCTCGTAGGCTTCATCATTAAGCATCCGTCCGCCGCGGATAACATATCCGTGCTCCACGTCGCCTGCACCGTCATTGCTGCCGCCGAGGATTTTCATCTCCTCAATAATGTGAATGTTCTGTCCGGGAAAGTCACAGTCTCTGACGAGGTAAACCGCACCTGCAAGGGATGCAATTCCGCCGCCGACAAAATAAACCTGCTGATTACCGTACTCTTTTTTCACAAAAGTCGCCTCCATAGGGTTGCTGATTCCTGTTACTCTGTTGCTGTCCCTAATGTAATACACGGGTAGCACATAAGGTATAATCAAAACCGCCGGAGTGTAATGATTTTGGTCATTTGGCAGAAACTGTCTAGTTTTTTGACAACAGGTTGAAACGAATAGCCGTCCTTTATGAGGCGTTTTCCGTTTCTGCGAGAAATAGAAAGATAATTTATTGCGTAAGACAAATAAATTTTTATATTTAAAAAAGCCGCGCAACCCAAGGTTACGTCAGCTTCTTCTCGTATTTATGCAGCGCTCTGGTGAAGTTGCCCTCAATCAGCACGCTGAGCTGTTCAATGATATGTTTCGGCTGATCTTTCATGCCTCCGCGCATCCACTGAATGACAAGGCCGGTGAAGGCCAGGGTATAGAAGTTGGCAATAAACCGCTTATCCTCACCGCTGACCTCCATTCCGGCTGACAGCTCTTCAATCACACCCATCACGAGGTCGTTCGTCACATCATACAGATAAGCGTCCAGATGGGTTCTGCCAAGCGAATCCAGTGTGTTGTAGCAGAAGGCTTTGTTGCTCTCGATATAACAGAAGATCCGGTAAAATCCGTCTGTCCATGTGCTGTAGCTGCGGTACTTGGCAATGCTCTCCACCGCTTCTGTCCGGTAAATCCAGCCCAGGAGCTCGAAGATATCCTGAAAATGATAATAAAAGGTCTGACGGTTCAGCCCGCAATCGTCGACCAGATGCTTGACGGTAATTTTGTTCAGCGGGGTGTGCTCCATCAGCTGTTTTAACGAATGGGCAAGCGCATTTTTGGTCAGAAAGGAAGTGGACACGGCTTTTGATCACCTCATCTTGTAGTCCTGTAACAGACGCTAATGCAGTAAAAAAGGCGGGTTTACACCTGACGCCGGCGTTTGATCAGCAGAAATACACCTTCCGCAGCCAGACCTAGGACGAATCCTCCCAGCATAAACATTCCGAAGGACAGAAATCCCGCCAGATCCTCCCAGCCGGACATATCCCTGTACGTATAGCTGGCCATTACAACAAACCCGATAAAAATTCCAGCCGTTGAGCAGATCCAGAGCAGCCGGGCACCCAGCCAGCCCAAAAGATGGATCACTCCGGAAACGACCAGGGCCAGCAGGGCAAAACGCAGGGCAATCAGCGCATTAAACGGTTCTCCCAGCAGCAGAAAACGGTGCAGAAGCAGCAGCAGCCAGAGCAGGACGCCGTAAACGGCCATCCAGCGGAACCAGGAATTGCTTTTGACAGGCGGCAGGAAGTTCATGGCTAAAGGTTCACCCCATTCTTAGTTTATACCCCTTCCAGCTCTTCTGCGCTTTGCAGCAGATATTTCAGCAGGTCAGGAATATCTTCCATTTGCGCTTCGGTAATTTGACGGTTGAACGTCAGCTGAATACAGTTGTGGTAAGAGTCGCCTTCTGCACCATAACGGAAGCTGAGGGATTGCTCAGGCTTCAGATCAGGCCCCCAGATACCGGAGAGAATGCGTTCAATCGCCGGACACTGAAGAGGTACATCTTCAATTTCCATATAAAAGCGGAGCAGGAGACTGCAGCCGGGATCGCTGCCCGGGGTTTCCAGGATTTCATCGCTCAAATCCTTCACCGACGAGAGGAGCACAACCTCAGAAGTGACTTTGAAACCGCCGCTCAGTTTGAACGACAATGTGAATTCCCTGGACATCAGCGCCAGATTGAGCAAGTCGGTTCGGTCCGTGATGATGAGGATTCCATCCAGATTATCATAATCGTACAGCTGGTTCTCAAGGGAAACTTTAATATTGTCAAAAACAGTAGGATGGAACAAGTGCGCACCTTCTCGGCATTTCTCTTTATTGTACCATGACGTAAAAAGGAGTGAAAATGTTCCCTAATTTGATCTATTCTATAGGGCCAGACAGAATATATTATTTTAGCGCATACAGCAAGAGGTGCCCAAGCAGCGTTAGCTGCAGGGACACCCCTTGTTTTTGAGATTATTAAAGTCCATAACACTAGTTCGTCGGTGCAGGTGCGGTGTACTTCAGGAACGTTTTTGGAATCGGGCTCTCGAAGGTCAGCAGGTCTCCGGTTGTCGGGTGAATGAAAGAGAGGACACGGGCATGCAGGCCCAGCCGGCCGACCGCCTTGGTTTCTGCACCGTATTTCTTATCTCCGGCAATGGGATGGCCGATATCCGCCAGATGTACGCGGATCTGATTTTTGCGCCCGGTTTCCAGCCGTACTTCCAGCAATGAGAAATGGCGGTTCGCCTGGATCAGCTTATAATGGGTCACGGCATGCTGGCCGTCGCCCTCGTGGGGGCTGGAATACATTTTGAGCGTGGAGGTTTCTTTCAGCCAGGAGCTGATTGTGCCTTCAGCTTTTTTTACTGCGCCTTCCACGAGTGCCACATAGGAGCGTTCCTTCACTGTATCCTTCCACGTATTCTGCAGCTTCTGTTGAATTTGCTCGCTTTTGGCAAACATCATGACGCCGGAGGTATCGCGGTCCAGCCGGTGCACTACAAAAATGCGGTTGCGCGGATTCGTAAGACGGACATGCTCCATCAGCTGGCGGTATGCCGTCTGTTCATTTTCTTCACCCGTGGCGATGGACAGCAGTCCTGCATCCTTCTGGATCACAATCAGATCATCATCCTCATGGACGATAGTCAGTCCGGCCATCTCTTTGGCCTGCACCTGCTTCTCCAGATCGATGGCTACTGTCTGACCAGGGTGGAGCTGGAAGTTATGCTGGGTAACGGCTTTGCCGTTCACCGATACCTGTCCGCGGGCCAGCAGCGATTTAATGGAATTGCGTCCGCGGTTCGTAAGGGTCTTCAGCAGAAAAGGGAGCAGCTCGGCAGGCTCAGCTACGGCGTAGGTTTTGACTGGAGCCGGTGTTTTCGCTTTAGCGGCTTGGCCCAGCTTGCCGGCGGGTTTATTAGAATGGCTTCTTGCACCTGGTTTAGACTGTGATGGGGAGGAGGTACCTGGTTTAGCGCCACGCTTGGACGCCTCTTTGGGATTTCTTCTCGTGTTCATGCATACATTCTCCGTCCTATAATAGAGTACTCCTCAATATACCATGGGCGGTGAAGAAATACTATGGAGCGGGCGGCACATGGGCTTCTCGGCTGAAGGAGGTACTACATATAAATCAGCAGACCGGCCAAGATCAGCAAAGCTGCAACGGTGTAGCTCCAGCCCATGATGGACGTAAACCTTTGTTCCCGGGTCCAGCTGCTTGTCCTGTAAATGCTCCGGTCTACGGCCAGCAGCACCAGCGCAGCAAACAGCAGAACCATAATGCTCCAGGTAAATAATTGGATCATCGATTCCCCCCCCTTGAAGGGCTTCATTTTACCTTTCTTTCAGTCCCACCCGCCGCAAATGCATATGCAGCTTAGCCTCTACCTGAATTCCGCCATAGATTTCTTCCCAGTCCTTTTTCTCATGAATATGCTGCTTCCAGTACTGAGGGTGGCGGGCCCGGGTGATTTCACCATTCCAAAAATATCGGAATGATCAGCCTGAGTGTTCCGGATCAGACCACTGACAACACCCTGTGCCTGCTGATTAAACTCCAGCTCGATTTCATGAAGAGCGGCGGAGGAATTGACTGGATTCTTGCTGTCAAAGTGCTCATCCAAATCCCCCTCCAAAAAAAGTTCATACACAAGGCGAGGTTTACCGTCTTGAATGGTACTGGATACCTTTGTAAAGCGGCGGTTGGTTTTGATCATCACGACACCCATATTTTTGGTGGTGAACAAGGTCGAATAACCGCCGGGATCCATCCCTTGAATGGCCATGAACGCACCGATTTCCAGCGGCTTCGTAGTGTTGACCATTTGACCGCCGCTAAAATAAACCAAGCCTTTAATGAGAATGTTCTCTTTGTTACGCAGTGCCACATAAGGCAGATAGGCGCTTTGTCCCCATTTCGAATCTGCAGACCAGAACGTACCAAGGTAATCGCGGGGGGATTTCCCGCTGGTGCCAGCCTTTTCCAGGATCCGATGGTTGTGAGTACACCCACTATGGATAAGGCTCCGCCGATCATCTGGGGCAGGCGGATGGTCGCTTCCCGCAGCACCTCCATCGACACCTCCATAATCAGCACCTCAATCACTGCCGGGAAGGGAACGCCTGCACGGCCGCCTGAAATGGCGACGGCGAAATCGGTAGGCAGCAGCTCCGGGTTAAAGGAGATCACGGAGACATAGATGGCAGGGAAGAACAGGGAGAACGATAATGCGACCAGCCGGATCAGCCGGATCAGGCTGCCCATAATAAACCGCTCGGTGTAGTCATCGACGGTCTGGAAAAACTGGTTGAACAGGGCGGGGGCCACGAGGGCAAACGGTGAGCCGTCAACAAGTATCGCCACCCGCCCTTCAAGAAGTGCAGCCACCGTTTTATCTGGCCGCTCCGTACTCTGTACCTGAGGGAAGGGGGAGAGGGGCTGGTCTTCAATAAACTGCTCGATATATCCGGCATCAATAATACTGTCAGTATCAATAATTGAGATTCTGCGCATAGCTTCAGCTACAAGCTGCGGATCGGCTAAGCTCTCTAAGTAGCATAGGGCCACCCGTGACTGGGTCCGGGTCCCGAGCGGGCTGATCTCGATACGGAAATCCGTACTCTGCAGCCGGTAGCGCAGAAGTGCGAGGTTGTTTTCCAGCTTTTCCACATAGCCTTCCCTCGGTCCACGGATCACCTGCTCCGTTTGCGGCTCTTCTACACCGCGCATGTCAATCTGCCGCATATCAAGCAGGAGGGCTTCATTCACTCCCTCAATCAGCAGGACCAGTTCACCCTTAACGATAGCGGACGTCAGGGAAGTGATTAGCTGCTCTGTAGTTCCCTGTGTTATTTGAACGGTCGTATTCCAGATATAATGAACTATATCCGCAGGGTTGTCCGTAAATCCGGGATGCCCGGAATGCGGGGCCATCAGTGGCTTCAGGATATGCTCCTGAATTTGCTCCTGGCTGACCAGTGAGGAGAAGAAGACCATTGAGGCCGGATATTTACCGAATAACAGAAAATCTCGGACCACCAGGTCGCCGCTTTGACCCAGTAGGGTTAGCAAAGATTCCACATTGTCTGTCAGGCTATGGCTTAGACTTTCAGCGCCGGGAGCAGGCGGGGGCTGGATTGCTGCTTTTGCACATATGAAGCATACTTTTCTTTCCAAGCTTGCAGGTCGGCCGCCTCCTTAGACTGACAGTTTAGAAGATCACTATAAAGTGTTGCTTGGAATGGCTTTTTTTATGTAAATAGAATACGGAACCTGTAAGAGAATAAGCTTATTTCTCCTTCACGCGGTTGCTCAATATCCGCTTGCCCGGTAAACTAAAGAAAGAAACATGTGTATGCTTCCGAAGCTAGTTTTGTTGCGAAGCGTTTCCTGAGAAGCATATGTCAACAAAACTTTTAGGAGTTATGATAGAGATGAAGATGCAAGCACCTACTATGGAACAGGCGCAGGCTGAACTGCAAAAATATTACGGTTATCCCGATTTCCGGGATGGCCAGAAAAAAATCGTGCAGCATTTGCTGGAAGGCGGCGATACGCTGGGCATCATGCCGACCGGCGGAGGCAAATCGATCTGCTACCAGGTTCCGGCACTGCTAATGCCGGGGCTGACGCTGGTCATTTCACCGCTGATTTCACTGATGAAGGATCAGGTGGACGCCCTGACAACAGCTGGGATCCCGGCTGCCTACATTAACAGCACTCTGAGCGGCAAAGAAGTGAATGAACGGATCCGCGCCGCGCGCCGGGGCGAGCTGAAGCTGCTGTACGTTGCGCCGGAGCGGCTGGAGCTGGACTGGTTCCGCTTGGAGATGGCAGGCTTGTCCATTTCCTGCGTTGCTGTGGATGAAGCGCACTGCGTCTCGCAGTGGGGGCATGATTTCCGTACCAGCTATCTTGCGGTATCGCCGTTTGTGGAAGAACTGCCGCAGCGGCCGATTCTCGCGGCCTTTACGGCAACGGCAACGCCTGAGGTTATGGAGGATATGGTCCGGCTGCTGCGTCTCCGCCAGCCCGGCGTGTTCATGACCGGCCTTGGCCGGGACAATCTGGCGATGTCGGTGCTGCGCGGAGAGAACAAACGCGAGTTTGTACTCGATTATACTGCCAGCCACTCTCACCAGCCGGGGATTGTATATGCTGCAACCCGCAAGGAGGTCGACGACCTGTACCAGAGGCTGCAGGCCTCGGGAATCGCCGCCGGACGCTATCATGCCGGAATGAGCGACCAGGAGCGGGCGGACAGCCAGGAGAAGTTCCTTTATGATGATATTCGGGTCATGGTAGCGACCAACGCCTTCGGGATGGGGATCGACAAATCCAATGTACGTTATGTTATCCACTACAATATGCCGAAGAATATGGAGGCGTATGTACAGGAGGCCGGACGTGCCGGCCGGGACGGGGAGCCGAGTGAATGTATCCTGCTGTTCAGCGCACAGGACATAATGACACAGAAGTTCCTGATCGAGCAGAATCCGCAGGATTCTGAACGCAAAGCCAATGAATACCGCAAGCTTCAGCAGATGATTGATTACTGCTACACGACCCGCTGTCTGCGCAGTGCACAGCTGGAGTATTTCGGCGAAGACCACGGGGACAAGCCCTGCGGGATTTGCAGCTCGTGTACGGATGAGCGTGAGCTGGTGGATATGACCGTGGATGCGCAGAAGATTTTCTCCTGCATCCACAGGATGCGCGAACGGTACGGCGTAGCACTGGTCGCTTCTGTGCTTAAGGGCTCGCGCAACCAGAAGGTGCTGCAGTACGGCTTCGAGAAGCTGCCGACTCATGGTGCGATGTCCGGCAGGACGGAGAAAGAGATTACCGAGAGCATCAATGTGCTGATCTCGGAAGGGTACCTGGCCTTGTCAGAAGGCCAGTATCCGGTAGTCCGGCTGCAGCCGCTCGCGGCCGAAGTGCTGCGCGGCCAGCGTGAGGTGATGCAGCGTGTTGCCCGTCCGCTGCTCACCGGCGGAGCCGGCGGCGGGCGGAGCCGCAGCCGCAGCTACGATCTTTCGCCGTCTGCGGTCAACGAGACGGTGTTCGAGCAGCTGCGCCTGATCCGCCGCGAGCTGGCGGGGCGCGAGCATGTGCCGTCCTATATTATTTTTAACGACGCAACTCTGCGTGAGATGAGCGTGGTTTGTCCGCAGACCGAAGCGGAAATGCTGAGGGTTAAAGGTGTCGGTGAAGTGAAATACCGCAAATACGGCAAGCCGTTTCTGGAGTTTTTTCAAAATGAAATGTAAAGAAGGTAATAAGGCATGAGAATCGTCCTGGCTACATTAAATGCCAAGTATATCCATACCTCACTCGCAATCCGCCTGCTTAAGGCATACAGTGAGCATGAGTTTCCGGATATTCTGCTGGCAGAATACACTATCAAAGATCCCGTGATGAATATCGTGTCTGACCTCTTTCAGAAGAAGCCGGATGTCATCGGCTTTTCCTGTTATATATGGAACATCGAGGAGACGATCAAGCTGGTCGGTATCCTCAAGCAGGTGCTGCCCGAGGTGGCGATTGTATTAGGGGGACCGGAGGTTTCGTACGAACCGCTCTATTGGATGAAGCGTGAAGCAGGCGTGGATTTTGTCGTGAACGGGGACGGGGAGGAGACCTTTCACCATCTGCTGCAGGAGCTGCGGGATGACCGCAAGTTCCATTTTGTCTACGGGGCTGCCTATCGCAAAGGCGAGGAGCTGATTGTCAATCCGCCGCGTCCCAAGAGCGACCTTAATACCCTGCCGACACCGCACCGGTTTGCAGAGGATCTGCCGGATCTCAGCAAGCGGATCGTCTATTTCGAGACCAGCCGGGGCTGTCCGTTCAATTGCCAGTTCTGTCTGTCGAGCATCGAGGTAGGCGTGCGTTACTACGATATTGAACGGGTGAAGTCCGATCTGCTCTATCTGATCAATAACGGGGCGAAGGTCATTAAGTTCCTGGACCGCACCTTCAACATTAACCGCAGCTATGCGATGGAAATGTTCCAGTTTCTGATCGACAACCATCAGGGCTGTGTGTTCCAGTTCGAGATTACGGCGGACATCATGCGTCCCGAAGTGCTGGATTTTCTGGCCGAGAATGCACCTCCGGGCATCTTCCGGTTTGAGATTGGTGTACAGTCAACCAATGACGAGACCAATGAGCTGGTCAAACGCCGCCAGAATTTCGCGAAGCTGTCCCGTACGGTGATGAAAATCAAAGCCAGCGGTAACATCGACCAGCATCTCGATCTTATTGCCGGACTGCCGCAGGAGGATTACGCCACCTTCCGCAAAACCTTCAACGACGTATTCGCTATGGAGCCGGAGGAGCTGCAGCTCGGTTTCCTCAAAATGCTGCGTGGAACCGGCCTGCGCGCCCAGGCGGCTAAATACGATTACACATATATGGAGCATGCACCTTATGAGATTCTCAGCAGCCATGTCATGCCTTTCTCCGATATTATCCGGCTGAAGCGGCTGGAGGATGTCCTGGAGAAATATTGGAACAGCCACCGGCTTGATCATACAGTGAAGTATCTGATCCGTCATGTATTTGAATCGCCGTTTGATTTCTTCCAGGCGTTTGGGGATTA
>CAKMKL010000199.1 GCA_927443375.1 uncultured Paenibacillus sp. | reverse complement strand
TAATAACGCTGTACTCATGGGCAGTCCCCCCTACTCAAAGGTATACGAAAATTATGATTCATAAAGTTTGCTCAGTATAGGAGACGCGTAATCCCCTCATCAGTGATGACGCTTAGCGGCTGGGCAACCAGCCTGCCCTGGTCCAGGACATGTTCAAACATCACCAGCAGCGAGCTGCCCTTGAGACTGGCGGGAGGCAGGAACGGGAGCAGCTGGAGCGTACTCTGGGGCAGTGAGGAGATACTCCCCAGCACAAGCTGCCCGCCGGCCTCATCCGTTATGACATATTGGCCGCTCTCTGTCACTCCAAGGCTTGCTGCATATAGAAGCAGAACCGGTTGCTTGTCGCTGAGCGGATTCTTTAACTGATTTTTCACACTCTTGATTGCTTCCGCGAAGCTGCGGTGTGCATGTACACGAACCTGTGCCAGGTCTGCCGGAATGACTGGTCTTGCTGTCATCTCTTCATAACGTACCCGTGTATTGAGTTCCCCGGGATATTTGTAGAGCAGCGGAATCCTGGCTACATCAAAGAAGCTGTCATCCTCCCGCAGCAGCTTGGCTGCTTTGTAAGGGCGGTAGTGTACAGTCTTGTGGATCCTGCCGCCAGCCGTGTCCAGCCAGTACCCGAGATCGACGAATTCCTGACGTGCCTGATCATCATAGCTATAGAAGGCGAGCTGCAGCAGTTCAACATCTGACTCTGTAAGTCCATATTCCTTCAGTTCAGCCAGCTGCCAGGCGTGGCCCAGCCATTCATCTATGGTCGATTCATAGTCCGGCGCAAGCTCCGGGTCCTCGCTTCTTGCGGTCAGATAACTCCGGCCTTTCTTAATGAAGGCATGCAGCCGTGTCAATTGCTCCACAGCATATGTATAGCTCTGCTCACGGTCCTGCCCCTTTCCCAGCAGCAGCGCGAACCTGCGCAGTTCAATCTGTGCACCCGACAACTAATAGTTGCCCAGCTGTTTCACATGCTCCTGAACCGTCTTAATGGTCTTGGCATCAATGGTGGACAACCCGCCGCGGATCAATGAAAGCACCAGCTTCTCCAGCAGGTCCAGCCCTTCAAGCTGGGCTGATATTTTTTTCTTAAGTGCTGATTTATTGACTTTCTTCGGTTTACTTCCGCCGCCTTCGGCAGCCTGCTTCACCTTGTTCTCTTCCCGTTTCTCGGCCTTTTCGCGTTTGGCTGCGATCGTCTCAGGAACTTGTGCAGGCGTAAAGGACTGGCCTTCCACATAGGCATACAGCAGGCCCAGGGTGTGCTTGCAGGGAAACTGCCGGCTCGGGCAGGAACAGCGGAAGACAGGGTTCTCCGGAGCCACAAAATCTACAGAGCATTCATACGGTGTCTTTCCGCTTCCCGCACATTGCCCGAACAGCAGCTCTCCGTTCTCAGAACGGTGAAGCTGGATGAAGCTTTTTTTGCGTACCAGCCCCTGTCCATTCTTGATAGCGGCGGCATTCGGTGCTAACGAATCTACATAGGATGAAGTAAGTTCAGGCAAATCAGATTCCTCCCGACTGGTTTAGCTGAATAAGATCACATGTTTGCATTCATCTTAGCAAATATCATTTCCTCTTCCAATCTCTCGAGCCTGTGAATGGTAAAAACAGGAGAATGGAACTAGATAACTGAAGTTAGACCTAAGAAGAAACGGCTTCGCCGTCCAATTAGGGACGGAATCGTTTCTGCGAATCCGCGCAAAAAAACAGGGCAGACCTTGGCGGTCCCCCGTGATGATCGGGTGTGACTGTACCTTCCGGATGACAGCTCCACCTCAAGATGAAATATATGCAGAACCCCGCTTACTTAAACCAGCCTTTTTCCTTAAAACGTGTAATTGCCTCAATCCGGTTGCCAACATCCAGCTTGTCTAGAATAACCGAGATATAGTTCCGTACCGTTCCTGTTGTAATGTATAGCTGGCTGGCGATTTCCTTGGTATTTTTACCGTCGGCAATCAGTCCGAGCACTTCCTTCTCCCGCTGCGTCAGCGGATTGGCTTCACTGCTGTAAGCCTCATCCATGAGCTCCGGTGCATAAATCCGTCTGCCGGCCATCACACTGCGGATGGAGAGTGCCAGCTCCTCACTGGGGCTGTCCTTCAGCAGATAGGCGTCTACTCCAGCCTTCACAGCACGCTCAAAATAGCCGGCCCGGGCAAAAGTAGTGAGGATCATGACTTTACAGCCGGAATTCTTCAGGGCCTCCGCTGCTTCGAGTCCGGTCATGGCAGGCATTTCTATATCCATAATACAAATATCAGGCGAATGCAGCTTCACTAGCTTAACGGCTTCCTCACCGTTCGCTGCACGGCCGACCACCTTCATATCCTCTTCCAGATCAAGCAGCGAAGCCAGTGCGCCCAGCAGCATGCGCTGATCCTCTGCAATAACTATCTTTATCATTCCTCTTTCCCCTCCTGCTCCAGCTGCCGGATCACCGTAGGCACCTTTACTACTATGGTTGTCCCGCTGTTCTGCACAATTTCCATGCTCCCGTTAACAAATTCAAGCCGCTCCCGCATGCCCTGCAGGCCATGGCCTTTATTCTCCGGACTTGAGGGTTTGATGCCTCTTCCGTTATCGGCAACCTTGATGACCAGATCCGTCCGGGAAGGCTCGATCCCGATCCGGCAAAACGTAGCGCCGCTGTGCTTCACCACATTCGTGACGGCTTCTTTAATGCACATGCTGAGCACATTTTCCGTAATCAGTGAAGTATTGGTCAGCTTAGGGCTGCCCTCCAGCTCGAATTCAATTTCTGCCGCCTGCAGAAACTGCCGGATCCGCACAAGTTCATCTTCAAGCCGGATGCCGCGCATCTGCGTAATCATTTCACGGACCTCTTTAAGTGCGCTTCTGGCTGTCTGGCGGACATCATTGATCTCCACGACCGCCTGCGCCGGATTTTTGCTGATCAGCTTACTGGCCAAGTCGCTCTTCAGCCCGATAAGCGACAGCTTCTGGCCCAGGGTATCATGCAGGTCGCGGGAGATCCGCTGGCGCTCCTCCATGATGACAAGTTCCGAAATCCTTTTATTGGCATCCTCCAGCTGACCCTGCAGCTTATCCTGATTATTGCGGTTATAGGTCGTGGCGGGAAGCAGTACTACGGCAATGATACTCACCAGCACAAACGGCAGCTGCGACAGAAACACCGGGCTTCGGGTAATCAGCTCGTAGTTGATGGCTACGATGGTCGTCAGCAAATGGATCGTGTACATGGTGAAGAAGCCGCCGCGGTTCTGAATATTACCGATAAAAAAGGCCAGAAACAGGGCAAAATACATATACCCGAACATCAGCGTCATCGTAATGGAGATGATAATCTGCACACTGGTCCAGAAATAAACAACCCATCCCTTAGATTTGAAGGCGAGCACGTAACAGGCAAAAAACATAATAATCATCACAATTCCATATACCCACCGATCCATAGAAGAAGACCGGAAAATCGAGTAAAACGGAAGGATGTAGAAAACAACCCAAACATAAGGGCTCAGACCTGTACTTTTATGAAAAATATGATGCCACTTCTGCATGTCAGCCATCCTTTTAGCCAGATAGATTACCCCCATTTTAGCATAAAGCTTACGTTAACCGGCAATCCCCGGAAAAAAAGAGAGGAAGCCGCACCCGCCTGATATTCTCCGGGACTGACTTCCTCTCCTGACTGCAAACGAGCATCATACTATTTATTTGGTCTGGAGTTCCGGTTTGCGCACTTTCAGCCCCTCTACCGAAGGCAAAGGATGGCGCAGCCGCGCTTTGATCTCCTTGAAGCTTACAAAACCTTTATTCTCCTCATCCCACAGCCGGAAATGGAGTGCCTTGAGACTGGTTCCGATGGTGATTGTCGTTGCTTTCTGCAGCGGTGGTGTAGCATTATGTGCCAGCTCAAGGTTATAGTTCGGCACCTTCGGGCTTAAATGATGCACATGGTGAAAGCCGATGTTGCCGGTGATCCATTGCAGGACCTTCGGCAGCTTATAATAAGAGCTTCCTTCCACAGCAGCCATCACATAACTCCATTCCTCTTCATGCTCAAAGAACGTATCCTCGAACTGGTGCTGTACATAGAACAGCCAGATCCCGAGAAAGCCGGAGACGAACACGATTGGCAGCTGTACCAGCAGGAAAGCCTGCCAGCCGATTGCCCAGATCATCGCCCCGTATAGTGCCGCAATTAGAATATTGGTCAGATAAGTATTCATGCGCTCTTTACGTCTTGCACCCTTGGCATTGAAGCGGTATTGAATCAGGAATACTGCAATCGGTCCGGCACCAAACATAACCAGCGGATTGCGGTAAATCCGGTAGTATAAGCGTTTTAGCGGAGTCGCCGCAATATATTCATCCACTGTCATAATCCAAATGTCGCCGATACCTCTTTTGTCGAGGTTGCTGCTGCCGGCATGATGGATCGAATGGCTGTGCTTCCACTGGCGGTAAGGCACCAGGGTCAGCACCCCTGTAAGAGTACCGAGAATATCGTTGGCTTTGCGATTCTTGAAGAATGAACCATGACAGCAGTCATGGAAAATAATAAAGGTGCGGATTACGAAGCCCGCAGCCGGTATTGCGAACAGCAAGGTCAGCCAATACGATACAGAAAGACTCAAGTAGGCTGCCGCCCATAACAGGATCAGCGGTCCAAGGGTATTAATGAGCTGGTTTATACTTCTTTTATGGTTGTTTTGTTCAAAAGGGGCCACGCTTTTTTTTAGGCTGGAGAGCTGGGTAGCATTGCTCTTCGTCATCTGTTCGTTTCCTCCTCGTGTGTCCGGTAAGGGATACATTCATCTTTACTTATCATTATAAGGAAGGAAGTGTCATGACAGTAAGGCATAAACATCAAGGAGAGGGTATGACAAATATCATACCCTCTCCTTATCCAATTATTATTAATATCCCTCATTCGCCTGCTGGATATACTGTTCTCGGTATTCTGTCGGCGTTTTGCCGGTTGCTTTTTTGAACACCTGGGTGAAATATCTGGGATCCTGATATCCGACGAGCGGCGCCACCTGATAGACCTTCACATTGCTGTTCTGAAGAATATATTTAGCCTTTTCCATCCGGTAGTAGGTCACAAACTCCAAGAAGGTATAGCCCGAGATCTGTTTGAACAATGTGCAGAAATGGCTTATGCTTAAGGCCGCCACTTCCGCTACCTCTTCAATGCTGAGGTCTTTATGATAATTATCTTCAATGTACCGTTTGGCCTTATCGACGACACTCCGGCCGTCTTCGCGGGTGACCTGCTTGCTGCCCTCCTGCATCCAGCTGCGGAAGTCATCCTTGAGCACATTCATAACCGAAGTTAGTGTTCCCAGTTCCTGCAGCTTGCCAAGCAGCCCTTCGAGCGACAACTCCGCCTGCATGTTCAGCTGCTCAAATTGTCTGTATAAGACTACGACCAGCTCGATGATGATCCGCTGTGCTAATTCCTTTGGCAGCGACTGGGATTCGATGAAGCTGGCTATTTCGTCGAACAGGGTCAGCATCCGCTCCAGATTCAAGGTACGGATACTCTCAATGAGCGAAAGCTCCAGCTCCTTCGGATACTGTACCTCACGGCCGTTCTCCTCCGGCGTCTCCTCTTCGATGAATACCCCCGCCTGGCCGGAGTAAAAACGCTGGTACAGCGCTTTGGCAGCAAGCGGATATACGGTGCTTAACTGGTCAATTCCCTGTGTGGTGCGGCTGATGCCTACCGAGCAGTGCAGCTTGGAATAGCGCTTTATATCGGAAACCAGCTGCTCGCCGAGTTCTTTTTTGACTGTACCTAGGCTTCCCGGGAACAATAGTACCCACTCCCCGTTGTAGAATGGAAAGATCGATAATGCCCCGTTCTCCAGCGACCACTCTTCAAGAATATTGCGGATCGCGAACAGCCAGAGATGTTTCTCCGCGGCGCTCCATTTGGCGGTGAGGGCGGCATAATCGTCCAGCCGGACTACAGCCATGAAATATTCCCCTTCCAGCTCGCTGTTCTCCAGCCATTTCAGATGCTGCAGCGGACGAGGATTGCCAAGCGTGAACTCGGTGAACATCCTTTCTCTCGCCAGCATGGACAGCATCTGCACCGAATGCATCAGCTGCTCATTCTCTTTCTGGCGGTCAAGCTTAACCCGCGCCCGGGTCAACATTTCGGTCAGCTCGTCATGGTCAATCGGCTTCAGCAGATAGTCAAATGCACCCAGCCTCAGCGCATCCCGCGCGTATTCGAATTCACCGTAGCCGCTGATAAAAATAAACAGCAGCTTCGCACTCCGCGGCAGCACTTCTTTCATTAGAGCAATCCCGTCAATCACAGGCATGCGGATATCACTGATCACAATATGCGGGGAATGCTCTTCAATGAGCCTTAATGCCGCTTCACCGTTCCGCGCTTCCCCTGCGATGGTAAGACCCAGCTCCTCCCACGGGATCGCCACTTTCAGGCTGCGCAGAATAATCGGCTCATCATCCACCAGCAGCACTTTATATTTCTCTTGCCGTGCACCCATTCCCGGCACCTCCCAAGTTATTGAAGTGTTGAGCTTTGTATGAGATTCCAGTATTGCTCGGACGAGGACTGCAGCTGCCCAAGAGCATCATCAGCAGACAGGCCGCCGTCGATCATATCTTCGATCACACTGAGGAAGGTCTTCTTCACTTCAGGTGACAGTAAATTGTCATAAGGCACGAAGCTCTGGTGATTCTGTTCCATCACCGTCATGACTTGAGCGAACACCGGGCCCGTCTTCTCCGGATCAAAGGTGATGCGCATGGAGGGAATTCTTAATCCCTCATAGACGATCCGTGTCTGGATTTCCTTCGTATAGAAGGCTTTCATCAATTCCAGTGCCGCTTCCCGCTTAGCTTCTGTCAGGCTGGAAGAGAGGCCGATCCCGATTGTATAGCCACCTGCTATCGAGGCTTCCGTTCCTTTGATGAGGGAAGGAAAGGGAATGACCCCTACCTGGTTCTGAAAGTCAGCAGGAGCTGTCTCCCCTGTAAAAAGGTTGATGTCCCAGTTACCATTAAGGTACATCCCGGCTTCACCGCCCGTGAACATCCGGACCGCCTCTTCGGGTGAGGTATCATTTGAAGCGCTGCTGAATGCCCCTTCATCGATCCATTTCTTCAGATGTTCAAAAGCCTGCTGATAGGACTTATTCTTAAAGGTGACTGCGTCTTTGCCTGTTACCAGCTTCTGAATCAGCTCCGGTCCGGCATAACGATCCATCAGATAATGTGCAAAAATGCCTGCGGGCCAGCGGTCCTCATTGCCGAGGGCAAAAGGGATGTAACCGGCTTTTTTCAGCTGTCTGATCGCATTATCAAGCTCTTCCACCGTCCCTGGAGGTTTGATACTCAGCTTATTGAACAAATCCTTGTTGTAGTAAAGCGGCTCCGCGTTCCCTTCAATCGGCAGCCCGTAGACATGATTGTTGAAGGTCCAGAGATGCAGATCACTGAACTGGTCTCTCAGGCCGTTCTCCTGCACGAAATCTGTCAGGTCCATCAGCCGGTTGGAACGAACATAAGGCTCGATCTCGGCTCCGCCGAAGAGCACAAACATATCGGGCGGTGTACCGGTGACCATTTCGCTTTTCAGCTTCTGTTCGCGGTGAATGGTCTGGTCTAAGCCTTCGAAGTTTACCTTCACATTCGGATGTTCCTTCTGATAATCCCGGACGACCTCTTCAAAGATGGCAAGCAGCGGCCGGTCATGCTCCTTCATCCAGAAATGGCGGAAGGTCAGCGTTATTTTCTCGGGAGAGTTGTCTTCGATCGGCTCCTTGTAGCCAATAGTAATAAACAGCACCGCTCCGGCCATTATTAAGATATAGAGCAGAATCCAGCCCCATTTGGTTAACCATCTCACAACATTTCTCCCCACTTTCGTTCCGCTTACGTTCTTCATGGCTGTATTTTGGGAATACGGATACAGATGGTCGAGCCGAATCCCGGAGATGAACAGACTAGAATGCCGTAAGGATTGCCAAAACGGATGTTGAGACGCTCATGCACATTCCGGAGCCCCACGCCGTTGTCGCTGTATTTCTTCGGATTGCTGTGTTCCTTATCCCATAGGCTCATCAAGGTCGACTGGTCAAAGCCCGGACCATTGTCCTTCACAATGATGATAATATCCTTGCCGTTCTCCTGTGCACCGAGTGTAATCACGCCGTGCTCTTCCATCTGCTCAATGGCGTGATATAGCGCATTCTCCACGATCGGCTGTACAATCAGCTTCTGGGTCATCACCAATTTGAGCGGATCCGGCAGATCGATAGCATAGCTGAACTTATCTTCAAAGCGGAATTTCTGGATATCCAGATAATGCCGGACATGCTCAAACTCCATCTGCAGCGGGATCAGCTCCTGATTCTGGCTGATGCTGATCCGCAGCAGCTTGCCTAGCGAGACGACCATCTTACTGATGTCACGGTTGCCTGCCAGCACCGCCATGGAGTTGATGGATTCGAGTGAATTATAGATAAAATGCGGATTGATCTGCGCCATGAGCGCCTGCATTTCCGCTTCCTTTTTGCGTCCCTGTTCCGTCTGCACCTGCTGGATCAGTTCACTAATCTGTGAGCTCATCCGGTTGAATCCGTCGATCAGCAGGTCGCTTTCATCATCGGACCGCACAGGGCTGTATATGGGCATAAAAATCCCCTGCTTTACCCTTTTCATCCCGTTTACCGCACTGTTAATGCTGCGCACAAGCCTCCTGATAAAATAACGGTCAAACAAAAAGGCTGACAAAAGTGAAACCGTTCCCAAGATAATGGCCAAATTGCGGATGGAAGCCGACTCCGAGGAAATCAGATTCATCGGTGTGATCGCTGCCAGATACCAGTCCGCATTATGTGAAGGGAGGAAAGTAATCAGTGATTTCTCTCCTTGATAATTGTCGATGTAATAGTCCTGCGTCTGGGTATAATCCTTCTGTAAAAAAGGAAAATCCGTCCGCTGTCCGATATGCTCCCCGGATTTATTGAAGACGATATTGCCCTGTTTGTTGACCAGCAGGATATCCCCTTTCTTCAGCGTGGCTGCTTCCCAGAAAATCTGATCAAGCAAATCTGGTTTAACATACACGACGAGGTAGCCGATATCCTCAAGGGAATAATAGTCTTTGATAACTCTGGCCTGTACAAGCACCGGATTTCCGGAGGATTCCGAACCGTTCTCCCCGGGACCGGACCAGACGGGCCTGCCTTCGGCGCTTTCCATAGCGCCATACCACACCTGTTTACGCATATCTGCAAAAGACATCGGTGCATTATACTGATACAGCAGCCGGTCCTTGCCGTAAAGGCTGAAGGAGGTAATCATAGGATGGTTAATTAGCAGATTGTTGATTTCCTGCTTGCGGTCATACGTCAGCACAAAATCCGGTTGCTTCAGCGACTGCTGAATTGCCGGCTGTGTAATGGCCGAATTGGTGATTGATGAGATTTCACTGAGTGCAAATTTAAGCTTGCGGTCTGTCTCGAGTAAGGAGATCCAATAGAAATTACTTGATTTCTTCTCCATCGCACTTGAGAAATATACGTAGGTAACGGTACCCATAATGATTACGGGTATGAACACGAGAAGAATAATAGCGAATAAAATTTTGCGCCGTAGCTTCATTTCTCCTTACCTTCTCCCTGCTGCCTTAAGCCTGTCTTAAGCGAAACGAATGCCGTCCTCTTTTATAAAAGGACGGCTCTGCCGTTTCTGCTTTATTTACTATTCTTCACGGAACTTCCGGTTTCCTTGCTTGCCAGCCAAAACCGGACTTAACTCTTGATCGCACCTGAAGTCAGACCGGCAATGACCCAACGGCTGAACAGCAGGAACACAATCAGCAGCGGCAGGGTGGCGGTAAAGGTTGCGGACATGATCATACCATAATCAAGCCCGTCACGGGTTGTAAAGAGCTGCTGCAGGGCGAGCTGAATCGTATAATGCTCCTTGTTTTTCAAGACTACAAGCGGCCAGAAGAAATCATTCCATACCGTCATGAAGTTGAGAATGCCCAGGGTCGCCATTGCAGGTGTAATAACAGGGACGGCAATTTTCCAGAAAATGTGGAAATGACCGCCTCCGTCAATCCGTCCAGCCTCAATCAGCTCAGTTGGAACGGCCGTAGAAATATACTGGCGCATCCAGAAGATCCCGAAGGCATTGACCATGGCCGGAACAATTAGCGCTTTATAACTATCAATCCAGTGCAGTTTAGCCATAATGACATAAGTAGGCAATACACCGAGCTGCTGCGGAACGATTAGAGTGGCAATAACAAATACAAACAGCCCGTTTTTAAACGGAAATTCATATTTGGCAAAGGCATAACCGGCCAGCGTACAGAAAAACACAACTGAAACGGTAACCATTGATGAAACAAACAGCGAGTTGCCGAGCGCCTGGAAGAAATCTGACTTTTCCAGCACCCGCTTGAAATTGTGGACGAACTGATCCCCGACCGTCAGCAGCGGCGGCACATGAAACACAGCCCCTTTGTCATTGGTCCCGACAACAAACATCCAGTAAAACGGAAAGACCGAAACGAGTGCTCCAATAATCAAGAAGAGATAGAAGCCTAATTTCCCGAAGAACCCGAGATCATCCGGTTTTTTCCTAAATATACGCAGTGTACTCACGCTTTTTTACCTCCAGTGTCTCCGCCTGCGCCTCTGGAAATCAGCATATTAAGGATGGAGAATAGAATTGTAACGAGGAACAGCATGACTGCTGTGGCCGCCGCTGTACCAAAGAATCCGTTGCGGAATGCTTCGCTGTAAAGATACGTAACCATCGTAATCCCTTCCTGACGGGTAGAGCCTGTGCCCGCCTGTCCGAGGAATACATAAGGTTCTGTGAAGAGCTGCAGCGCGCCGATCGTTGACTGCAGGGACACGAAGATAATGAAGGGCTTCAGCAGCGGCAAAGTGATCGAGAACAGCTGTTGTCTGCGGTTCGCGCCGTCGATGCGGGCAGCTTCGTACAAATCCATCGGGATACTCTGCAGCCCGGACAGGAAGAGAATTGCATTGTAACCAGTCCAGCGCCACATAACCATGGTGGAAATCGCGATTTTCACGCCCCACCAGCCGGAGTTAAAGGCTACGCTATCAAGCCCGAGCCCGTTCAGCATCCAGTTGATCATTCCGTTGTTTCCGAACAAGGTGCTGAATACAAGGGTAACGGCCACAATGGACGTAATATTCGGCATAAAGTAAAGAATGCGAAACGTTTTTTTGAATTTGGTCATCCCTGAGTGCAGAAGGACTGCCAGCAGGAGGGCCAGCATAACCTGGGGAACCGTTCCCATAAGCCCCATAATGAGTGTATTGCTAAAAGAAATCCAGAAGGTAGGGTCACTGGTGACCAGATCATAATTCTTGAAGCCGACAAATTTCATTGGATTGAGTGCATCCCATTTAAAGAAGGACAAATAAAAGGTGAAGAAAATCGGATATAGTCCAAATATCGAGAACAGAATAAAGAAAGGAGAAATGAAGGTATAGGCAGTAATGCGGCTCCGTCTTTGTTCAGTTAAAAAAGGGCGTTTGCTCTCGGCATGCGGACTCGTAATTACGGGTTCTGCCATGTCACACCTCCAGGAAAATTAAGAACACTCCATTTCCGAAGAATCCGGATTCCCGGGGAGGCTTACTCTCCAGGAATCCGGATATCCGGTTCATATCAGTCTTGGTGCCGGGGAGTGTTAGCTCCGTTCAGCCAAGGTCTTCGCTTGTTTTACAGCATCGTCCCACTCTTTTGCAGGGTCCGCTTTCTTTTCAATCACGTTTTTAAGCGCGTTTTTGAAGAAAGTGTCCGTCTGGTCATGCAGTGGTCCGTAGTATACCGGTTTAACGCGGTTTGCAGCTTTACCGAATTCTACCGCTGTTTGCTGTCCGCCAAAGAATTCATCCTTGAAATCTACAAATGCCGGATCTTCATACAGTGCAGGAATCGAAGGCATCAGGCCCTTTGTTTTGAACGATTCAAGCTGATTGTCTTTGTTGACCATCCAAGAAATGAAATCATAGGCTTCTTTCGGATGCTTGCCTTCTTTTGGCAGGGTGATGAACGAACCGCCCCAGTTGCCGGCACCTTCAGGAAGCTGTGCGATTTTCCATTTGCCGGAGGAATCCGGCGCATTGCTCTTGATGTTGCCGGCCATCCATGCTGGACCCATAACTACTGCGAACGAACCGTCGCTCATGCCTTGGCCCCATTCAGGCGACCACAGCAGATAGTTGCTGATCCAGCCTTCTTGAATACCTTTAACGGTGAAGTCATAAGCTTTTTTCACTTGCGGGTTGGTGTCGCCGATGAATTTGCCGTCAGCTTTGCTGAAGTAGATTTCATCTGCAGACTGGTCGCGCAGTGCGTTATACGTAAGATCGGTCAAATCGGAGAAATATTTGCCGGTTTTGTCTTTGTACGCTTTGGCTACAGCCGCGAATTTGTCCCAAGTATCGATAGCTGCGCTGAATCCTTCCGGATCGCTTGGCAGACCGGCTGCTTCAGCCAAATCGGTACGATAGTATACAACGGTAGGGCCGATATCTGTCGGAAGCCCAAGCTGGAAGCTGCCGTCGATGGAGGAAGCCTGCTTCCATTTCCAGTCCAGATAGTTGGCCTGAATATCTTTGGCACCCAGATCGTTCAGGTTATAAAATTTGTCCTGAGCACTGATAAAGCGCTCCATGAAACCGATTTCAAGCTGGAAAATATCAGGTGCGCCTGAACCGGCAGACAAAGCAGTCGTCAGATTGTTGTGGTGTGCCGTCTGGTCACCGGTATTCTGAATTTTGATCGTAACGTTCGGGTGCTCCTTCGTGTACTCGTTCGCCAGCTCTTCATAGTTGACGTTACCGAGTGTCCAGAACGAGAGCTCCACTTTCTCAGCCGGCTCTGCGCTTGCTTCTTCTGTTGCCGGTGCATTAGTGCTTGCTGCGTTGTTACCTGTATTTTCTTTCGTAGCATTGTTTCCTGCGTTGTTATTGCCTCCGCATGCTGCAAGTGAACCTACAAGCATGATGGACGCAAGCGTCAGCGCCAGGTGCTTTACTTTTTTCATTCCTTTGTACCCCTTTCAAAGGTTTCTCTTACAAGACTTAGTGTAACGTAGGAGAACTCTTTTTTTGAGGAGTCAAACTTCCGATTTGAGGTGGAAATACTTACGATTACGTTCAAATCTGATTACATTTACACTGCAGGCAGCTATTCTTTTGGGTCAGCGGATTGGATTTATCGCTCCTCCGCAGGTATACTGGTTGTATTTCCAGCAATTATTCGCCGCTAAAAGGAGAGTGCTCTCATGCCTATCAACCGCCCGCTTATGACCGACAGCGATTTACAGGAAGCGATTGACCATAAACTGCCTGTGCGGGTCTTTGAGGATGATCATCTGGTGAATTCGGGGGCAACCGTTGTCCGCTTCACAGATTCGGACGTAGTGATTCAGTCGCGGGTAAGCGACTTAACTTATTATTCCCGCCGGACCTGCCAGTTCTTCGAGGTCAGACCATAGACTATGAAGGGACAGGCTGCGGGCACCTGTGAATTGTGCGGACGTTCACCGCTGGCTACTACGGTCCATCATCTCGTTCCCCGGGAACCGGGCCGAAGCTGCGCAAGTCACAGAGAGTCCGGAGCAAACGGTGAGACTACCCTTCTGCCTGTTCAACAGATGATAAGAAACTGCCGTTCTGTTTCCCGAAGTCTACAGAAACACAAAGAAGCCGGACACATGGCCCTATTTGGCCAAATGTCCGGCTTCTATTTAATTTCATGAATATCCTGCGATAATTGCTTCGTTGTTCTCCAGACTACCGCTTCATTTGATTCTGGACCTTCAGCTTCTCGTTAAGGATATCCTGGAAGCTCTGCGTCTTCTCATCTGTTCTGGACTGCTTGGGCTCGATGACAGGTTGAGGTCTAAAAAACTGATGATTGAAAGCCATAAGATTATGTACTGTCATATTCATAATGGTTCAGCCTCCTTCCGTAATCTGCACCCATTTTCGTGGTTGCGCACTTTCTTATCCCTTAATTAACCCCGGTTTTCTAATCCTAAACAGTTTTTTTGCATTTTTTTTGCATTTCCCTATAAAAAAAGCTTCAGACCGCTTATCCGGCCCAAAGCTATTAATAAAGTGCTATTTCAATGCTGCCCAGGAGGCATCATTCAATTGTTCCAGCTCCTGCTTCTCCAGCCGGAAGCTCATGGCTCCGATATTCTCCCGGGCGTGCCGGACCTTTGAGGCGCCGGGAATGGCTACTACCGTATCCCCGTGATAATAGATCAGCCAGTTTAGGGCAATTTGGCCCGGTGTTACTCCATACTTTCCGGCTAGAACGGTAAGAAGATCAATCAGAGGCCTGCTGCGGGCCAGACTCTTCTCATCGAGGCCGGATTGCATCCTCCGCAGGCGGGATACCGCACGGATCTGTGCGGGGTCATTATGGAATCGTCCGGTCAGAATACCCTGCTGTAACGGAGAATAGGCAATAATCGAGATACCGAGCTCCTTAGCGGCTGCCATCGTGCCGTTCCGGTCAATATTGCGGTGCAGGAGATTGTATTTAACCTGGTTAGAGACTAACGACAAGCCGTATTGCTGCAGCAGGCGGTGAGCTTCCGTCATCTGTCTGGCCGAATAATTGCTAACGCCAACATAACGGATTTTGCCTGCATTCACTAAACCGGCCATCGCCTTCATCTCCCTTGCGATCGAAGATAACGAAAAGGGCTGGTGAATCTGATATAAATCAATATTACGCCCGCCCAGACAGCGTATGCGCTCATCAATGGTAGAGGTGATCGACCCCGCTGTGCGGAGCATCGGCCACCACTTGGTGGCAATCAGCGGTGTGGCATGAATGCTGCCCTCGCGCTTCAGCTGGTCCAGCACATAGGCAAGTGCCTGTTCAGATTTACCGCCCCCGTAAATTTCAGCTGTATCCACCCAGTTCATGCCGCCCTCCAGACTCGCCCGCACAATCTCGAGGATATCCGCATCCTCAAGATTACTCCAGTACTTCCCTACAATCCCGCTTCCCCGGCTGAATTGCCAGCATCCGAGACCCAGCGGTGAAACCGCCAGATCTGATTGTCCCAAAGAACGTAATTCAATTGATGATGTCACTGTACTCATCTGTTATCCTTCTTTCATTAAATAGAATATAAAGCATCTTCGTTTAGAAATGACATCGTGGAATATGGCAGAGATATGGTATAATTACCCTGCTCTGCAGTTCGATGTTAATCGAAATGCCAATCCGGAGTTACCATTTTAACGGAGGGAATTCATGTTTAAAATCTTGGGCTTTATACTGCTATACCGTCTGGTGGGCAATCCTTTTCTTGCCTTGATTGTTTTGCTGGTAATACTGTATTTCCTGGATCGCCGTTACGTCGGTATCTTCCCCAGCATCACCAGACCCTTCCGGCGGAGCCGGCAAATTTCCAGACTGCGGACGACTATTTCGCTCAATCCAAACGATGTCTCCGCCAAATTTGAACTGGCCCGGCTGCTTGTAGAACGCAAGCGGTACAGCGAATCCAAAGATCTTCTCCTGCAGATCACCGACCGGTATGAACAATCCGCCGAATATTGGGTGGAACTCGGATACGTGAATCTGAAGCTGGGTCTGATGCCGGAAGGTGAAGCTCAGATGCTGCAGGGACTTGAGATCAACCGCAGGGCACGATACGGCCAACCTTATCTCCAGCTCGCGGAGACGTTCCGTGGTGTAGATCAGGACAAAGCGCTGTACTACGTAAGCCAATTTCAAGAGATCCAGTCTTCTTCCAGTGAGGCCTACTTCCTTGCCGGCTCTATGTACAAGGCACTCGGCAGGAACGAGGATGCCAAACGGGCTTTTGAGGAATCAACGGCTATCTACCGCTCACTCCCGAAATACAAAAAACGCCAGGAACGCGGCTGGGCCCTGCGCAGCTATTTTGCAAAGATGCGTTAAGGTGGACACTGCTACATAACTCTATGCTTTGAAACAAGAACCTCTGCGTATGACTGGGACACCAGTGATTCACAGAGGTTCTTTCGTTGCTTATTTACATATGCATGTCATGCTTGGCAGTCTCTCCGCTGTCCTTGATGCCAAACGGCCACCAGTTTGCCCGGCCGAACATCCGCACCATGACAGGTACGAAGAACGGCAGGAAGACCAAAGCGTACAGGGCAAGCCCCGAGAGTACCACAGTGGCAATCTGCATCATCGACAATACACCGGATGGATACATGGAAGCAAAGGTGCCGCCCAGTATGACTACCGCTGACAGGATAACCGTACCCATATTGCGCATCGCATGCAGAATCGCTTCACGCACATCCCATGTTTTGTTCTCGTTAAAACGGGCCATCAGGAAGATACTATAATCAACTCCTAGTGCAATAAGCATTACGAAGCTGAAGAACGGCGTGGTCCAGGTAATTCCGGAATAATCCAGCAGATTCACGAAGATTGCTTCCGTTATACCAAGCGCCGTAAAGTAAGTGATTACCAGCGATACAATCAGATATAGCGGCATGATTACCGACCGCAGCAGCAATACCAGAATGATAAAAATCCCCGCAAGCATCAGCACAACCGTCCGTGTATAGTCCTCATTTGAGATCTTTTGCAAATCGCTGTAGGTGCTGGTTACACCGCTGATGGCCGTCTCGGCATTTTCCAGCTTCGTTCCCTTGACCGCACGGTCCACTGCCGCTTGAATATCTCCCATACTGTCAATCGCTTCAGAGCTGTAAGGATTATAAGAAAATACAACATCCAGCGTCATCACCTTGCGGTCATCTGACAGATAAGTGTCAAACACCTGCTGCATGCCTTCGGCTTCCAGAGCTTCTGCCGGAACAAAGAATCCGCTGAGCTCGTCGTCTTTGGCATCCTGAATCTGCTGCAGGTAATCCTGGGCAGAGCTCAGACCCGTGGTGATCTGCTTAAGGCCGTCCGCACTGTCGCTGAGGCCGCTGGTCAGCTCGCCAATCTGCCCGGTCAGCTGTCCAAAGCCGTCTGCCAGCTGCTGTTGTCCGCCCTGCAGCTGATCCAGCCCGCTGCTGATCGACGGAATCTGGTCCACAATCCGGCCCTGGCCGGCTGCCGCCTGGTTCAGCCCTGTCTGCAGCTGTCCGATTCCGGCCACCAGCTTCTCAAGGCCCTGGGCAAGCGCAGCCTGACCTGCCGCCGCCTTGGCATAACCGGCGTTAGCTTCAGTCAAGCCTGCCGCTGCGCTTTGAAGCTGGCCGGAAATCTGGCCGAGCCCTGCTGCAAGCTGTGAAGCGCCGGTTCCGGTTTGGGTTACGGTACCTTTAATCGTCTGGTAATTCATATCTTGCAGCAGCTCCGGATGACTGCCTTCAAGGCCGGTAAATGAAGCATCCAGTCCGGTTAATGCGGAGGCCACACCTTCAAGCTGTGTTTGCAGCCCGCCAAGGCCTCCGTCAAGCGCAGTCAACCCTGCGCCAATCTTCTTATAGCCTTGGAGCAGCGCAGCATTCGCATCTGCCAGCTGCTTCGCACTGGCTGCAGCCTGGGCCAGACCGGCCTTGATCTCTCCGGCCCCTGCTGAGCCGCTCTTAATGCCGCTCTCAATCCGGGAGAGGCCGTCTCCAAGTGCAGCAATTCCCTGCTTGAGCTCCGCCGTTCCTTCCGTCAGCTTCGCACTGCCGGATACAGCCTCCTGGAGCTTCGGTTCATTGTCGCTCAGCTGTTTGCTTGCTTCTGCAAGCCCTGACTGGATCTTGTTCAGTCCGTCATTGCTCTGATCCAGACCATCTGACAAGGTAGCGACCTGGGTCGGAATCAGGAAATCATTGATTTGTTCCCCGGTTGGACGTGACATACTGCGTACAGACTTAACGCCATCCACCTTTTCCAGCTCACGGCTGATTTTTTCAGCCAGGCCCATATATTCCGAGCTGTCCATGCGGTCGTCATTTTTAATCACGATTTTACCCGGCATCGATTCACCCGGGCCAAAGCTCTCCGAAATGATATTAAAGCCTTTCACTGAGGCGTAATTCGAGCCGATTTCATCCATGCTGTTGAAAGACAGCTTCCCGTCATAAGTGATCAGGAAAGGGGCAACGACAGCCGCTACAATCAGCAGCGCCGCCCAAGGTCTTTTCAGCGAGAAAGAGCCAGCAGCGCCCCATATCCGGCTTTCACTATGCTCCAGCTTGCCGCGTGAAGGCCAGAACAGCTTTTTGCCCAGTACAGCCATAAAGAAAGGAACTACAGTGACGAGGGCCAGCAGCATCACAGCAATCCCTACCGCCACAGCCACCGCTGAACGGTAAAGCATGAACTTCGAGAGACCGATTGCCAAAAAGCCGACGAATACGGCAAGACCCGAATAAAACACCGTGCCTCCTGCCTTGCGGTAAGTTGAGATAATGGCGCTTTTCGTATCTTCTGCAGTAGCCATTTCTTCCTTAAAGCGGCTGATCAGCAGAATACAGTAATCCGTCCCGATCCCGAACATTACAGCAACCATGAAGATTTGTGTGAAGGTCGATAACGGGAAGTCAAAACGGTCAACAAGGAAGGATACGATCGACTGCGATATAATATAACTCAGTCCCACCGTCAGCAGCGGCACAAACGGCGCCACGAAGGAACGGAACACGACAAACAGAATCAGCAGTATAAAAATAACGGTGATATATTCCGATTTCTTCAGGCCGGCTTCCGAGCTGACAATCGTATCTTCGGTGATCAGCCCTTCACTGGTCAGATAATGATCGGCAGTGACATCTCCGAGCAATTCATCCACCTTATCCGGCAACGCCTTTACCTCTTCCTCCCCGCCTTTTACCGACAGCGCCACCATGATGGTATTACCGTCTTTGGCAATCAGCGTATCCGCCAGCTCTGACTGCGAAAAAGGATCTGTTATGGAGTCAAGCCTAAGCGCCTCCTTGTCTCCAGCCAGCTTCTCCACGCCTTTTTGGATGCTCTCTTTATCTTCGGCGCTAAGCCCCTCCGGCTTATTGAACACAAGGGCTACCTGGTGCAGCGTCTCTCCGCCCTTGGCAGCTGCGACCTCCCGCATAATTTCGGCTGCACGGGAAGAGGTATATCCGTCCGGAACCGAGATTTGCCCCTTCTCGCGAACCAGATCGGACATGGCCGGCGCAGTCATGAATAACACAACAGCGACGGCAAGCCAGACTGTTATCACAGCCCATCTAGCTTTCAGTATGGTCTTCAAACGTTTCTCCCTCCTGTTTCTCCTGCATTAAAAATGCCAGCTTCTCAAACATGGTGATGAATTTCTCGATATCTTCTTCCATAAAATAGAGCAGATAAGGAGAGATCACTTCCTTTACCTGCTTCTCAGCCAGCAGATATATTTGCTCCCCCAGCTCCGAGAGCGACAAGTATACCTGGCGCCGGTCATGCTCATCACGGGTCCGTTCGATCATTCCCGCTTCAGCAAGCCGGTTGATTATTGCGGTTATTGAGCTCTTGCCGACACATACGGCTTCCGCCAGATAGGTGGAGGTGCACATCGCCTGGCCTTTGATCAGCCGCAGAATCAGAAACTGATCAGTCGTCAGCCCTTCAGCCATCCGCTCCTTGATCCGGGCATTGATCTGCCTTGTCACTACGAGATAGGCATCCACGTAGCGGTTTATCCACCGTTCTGCATCTTCCTTCAACACTGCTGCCTCCTGTTCACATAATAGTTCACGAGTAGAATAGTTTCACAGTAAAACTATATTGCCCTCAGCCTAAAAAGTCAACCCGCACGGGCTCCTTTCTGCGGAATCTTTCACTCCCTACAGACACA
>CAKMKL010000198.1 GCA_927443375.1 uncultured Paenibacillus sp. | reverse complement strand
TTAACTTATAAAAGCTGCAGGAGTGAGGCTATGGATTATCTAAAAATATTTTTTATCAACCCAGCCGATATCCAAAAACAATGCTGATCCAACCGGCGAATATTGCCAAAGCGAACCAGCTTATCTTTTTAATCCGCTCAGGTGCATATGTAATGGTATGTTTATATAATAAATTGCCCAAATAGGCTAAAGTAATCAGTAGGGCTGTGTTGATAAAAAATATTTTTAGATAATCCATAGCCTCACTCCTGCAGCTTTTATAAGTTAATCAATTTTCTTAATTCATACTATCATAATAATAATTTAAATTCATGAAACCACAGTTCTAGTACTATGTATAGGAATATTTGGGTCTTGCAGTTACTTCTGGATCGAAAACCAAAAAAGAGCGCAAATCAAATTCGATTTGCGCTCTTTTTCTGAGGCAAAAACCAGAGCCACATCGGATTCCAGCGCCTCTTGGTCACCTGCATACTGTCTGCTGTTGCAAAATGCGGTTCAGGCTTTTCTTCCAGGCCACATTCGGCGTGTGTCCAAATCTCTGCATCCGGAAATGTATAATACCGGGAATGATAGGTGCAGAACATGTCTCCTTGCTGTGTAAGCACACGATCAGCATTGACTTCAATAATCCTGCCGGTGACGACGGTCGGTTTGTACATAGAACACCGCCTCTTCATGCAAATGTGACTACCCTATCACCCGAAGCTTCATTAATTAGCTGCGGACCGATTGCTCCCAATTGCGGTACTCTGCCTCTGCCTCATCTTTGGTATGGCCGTACCGCTCCTGCAACTTGCCGATTAATTTATCTTTTTCACCATCAATTACATCTAGATCATCATCCGTAAGCTGGCCCCACTGCTTCTTAGCCTCACCTTTAACCTGCATCCATTTTCCTTTAAATACATCGTTGTCCATTACAAGTTCATCTCCTTAGTTTCCCTATATTTAGGTATATTCAGAGTTTCACGTGCTATTGATGTATTACCCCCTGCTTCAGTAACTGAATCTGTAACCACTTAGAATGAAGTCGTTTTTTGTCACATAATAGTCTCTTTAATGGTATTCAAATCTTTTAAAATTTGATATAATCTAACTATAGATAAGTTAGATACAGATAAATCGTTTTAGGTATAGTGATTTTTTTCACATGTATAATCTGCTTATTGTGCTAAAATGCCTTCGGAGCAGAAACAAGATGTTTAAAATTTTATCGAATGTTTACTGATTTATGTCAAAGTACTGCAACAAAAAGGGTTTCGTGCCGATAACAAGAGTGACATTTGTCATTTATAAAGTGATATTTATCACTTCCATGTCTATTAAAATGTTTTACATTTTAATATATATATTTTAAACTAATTTGGAGGTCATCACAAATGAAAAAAGCTTCTGTAATTTTGTCGAGCGCACTGGTACTTGGTACCCTGCTCGCAGGGTGTGGCAACAACAATAACAACGCTGCTAACACTGCCGCTACCAATGCTCCGGCTGAAACAACTGCTCCTGCTGCAACAAACTCCGGTAATACCACAGCTGAGGCTGGACAATATCAAGATGGAACTTACTACGGAACAGCACCTGCTGACGAAAAAACAGGCTGGCAATCCTTCGTGTTGCTAACTGTTGAAGGCGGAAAAATCACTAAAGCGGATTGGGATGCTTTCAATGTTAAGAACGCAGGCGACCTGAAGAAAAAAGTTTCTGAAGACGGCAACTACGGTCTGGTATCCAAAGGCGGCGGCCAAGCTGAATGGCACGAGCAGGCTGCAAATGCGGAAGCCTTCTTAATTGAAAAGCAGGATCCGGCAGCAGTTGTTGTAAATGCTGAAGGTAAAACTGATGCAATCTCCGGCGTATCCGTTGGTGTCAGCGACTTCGTAGCAGCAGCACAAGCCGCTCTTGCGGCCGGTCCTACTGAAGCTGGTCCTTACAAAGACGGCGGATATAAAGCTGAAGGCGAAATGGATGCGGAATCCGGCTGGAAATCAACTGTAGCTCTGACTGTTGCTAACGGTAATATCGTAGCGGCTAACTTCAGCGGCGTGAATGCTGCTGGTGATGACAAGAAACAATACTCTGTAGATGGCAAATACGGCATGAAAGCCGGCGGCGCTTCTGCTGAATGGCATGAAGAAATCGCATTGGCTGAGAAGTATTTCCTTGACAATAAAGGCGCTGCACCTGCTTTGGATGCTGAAGGCAAAACCGATGCAATTTCCGGCGTATCCATCCACGTGGGCGAATACTTTACACTTGCAGAAAAAGCACTCGAAGGTGCGAAATAATTATTCGCTTACCTCTTGCAGCTAATCAGACGAATGAGGTGAATTTCTCTTGAAGAAAATAGTCATTTTGGGCGGCGGCTACGGCGGCGTACTCACGGCTAAGAAACTGGCAAAGAAATTTAAGAACGACAAAGATGTAGAAATCAAACTGATCGACCGGAATCCCTATCACACTCTATTGACTGAGCTGCATGAGGTTTCAGCGAACCGCGCGCCTGAGGATTCAATTAAGATTGATCTGAAGAAAATCTTTGCAGGTCTTAAAGTAGATGTAGTGCTTGATGAAATCAGCAATATTGATTTCAAAGGCAAAAAGCTTAAATCCGATAAAGCTACTTATGCATATGATTACCTGGTTATCGGTACAGGAAGCAAGCCAACCTTCTTTGGTATTCCCGGAGCTGAAGAGAACACCTTCTCTTTCTGGTCCTATGACGACGCCGTTGCGCTGAAACGTCAAATCCGCGATATGTACACCAAAGCGGCTAAAGAAAAGAATCCGGCTGTCCGCCGTTCCATGCTGACCTTCGTTATCATTGGCGCCGGCTTTACAGGTGTCGAGCTGGTCGGTGAAATGGCCGAGCAACGCGAAGAGTTGTGCAAAGAGTTCTTTATTGATCCTTCCGAAGTACGTCTAATCGTTGCTGATATGGCTCCGAAGGTTCTGCCTATCCTTCCGGATAAACTGATTCAAAAAGCCGAAGCCCGTCTTCGCAAGCTGAATGTAGAAATTGTTACCAGCGCGAAAATCACTGAAGTTGGAGCTGGCAGTGTCGCACTCGGCGAGAAGAACATTGTGGAAGCACAGACTATTGTCTGGACAGCCGGTGTTGAAGGTTCTGAAATCGTAGGAAATCTTGATGTTCAACAACAAGGACGCAAGCGTATTGTTACTAACGAACATCTGGAAAGTGTTGACCACAAGAACGTTTATGTTGTTGGGGATAACATCTTCTTCATCCCTGAAGGCGAAACCCGCCCTGTACCGCAAATGGTTGAGAACGCTGAACAAGCGGCTCCCATCATTGCCGGAAACATTACAGCGGATATCAAAGGTACTGCTAAGAAAGCCTACAAACCGGGATTCCACGGTACGATGGTTTCCATCGGCAGCCGCTACGGCGTAGCGAACGTTGGCCTTCCAGGCAAACTGTTCATGCTTACCGGATTTATGGCTATGCTGTCCAAACATTTCATCAACATGTTCTATCTGTCACAGGTAGTAGGTTTCAATAAAGTATGGACTTATATGATGCACGAGTTCTTCCATGTAGAGAACCGCAAGAGCTTCGTGGGCGGGTACTTCTCCAAACGTTCACCGAACTTCTGGCTCGTTCCGCTGCGTATGCTGCTTGGCGGCATGTGGCTCTATGAAGGTATCGATAAGCTGAAGAAGATCTGGGAAGATCCGAATAAGATTTTCTTAATCCCTGCTCCTGCGCATCTTACAGATGCAGCCTCCTCGGCCAGCGTTGCCGTTGATGCCGTCAAAGATACAGTGGATGCTCAATCCGCAGCTTCCGCAGTATCAACAGCCAAGGAAGCGGTCGAAGCTTTGTGGGTTCCAGGATGGATTTATGATATTACCCACTGGTTTATGAACTTGATGTTCTATAACAGTGGCGGAACAGATTATACAGCACTGGCTAAATGGTTCCAAATCGGCATGGTTTGTGCCGAAATCGTCTTCGGTGTTATGCTTATCGTTGGTCTGTTTACAGCTATTGCTTCCATAGCGACCATAGCTATGGCCGTTATGATCTGGTCTACCAAGATGGCTTCAACAGAAATGCTCTGGTACGTTGGAGCAGCTATTGCATGCATCGGCGGATCAGGCAGCGTCTTCGGTCTGGACTATTACGTCCTGCCTTGGCTCAAGAAGCAATGGAAGAGAATTCCGCTCGTCCGGCGCTGGTATCTGTTTACGGACTGATGCAGCTCAATACTTTCTCCACCATTTATAAGTCATAATTCATTTAACCATATTATTATGTGATTTATGTGTGCTACAGTTGAATAAGATATTCTTAAGAGTAATGTGTCCCTAGGACACATTACTCTCCTTATTTAACAAGGTTTTAAAGAATGGTTTTGTAGGGATAATCAGGGTAATGGTTGCTTCCATCAAAACCGACATGAAGGAGAGGAGCTTAATGAACAGACAACTCTTTGAAGATACCTTCCGGCTTTTACAGACTGAAATGTCCCCTATCGCCGGTATTCAATTGTATCTCTCTCCGGCGGAATGTGAGCGATTGCTCGCGGTATTGGAACGCCATGATCTGGAATATGACCGCAAAGTCCATTTGCTAGGTATTTATACCATTCTTACCGTGGCGGCACAGCGCCATATGGAATGTGTCCCACATCATCCCGAACTTACCCGCAACATTTTGGACGGAGATTATTTGTATAGCTTTTATCTGCAGTTTGCAGTGAAATGCCGTGAGCTGGACCTCGTTGCTCATTTGGCTCCATCCATTAAGAAATTGCAGATCAGACGTTCAAATGGAGACTTCGCAGAGCAAAATCCGGCGGCTGGAATCGAAGAGTTCCTTCTCCAAGAGCGCAGCCAGCGAAGCCGCACAAGCAAAGCCATTTGACAGGTGGGAATCCTAAACATGAAGCTGCACGAAGCCTTGAATATAGATCTGAATGAAATCAACCGTGAAATCGAAAATCTCGTGGCCCGTGATAAGGATGTTCCCAAAAAATCGCAGCTGGCCCAGAGCATTCTTGAGCTGGTCGGCTCCGGTGGCAAACGTCTCCGCCCGCTGATGGTTATAATTGGCGGACGGTTTGGACGCAAGCCTTCAGGGCGCAGAACCCTGCAGCTGTCCGCAGCTGCAGAATTTATACACGCAGCCTCTTTAATTCATGATGATATTATCGACGATGCCGAGCTGCGGCGCGGCGGAGCCGCCCTGCACGTGAAGACCGGTGTTCTATCCGCTGTTCATATCGGCAATTACATGTCTGCCCGGGTAATCGAGCTGTTAAGCAAGTATACCGGAGACAAAAACCGCTACGTTCATGATCTCTCTGCCGTAGCAACCGCTCAGCTCTGCCTCGGTGAGTACCAGCAGATGGAGCATGCCTTCGATTATAACCTGACACTTGAGCAATACCTGGAGAAATCCCGTAACAAGACAGCCCTGCTAATGGCTACCTGCCTACGGGTCGGCGCATTGTCAACGGAGAGCTCAGAAGAAGTCTCGCAGCTCCT
>CAKMKL010000197.1 GCA_927443375.1 uncultured Paenibacillus sp. | reverse complement strand
AGGAGCTAAATAGTCGGCAAACGAGCGTGATACCGTCATCAGACGGTCGCTGGCATGCTCCAGCTCGCGGTAAATGGACACCAGAAACTGATGTTCCACGCCGCCCTCTCCGATGATACCATTCAAAATCAGCTCGCGTTCATAGCTGGAATGCAGCGTTTGAATGAGGGGAATATCCGGATAGATTTTTTTCATCGCCAGTCCGGCAATCGGATGATGGGCATGAATCAGATCATACTGCTTATTCATCCGCAGCTTCGTCCACCAGATATAATCGCGGTAGGTCTGAATATATTTTTGCACAACCGGACTTTCGCCGTACAATGTCCAGTCGAATGTCTCAAAGACAATCTCTTCGCGTCCCTTGCCCCGAATTCGCTTGGGCAGCCAGAATAAATCCATATCCCAGCGGCTGGAACGGAACCGCTCCTGCAGATAAGGGATCATAGAAGATACGCCACCGGGCTGCTCCGGCGGGAAGAATAGCGCTTGCAGCAAATTCATAAGGTACATCCCCTTTTCGATTGCCCTGATTACAGTGAGACCCGGCAATTATGATATAGTTGTATATATGTACATTTACAGGCACGCTTAGGTCCCATACCTTGATTTTATCGGTATCCACCTGAAACAGCAAGGAATAAGAACACTTGAGCCTGTTTTGAAATTAACTAGAGGAGAATGACTTATGAAGGAAGAACGGCTGCCCGCCGCTTTTACCACTGCCATGAAAGAGATGCTGGGGCAGGAGGCGGACGCTTTTCTGCACAGCTATAATATGCCGAGGACTCTAGGCTTGCGGTTAAATACTTTAAAAGCTGCTCCCCGCAGCGGTCCTGCTGCACATGCAATTTCACTGTTTGGCCTGACGCCGGTTCCGTGGTGCCCCACAGGCTATTACTATGAAGATCCTGCCCGGCCGGGCAGACATCCCTATCATTCCGCCGGATTATATTATATTCAGGAACCGTCTGCAATGTCCGCCGCCGAGCTGCTGGCTCCGCTCCCCGGTGAAACCGTGCTTGATCTGGCCGCAGCGCCCGGCGGTAAAACCACACATCTCGCATCTTTGATGCAGGGACAAGGACTGCTTGTATCAAATGAGATACATCCCGAACGGGCGAAAATTCTGGCTGAAAACGTCGAACGGCTAGGTATTTCGAACGCACTGGTGACAAGCAGCAGTCCAGGGGAATTGTCGCGGCGGTTCAGGGAGGTCTTCGACCGGATTATGCTCGATGCGCCCTGTTCGGGGGAAGGCATGTTCCGCAAAGATCCCGACGCCGTCAGCGAATGGTCACCTGAGCATGTGAAGATGTGTGCTGAAAGACAGTGGGATATTTTACAGGATGCCTACCTCATGCTGAAGCCCGGCGGCACTATGGCCTACTCGACCTGCACGTTCAACCGCCAGGAAAATGAGGAGACTCTTGCCCGGTTTACAGCAGCTTACCCGGACATGCAGCTGATTACGCAAAAAAGGCTCTGGCCGCATCTGGAAAAAGGCGAAGGACATTTTGTCGCGCTGCTGCGTAAAGCAGCCTCTGAGGAAAGCGGGAGTCCCCGCAGCAAACGAAATGACGGCCGGGGCAAAAACGGCCCCCGGCTCATGTCCTCCGTCCGGGATGCCTATCAGCAATTCATGGACTGGGCCGCGGCCGAACTTCCCGGTTTTACCGGGCAGGGCGTGCCCCTCCTATTCGGTGAATCATTATACCTGCTGCCTGAATCTTTCAATGAGCGTCTGCATACCGGCCTGCTGGAAGGTCTCAAGGTCCCCCGCGCCGGCCTGCATATCGCCCACCTGAAGAAGAACCGGATTGAACCCGCCCATGCCCTGGCAATGGCACTGAAGCCTGAGCAGGCAGCGCGCAGCTTTGATTTGGCTGCGGACAGTATGGATATTCAGGCCTGGCTGCGGGGCGAAAGCCTGCCGGTTCCGCCAGAGCTGCACGGCTGGACGCTTGTTACGGTAGACGGCCTGCCGGTCAGCTGGGGCAAAGCCAGCTCCGGCCAGCTTAAGAACCATCTGCCTAAAGGGCTCAGAATTCTGAGAGCCCATCTTGACGGCGGGTTAGGCAGCTGACCAGTTCTCAAGGCCTTCCTTCGCATATGATGTCATTATCCCAGGAAAGCCGGAGCCAAGAGCACGGCAATGGGACCTAGACATGAGTTAAGGGAGGAATCAGACATGGGTACAATGCCAGGCTTCACATCGACCGGTGCGATTTTGGTACTCTTCATTTTGCTCGTCATCATTTCCCGTTCGTTGTTTGTCTAATTCCATCCGAGATCCGAAAGCAGTGACAGCAAGCGGCCGTGCCGCCCTTAACAGGGCGGAGCAGCCGCTTTTTGCATGTGGATACTATCAGAGCTGCTCTTTAACAAATACCGGTTCGCCCCCCTTGCAACAATCGGGCACATGACAAAAAAGCATAAAACAGCGCCGTCCGGCACCGGTTTATGCTTGGCTTCGATTTCAAATGAGGGCTATAGACAATATTTTAAAAGTGCGTCACGCACGCCATTTTCGTTATTCGTACCCGTAACCGTATCTGCAGCCGCTTTGACTTCAAGCGGTGAATTCTCCATTGCAATTCCCAGACCCGCATAAGTCAGCATGGAAATATCATTATAATAATTCCCGATAGACAGCACTTCTTCCCGCTGAATTCCGAGCCTTGCTGCAAGGTTCTTCAGCGCATTGCCTTTGGACGCATCCTGATGCATAAAATCAGCAAAAAACTCTCCGCTGCGCTGGAGGTTGTACTGCTGGGTCCAGGTCCCCCATTCGCGCATTGCTTCATCCAAAATGTCTGCTTGCGTGAATACCGTGAATTTGACAATCGGTTCGCGGAAATCCTCCCAGGCCGGCAGAGATGCCGGGACGATCCGGAAATGCTCATACATGAAATGAGCTTCCTTGGTCAGATTATCCGCATTATCAACATACATCTCAAAGGCAGTACTGACATCGAAATGTATATTATGCGTCCGGCAATATTCGATGTACGGGTCTAGGCCACGTCCGTCCATGCCATATTGATCAAGCACTTTACGGTCACTTACCGATACGGTCGCTCCGCCGTTGTGTCCAAGCACATATCCGGTCAATCCCAGCTCTTCCATAAAAGGAATTGAATTCTGCGGACTGCGGCCCGTACATAATACAATTTGTCCGCCCCTCTGTGTAACCTCGGCAACCGCTTCTTTATTCTCGTCGCTTAAGTGATGATCATCGTTCAGCAGTGTTCCATCCACATCTAATGCAATCAGTTTGTATTTCATACCCCACCATCCTTGTCTGTCTGTTTATCATATAGCCTATATATTAAGCAAGCTTATCAAAGTCCCGTCAACGAGAGATCTAACTTTAATTAAGCCTGTATTAAATCAACTAGTGGGACTCCGGTGTCAGATCTGCTGCTGTCAGCAGCGCCAGTTCCGCAGCGGTTAACTCCCGGCAGGCCCCAAGCGGCAGGCTTTCATCCAGCTTTAATTCCCCCATTGATACCCGCTTCAAAAAAGTCACCTTTTTGCCTACGGCGATGAACATCCGCTTCACCTGATGGAATTTCCCTTCCGTAATAGTAAGTGAGATCTGCGAGATCGTCTTACTGCCGCGTTCCCGGCTGAGAATCGTTAACTGGGCGGGCATTGTGACGTAGCCGTCCTCCAGCTCGACTCCGGCAGCAAATGCCGCGACATCATCAGCATCCACCTCTCCCTCTACCGTGGCCTCATAGGTCTTCGGCACATGCTTGCGCGGGGAGAGCAGCTCATGGGCAAGCTTACCGTCATTCGTGAGCAGCAATAGTCCGACGGTATCCTTGTCCAGCCTGCCGACCGGAAACGGTTCGAACTGCGCGTGCTCCGGCTTCAGTAAATCAAGCACTGTCCGGTCCCGCTTGTCTTCAGTGGCAGACAAGACACCGGGCGGCTTATTCATCATCAAATACACATATTCACGGTAGCGGACCGGTTCACCGCCCACCTC
>CAKMKL010000196.1 GCA_927443375.1 uncultured Paenibacillus sp. | reverse complement strand
GAGAAACGCAAACGGATTTTGTATGCCGCTTTTCATTCGCTCGCAGAACGCGGCTACGACGCAGTGACCCTGCAGACCATTGCCGATCATGCAGAGGTCAGTAAAGGGGTTGTCCATTACTATTTTGAGAATAAGGAAGCGGTTCTAGTTGAACTGCTCGAATGGCTGACCGGCAAAATCTCTGCAAATGAGCAAGCAGCGGTAGCAGAGCAGCATACAGCCACAGGCAAGCTGACCGCCTATATCAGCTCCGCCTTCCCCGGCCCGGACCAGAACCGTTCCTTTTACCGCGTCTATTTGGATTTCCTGGCGAGAGCCAGCCGCATCCCGGTCTACCGGGAGATTAACCAGAGGTTCTATGACAGCTGCGCAAGCATTAGTACGGAGATCATGAGGCTTGGACAGCAGGAGGGAATTTTTGCTAAGGAACTGTCTCCGTACACAACAGCACCCGTAATCCGTGCGATCATCGACGGCTGCCTGATCCAATGGCTGATGGCGGATAAGGACGAGATGCACGGGTTGTATAAGGACTCCTGTTATGGTGCTATTATGAAGGTGCTCAGCGTGTGAAAGCTTGTGAATATCCAGAGGGATGATTAATACTCCTGCGGAAATAGTTACAATTTTGCAGGCAATTATCTTCGTGAATATGTTAAATTATGGGTTGGATTGGTGATAATTCTCTTTATGAAATCTCTTCTATTATGTACATTGTGTGAACTGTAGTATAGTAGATATAGAAAATTTTGGTCTGGGAGGCCTGCTCTATGTCTATCGCAACTACAATGATTATTCGCCTGGAAATCCGCAAATCGGTTGCCTCATTCGGTGATGTAGCTTCAGCGCTCGCAGCAGCGGGCGGGGATATAGTAGCTATCGACGTTATCCGTGCCGGGAAAGAGTTGACCATCCGCGACATTACCGTAAATGTCCAGGATGCCGCTAACGAAGAGATCCTTTCCGTGCTCTCAACCTTGCCGGGGATCAAGATCATCAATGTATCGGACCGGACATTCCTTGCCCACATCGGCGGCAAAATTGAGATAACCCCTAAGATGCCGATCAAAAACCGTGAGGATCTGTCGCTGGTCTACACCCCTGGTGTGGCCCGTGTCTGTATGGCTATCGCAGAAGACCCCGGCAAAGCCTATTCTCTGACTATGAAAAGAAATACGGTAGCTGTCGTTACCGACGGTACGGCAGTACTCGGTCTCGGCGATATCGGGCCAGAAGCAGCAATGCCGGTTATGGAGGGTAAGGCAATGCTGTTCAAGCAACTGGCAGACATTGATGCTTTTCCGCTCTGCCTGGACACGAAAGACCCGGAGCAAATCATCAGCATAGTGAAAGCGGTTTCCTCCGGCTTTGGAGGAATCAATCTGGAGGATATCAGTTCTCCGCGCTGCTTTGAGATTGAACGGCGGCTGGCTGCTGAGCTCGATATTCCAGTATTTCATGATGATCAGCATGGTACGGCAGTAGTCGCATTAGCCGGATTGCTGAATGCACTGAAAGTAGTAGGCAAGGAGCTCTCAGACTGCCGGATCGTTGTTGTAGGCATCGGTGCAGCCGGTGTGTCCATATGCCGTCTGCTGCTCGCGGCCGGCGCCGGGAAAATATACGCTGTGGACCGGGAGGGGATTCTTAGCAAGGAACAGGTGTACAGCAATGCCGAGTGGCAGTGGCTGGCAGGAGCGACAAATCCGGAGGGAATGATAGGCGGCTTAACGGAGGTGATGCGCGGAGCGGATGTATTCATTGGGGTATCCGGCCCGGGCGTGCTGTCAGTGGAGCAATTACGGAGCATGGCCAGTGATAACATCGTATTCGCGATGGCCAATCCGTCTCCGGAAATAGAGCCTGAACTGGCCGAGCCTTATGTCCGTGTGCTGGCGACAGGCAGAAGTGATTATCCGAATCAGATCAATAATGTGCTGTGTTTTCCGGGAATTTTCCGCGGAGCGCTGGACTGCAGGGCCAAGGCGGTTAATCTGGAGATGAAGCTGGCGGCAGCCCGGGCCATTGCTTCGGTGGTTCACCACGACGAGTTGAATGAGCAATACATTATCCCGAGTATTTTTAACGAAAAAGTAGTCGAGCAGGTACGGTTGGCTGTAATTAAAGCTGCTGTCTCTACAGGAATGGCCCGCCGCATTCCACCGGATATCTCGGAAGAGGGCTAACTTGCTACGTGAAACGGGATATGGATCTGGAGGTATAGATGAAGAACAGGATTCATATTATGGGTGCGTCGGGGGCAGGTACGAGCACGCTCGGGCATGCGCTGGCAGGACGGCTTCCGCATGTTTATCTGGATAGTGATGACTATTTTTGGGCGCGGAAGTTTTCGAAGCCGAGTGATATCCGTGAGCGGCTTAACAGGATCATGTATGATCTGGAGCATCAGGAGCCATGGATTCTATCCGGGGCTGTTTGCGGCTGGGGGGACGGGCTGCGCTCTTATTTTGATCTGGTCATTTTCTTATGGATTCCCCCGGAGCTTAGGCTGGAACGGCTCAGAGCCAGAGAGTTCGTACGTTACGGAACAGATAGTCTGCCGGGCGGGAGCAGGTACGGGGATGTGCAAACATTTCTGGAGTGGGCGAGTTTATATGATACGGCAGGGCCGGAGGTCAGAAGCCGGAAGCTCCATGAAGACTGGGTGAGGGGGCTTGAGTGTCCGGTTCTGCGGCTGGAGGGTGATCTGTCCGTCGAAGAACGGGTGGAGGCTGTGCTGAGCTATTTATCCTGCGGAAGTGAGGAGTAAGCACATGAGGAAGATTGCAGTAGTTATGCGTACATTGCTGATGTGCGGACTTATGCTTATACTGATTTCCGCCTGCAGCAGCGGAAGCCTTTATCATACCTATACGTTTTCCGGAGAGGGCAAGCACTGGTCAGCAATCTACAGTGAGACACTTACTGAGAAACCTGTCCATTCAGAAGAAAAAGCAACATATTACCAGCCTTCCAGTGAGTATGCCTTCCAGCTTGCCTATAAAGGGAAATCCGGGGATCTGAAAGAGATCAAAAAATTCACCTTCGGCTTTGAAGCGGTTGGGCACGGGTCGAGTCAGACAATGGAAGGGCCTGTCAGAGTAGAAAGTCTGCGGATGCAGGGATCTGGCGGCGGATTAGTGGGCCGGGAGGAGTCAGTCATTAAGGTGAGTGTCGATTGGGACGGACAGAGTGAGCAGTTTGAACTGGTGACAGACGGGGCTGAGCCGAAATGAGAATGGGTCTGGTCCGGCATTTCAAAGTAGACCATATCCCGGTACGGGGCTGGATCACAGGTGAGCAGTTCAACAGGTGGGTTGCACAGTACGATGCAGCCGGCATCCGCCCGGCGCCATTCACGGATCATACAGATCACTGGGACTACTGTATATGCAGTGATCTTCCAAGAGCCGTACATACTGCAAGGCACATCTACTCAGGCGATATTGCACTTAGTGAGCAGCTTAGAGAAATTGGAGTGGCTGCGGTAAAGCTGTCCGGCTTCAAACTTCCCGCTGCTTGCTGGATGGTTATAGGGCGGCTGTTGTGGCTGGCCGGACATCCCTCGCAGCCGGAGAGCCGGCGGGAAACATCACAGCGGATCATTAAGGTTCTGGACAAATTGGAAGCGGAGCCGCAGCGGAAGAATGTGCTGATCATAACGCATGGAGCATTCATGAAACAGCTGGAGCGGGAGCTGCGGCGCAGATCCTACAGCGGTCAACGGATGAAGCACCCGCGAAATGGACAGCTTTATGTATATGAGAAATAATTCAAATATGCAGGAAGCAGGAGGTACAGAGAACAAATGATGTCTATTAAAGAAATTGAGCCAGACTCGCTTTCAGCTTTAAATGAGCTATATGGTGAATTGACGGGTACAATGGCGGATCTAAACAAGCTTACCAATGCTTTTGCGGCAATTAAGGCAGACAGCCGGTACATATTATTAGGTGCTTATGTGGACGGGGAGCTGCTCGGCTCGTTGATGGGCATCATTTGCCAAGATCTCGTAGGAGATTGCCGGCCGTTTATGGTCGTTGAGAATGTTGTCGTCTCCGCGCGGGCCCGCCGCCAGGGTCTGGGCAAACAGCTTATGACCGCCATTGAAGGTATTGCCCATGAGCGGGATTGTTATTACATCATCCTGGTCTCCGGTGAGAAACGCAAGGAAGCCCATGTCTTCTATGAGAGAATGGGCTACCGGGATGAGAAGGTTGAGGGCTACCGTAAGCATTTGAGCTCACATTGAAGTATGTAAGATAGCCCATACTTAGCCTTGAAGTTCTGCCAGGGAAGCTGATTCCGTTAACCGGAGTCAGCTTCCTGTGCTTTTATAATGCCTCACGCCGATGCGCCAGACCAGCAGTGAAAGTCCCAGAAATATAGCTCCGGCGGGTAGCGAGAGGAAGCCCAGCCACTGCGGATATTCCCAGCCGCATACTGTAGCCGCCGGATAGAAGCTGATGAACAGCATCGGGAGCACAAAGCTGAATACAGATTTCAGCGCCCGCGGCATATACGGCTCCGGACACCGGGTAATCTGGTAGCTGGCATTGGTCAGCAGATATATCCAATCGAGTCCTTTGATTGTGAAAAATGCCAGACCCGAGGTCAGCACGAATACTCCGCAGTACATCAAGCAGCCTCCCGCCAGCGCCATCGCCAGAATTCCGAGCCTGGAGGGGGTCAGGGGGATGCCTAGCTCCCTAAGCGCCCAGCCTGCGGCACAGATTCCGGTGACAGGCCGGACCAGCCGGTGCAGATGGAATCTGGAGGCGGCAACCTGAACGAACAGGGAACGGGGGCGGAGCAGCAGCCGGTCGAAATCCCCGGAGCGCAGCAGATGCCACGGGAAATAATCAAAGCCGCGGCAGAGGCTCTCGGCGAGTCCGAAGGAAGCCACTGCCAGCGAGTAGACCAGAATAATATGGGCAACGGTCCATTCGCCGATATTGCCAAAGCGGGAGAACAGCAGGATGGTGGCAATGGGATCCGAAATTACAACGATTAGGACCTGAATCAGCATCAGCCACCAGCCCTTATACTCCATGCCGGACAGCAGATGCATCCGCAAATATTTGAAATAGATTTTACCTTCAGCGATCATTCGGTTGTCTCACCCTCCCTGGACGATAATACTGTTCAATTTACGTTTCATGATGATCCGCCCGGCCGCAATGAAGATCAGGCTCCAGATAAGCTGCAGGCCGATGCCGGGCAGTGCGGCGGCAGGAGCCACGCTCCCTATATACAGCTGTACCGGTATATCAGCGAACCCTCCAAAGGGCTGAAGGTACAGGAAGGTCTGCATGAAATCAGGCCAGAGCCGCAGCGGAAGATAGGTGCCGGACAAAATGCCGCTCACAAGTAAAAGCATATAAGTCGGTCCGTCACCCCAGGTGATGTTCAACCGGATTGCGGTCACAAGCATGGCAAATGCCGAACATAGCACAAACGCCATGACCACAGACAATAGAAAACAGAACAGTGCGGGGAGTGAGGCCGGCCCGCCTAATGCATATCCTGCAGGCATCAGCAAACCGGTGAGTACGGTGGCCACACTGCGGATCCACGAGGTGCCGAGCTTGCCGGCCGAGCTTTTGACGAACCAGTGAGTATAAAGGTTCATAGGCCGGCACAGCTCGATACCGACGTCGCCGCTGTTGATTTTGCCCATGATCTCACTGTCGATGCTCATGCTCTGCAGCACAAACAGCCCCTGGGCCAGCCACACATAGGATATCGTCTGCGGAAGACTCAGCCCGTTATTGTTCCACGAGCCGTTCTCGCTGTATGTATAGAACACGGTGAACAGCACACATTCCAGAAGCGCCCAGAATACCCCGACCACCGTGCCGGAGATTGCGGATACACGGTACTGCAGCCCTTCGGCCATCCTAATCCGGAAAAGGGAGCTGCATGCCCGGCACGTATTTCTAAAATTCATTGCTACACCTCCTGTTTTGATGAGCATATAGACAAAGTCATTCCGCCAAAACTGGCCTAAGTTAGGGCCAAATCATTGTACATGGCGGCAATCATTGCGTCGGTGTTGACCTTCATGACCACTTCAGGCGCGTATTTCTCCTGCAGGCCCGAGAGCCTTCCGTCATAGAGGAGCTGGCCGTGCCCTATAACCATAACCCGTTCACATAGTGCCTCAATATCATCCATATCGTGTGTGGTCAGCAGCATTGTCACCCCATACTTGCGGTTCTCTTCCTTCAAAAAATTGCGCAGCGCCAGCTTCGATACCGCATCAAGTCCGATGGTCGGCTCATCCAGAAACAGAATTTCCGGGCGGTGCAGCAGCGCTGCCACCAGCTCACAACGCATCCGCTGTCCCAGCGACAGCTGCCTAACCGGCGTTCTTAAGAGCGCTTCCACACCAAGAGTTGCAGTTAACTCCGATAGTCTTAGCCTATAATCTCCGGGAGGAATCGCATAAATATCCTTCAGCACGTCAAAAGAATCAGCCACCGGCACATCCCACCACAGCTGTGACCGCTGGCCGAAGACGACGCCGATTCTGGATACATGCTCGACGCGCTGCTTCCAGGGAACTTTGCCCAGGATGGTGCATTCGCCGCTGTCCGGCGTCAGGATGCCGCTCATGACTTTAACTGAAGTGGATTTGCCGGCGCCATTCGGGCCGATGTAACCCACCAGCTCGCCTTCAGCGATATCAAACCCGATACCGCCGAGTGCCTCCACCGTTGTTACGTTTCGCATAAAGGCTCCCTTCAGCAGCCCCCATTTTCCTTCGGGCCGTTTGTACACTTTAAAGCTTTTGCGGATATTTCTGAGTCTAATTTGCATCTTTACCGCCTCCTTCGTGCAGAAGATCATATCATCATAGGTGGACGGGAATACAGCGGCACTAAACACGTTGTTGATCCTTTGCTTCCAGTCCCAGGGGGGAAACCATTTATTTTCTTCGTTTTCCATAAAAATGCTTGCTATGTTGACATTTCCGTGCTATATTAATTTTATAGTTAACGCAAGGAAAACTGATGTTTTTTTACATATGTATCCCAAATATAACCTTTAATGTACCGGTGATAAATTCACCGGTATTTTTGCGTTTTCTGGCAAATGGATTACAAGTTGCTAAGGTTATCTATGGTACAATTTTCGTGAATGTATATTTATGGAAGGATAAGTATGCACAAGGATTGAAAATACACGTGATCACTAATTAATCTATATAACCATTTAGGGAGGAACAGTGTATATGATTACGCTTAGAAAAATCACGCTGGACAACCGGCGTGCCATTTTTAACCTGCAAGTTTCAGAGGATCAGCGCTCCTTCGTGGCATCCAATCTGTCCAGTGTGGCCTCGTGTTATGTCCTCGCCACCAACGGTGGACATCCGTTTCCGTTTGCTATCTATGCGGATGAGCAGCCGGTCGGTTTTGTAATGCTGACTTACGGTAACACCGGATACGAGCTCCCGTCCATTGCAGAGGACAGCTATTGCATTCTGCGGCTGATGATTGATGAGAAATATCAGAACCGCGGCTATGGCCGGGAAGCTATGGAACGAATTCTGGAATTTATCCGTACCTTCCCGGCCGGGGTTGCGGAGTACTGCTGGATTCAATATGAGTCCGACAACCTCGTAGCAAAAAGGTTCTATGAAAGCTTCGGCTTCCGTGAAAACGGTGAAATCTGCGATAATGAACCGGTAACGGTATTACGGCTCTGAGTTTTGGGATAGATTCCATATTTGCGAACATGAACGGGCCTTAATGCAGTTTATACTTATTTTTTACCTTCGGTGCTGCAGCCGGCTGTGATACACTGGACACAATTATTCTATTAAATTTTAAGCATTGGAGGTATTCATGCAGACATTTTTTCGCTATAACTGGATGGTTAGGGAAGAATGGTATAAATGGTGTGAGGAGCTGAGTGAAGAGGAGCTGCTGCAGCCGCGGGTCGGAGGAGTTGGCGGGATTCTAAAGACGCTGTTTCATATCGCCGATGTGGAGTGGAGCTGGATCATGGTGATGCAGGGCAAACCGGATTTTCAGGAGGATTTTGCCGATTATAATACGCTGGAGAAGGTCAGAGCGCTAGACGCGCGTTTCCGGCCGGAGGTAGAAGCGTTTGTCCTGGCGTGGAATGAGGGGCTGGAGCGGAAGATTTACACGGATGTACGCCAGGACGGCTCGGAAGTGACTGATGGCTGGGGAGAGATTATGCGCCATGTTATCGCTCATGAGATCCATCATATCGGTCAGCTGTCACTCTGGGCCAGGGAGATTGGCAAAGCACCCATTTCGGCCAATCTGATTGGCCGCGGACTCCTGGAAACCTTGCCGGGTAAGGAATAATCCTGAGTAGTACAGGGATTTACAATTCCGGTGGAAACCACAGGTGACGCAGGTCTACCCAGCCCTGGCTGTTAAAGGTAACCCCGCGGACAGAGGGCAGATAGGCTGTTTCCGCAGGCTTTTCATACAGGATATGCAGCTGGTGCTTATGCCTCAGGCTGTCTTCTATCGCCTGAAAGCCTGCGGCACGGGCCTTCTGATCCTGTTCGCGCGCAATGATCTGAAGCCGTCCTTCAATATCGGCCCGTGTGCGCGGCTCAATATGCTGCACCATCGTAGAATATAAGTCGAACAGTCTGAGCTGCTCATCCTGATCGCGGAGCAGGGAGAAGACGATCAGATCGGCCAGCAGGCGGACGGGACCTTTGAATTCCTCGGGGGAGACGGATAATACATTGCATGAATATCCGCGGTGCGACAGCTTTACAGCAACGGCCTCGGCATCACCGGCATACTGCGGGATGGTTGCGATTTGCAATGCAGGCGTATCAGCCTGCTGCTGCTTCGGCCCCTGCGCCGCGGCTCCTTCATGTAAACAGGAGAGTACATCTGCACGTAACAGGGGGTCGCTGAGCGGTCCTTTTTTTTTCGTATTGCAGGTGATGAATTTCCGCACTGAGGATTCCGAGTGTATCCGGCTCCAGACAGCTGAGCCTGAGGTGGCAGGGTTCGGGATGATATGAAACGGAGAGCTTGTCTCACCTTCAGCCGAAGCGATGTCCCACGGGACATAGAGAATCTCCACCCGGTCGAGGTGAGCCCGTCCCTGGAAATAATAAGGGAATACTTCCAGCGCGCACATATCCTCATTCATCTCCACCAGCTTAAAGGGTCCGGTTCCCGCCGGTCTGCGCCCGAAGCTGCCGGCAAGTGTTGTCTCCAGATCACGCGGAACGATGGCAGCCCGGCTGGTGCAGAGGAAGGGAAGGAACAGCTCGTTCGGTTTCTTCAGCAAAAAGCGGACCGTAGTCGGGCTGAGCGCCTTGACTTCCCGGATCTCCTTGAAGATGTTGCTGTAAAGCATGCGCTGCGAAGTATTCATCATCCGTTCAAAGGAGTATACGACATCTTCAGCGGCTAATACCTTTCCGTGATGGAACAGTACATCCTTGCGTAAGTGAAAGGTCCAGACCGTGCGCTTCTCATCCGTATCCCAGGCATGGGCCAGTCCGGGTCTGATCCCGCCTTGTCCGCCGCTGCGCGACACCAGACCGTCAAATATGTGGCTTGAAACAAAGGATTCAGCCAGAAGATTCATATACAGCGGATCCAGGTTATGGAGGTGCTGCGTTACCGGAAGCCGCAAGGTATCAATCCGTCTATCACTGCGGATCTCGGAATGATGCCCGAAGTAGGCAAGCAGCCAGCCCTGAAGTGTATCCTGCAGGGAGGAGGAGCGGGCATACCTGCGGATACCATCAATAGTGCTGCGCATATCGCTGCTGCTGATTGCCTGCATCATGGACTGTAGCGCAATCTCTTCAGCACCCGCCAGGAAACTCAGCGAAGAACGGCGCCCGCGTCCCCGGCTTGGCGTCCAGCGGATCCAGCCCTGTTCTGCCAGTTTGTTAATTACATTAAGCGCATTCCGGTGAGTGCAGCTCAGGGTATGTGCCAGCTCGTCCAGAGTAACCGCGGCTTCCCCCGCTCCTCCATGCTGCGAATGCAGCTTCAGAAATTGGCTGTGCAGCTTCACGGCAGGTGGCCTCCTTTATAAAATAGGAAATGAACTTGGGTTTTTTTCTCTTTTTCTTCTTATTTTATCAGCTAGAATCAGGATATGAAAGTGATCAACTGGAGGGATTCCCATGGAAGAGAAAGGCCCTGCTCATCCGAAGACTGCGCTTCAGGCACTGGCTGCAGCCTTTATACTGGCAATTGTGCATCAATATTTGTTTTTTGGCCATATGCCCGGTGTTTCATATCCCATCTTCGTGGCCCTGTTTTATGGCTTCATGCTCTACTATGCCAAAGATCGCCTGCGTCCGTCCACGTGGTTCAGCTATGTCTGGTTAGGTGCAATTTTTCTGCTGTCTATGACGTTTATGCTGTTCTCCAACTGGTTTTTCATCGCACTGAACCTGCTGGTGCTACCGGCGCTGATTCTGTTACATATGACTTATATGCTCAGCTACCGCCAGCCTTCCTGGAGCAGGTTCAGCTTGATCGGTGCAGCGCTGGAGCACTTTTTTGCCCAGAGCTTGAGGCATTGGCCTACGGTATTTGCCGTTATCAAACAATCAAGCGGCCGCAGTATTCAGGGGGAACGCAAGCAGGTGATCATCAAGGTATTGATCGGACTGGCTTTTTCGTTTCCGCTTCTGCTGGTAGTGGTTTCTCTGCTCTCTTCGGCGGACGGAGTCTTCCATCAGGTGTTATATCAATTTCCCGATCTGCTGGAGCGGATTTCATTCGATGAAGGTTTTGCCCGTACACTATGGAGTGTCCTGCTGGGAATGGGGTTGTTCGGTTATCTCTGGGGCTTTGTTGCTCCCTGGCACAATAAAGCGGGTCTAGAGCTGAAGGAAGGGAAAGTTGAGGGTGAAGGGAATGTTGCACCTGTAAGCTTTACCCTTGATCCGGTCATCATCACGACGGTTCTGACCATGATTAATATTGTTTATGTTCTGTTTGTTACGGTTCAATTCTCTTATCTGTTCGGTGCCTGGGATGGCATCCTGCCGCAGGACAGTACATATGCCGACTATGCCCGGAGCGGTTTTTTTGAGCTGATGCTGGTGACGGCAATCAATTTTGCCATCCTGCTGCTGTCATTGCTTGCTCTCGGGAAGGCCAAAGCCAGGCTGCAGACCTTCATCCGTATGCTGCTCTATATTATGGTGCTGTGCTCAATAGTGATGCTGTATTCTGCCTATTCCCGGCTGGCCCTATATGAAGAAGCCTACGGCTATACGCAGATTCGCTTTCTTGTACATGCCTTTATGATCTTCCTTGGGCTGCTACTGGTTCTGGCCTCAGTTCGGATTAGCCGGGCACAGTTTCCGCTGATGAAATGGTACATTGTGCTTGGCCTGTTCGCCTACGTGATCATGAATTATATCGGAATGGACCGGATCATCGCCGGCCAGAATATAGCCCGTTATGAGTCCAGCGGAAAGCTGGATACACACTATCTGATGGAGTTGTCGTGGGAAGCCGTTCCGAAGCTGATTGCGTTCAGTAAACAGGAAAACGGCTTGCTCGACCAGAGCCTGCGTGAGAAAAGGTCTGAACCATCGCTAGACGCACAGGAATGGCCTTCCTTCAACATCTCTACCTACCGGGGGCAGCAGGCGCTTGAGCGGTATCTCGGAACGCAGCAGACGCCTTAAGGGTACATTCTTCCTGAAGACAAAGGGTTGTGTTACAGTTATTACAATTGGACAGCGGTCCTTGTGTAGAAGGAGGAAGGTTGGATGCAGTCGATCATTGACCCGGAAGTAGTTCATAGGCTTGCCGAAACAAATGGTCTCCGGGAGATGTTCAGCAGCGGGGTTATTGCGGCTATGGAGCTGCGAAGGTATGGTGACGGGGAGGCGGTCTGCTCGGTTGGTGACCGGCTGGAGAGCATGTTCATTCTCGTGCAGGGGAAGCTGAAAATTCATACGCTGCTGCCGAACGGGAAATCTATGCTGGTGCGGTTCGCAAGGCCGATGTCAGTGATCGGGGATGTGGAGCTGCTCCGGCAGTATCCGGTCAAAAATGAAGTGGAGTCCGTAGGCGATAGTCTGCTCCTGGTGGCCGGTAGGAAGATGCTGCTGAGGGAGCTGGAGGAGAATACGGTGCTGCTGCGTTTTCTGATGGGGGAGCTGAGCCATAAGATGTATACGCTGGGCCAGACCTCTGCCCTGAATCTGCTCTATCCGGTGGAGAACCGGTTTGCCAGCTATCTGATGTCCTTGTTCGAAGATAATGTCGGAGGCCAGCGGGTTGAGGAAATCCGCACCTCCAGCCTAACCGAGACTGCGGACCTGCTTGGGACCAGCTACCGCCATTTGAATAGGATTGTGCGCCGCTTCATCGAGGAAGGAATTATTGAACGGAAGCGCGGCCGCCTGAGTGTGCTGGATAAAGCCCGTCTGGCCCAGCTGGCTAACGGGAATTTGTATGAATAACTGATATTGGATGACCATATGACCGCTGAGTCTGGCCTGGAGCCGCTCAGGACGGTCTTTTTTTTGCTGTTTATCGGGCAAGCATACTTTCAGCTAATGTTCAGCTTAAGCTTATGGCTATTTAAGGTCCATTTAAGGCTTAGGCCGTAGGATAAAGCCAGAGGAGATGTTTAGCATAAGAGCGGAAGCGGCAGGCCTGCTGCTGCTAAGAGAATGGAGGACCGCATATAGCATCACAGATTACATAAGAATGGGGAGATATTATTTATGTTCAAAGGGATTCGCGCAAGAATTTTATTAGGTTTCACTGCCGTTATTCTCGTATTTATATTCGCTATTGCGGGCAATACATTTTTTCAGGGTAAAGCCACGATGATGTCCGACCAGATCAACCACAATTACAGCAAGCTGACGCTGGTACAGGAGCTGACTGATAGCATCCGCACGGCGGACGGGCTTGCCGCCAGATATGTGATGAGCAATACGGATGGTGACAGAAAGACTAATCTGACTGCTTTTGAAGCGGAGATTCCGGAAATCACGGCGGCCATTACGGAGCTCAAAAATGCCCGATTAAGTGAAGCGGAGCTGGCAGGGATTACGGAGCTGGAAACCGGATGGAGCACTTATCTGACCGCGCTGGAAAGTGCCTTCGCTTTGGCTAAGGAAGGGAACTTCCCGGCTGCGCAAAAAGAGTTCACCAATCTCTCTCTGGATATGATCATAGATTCCCAGCTGGTATTTGAGAACATGCTGAATGAAGAGATAACGGCTGAGCAAAGCCAGGCGGAAACGCACCGCGGCTCGGCAATGGGCATCAGCTTAGGAGTAACAGGCTTATCTGTACTGCTGGCCGCAGTTATTGCACTGCTCCTGTCGCAGCGGATTCTGAAACCTATCCGAGATATGAACGGGCAGCTGATGGAGATTGCTGACGGTGAAGCAGATCTGACCCGCAAGCTGACGGTCCGCACCCGGGATGAGATCGGTGAAATGGCCCGCCACTTTAACCGGATGACGGATAACCTTGGCAGCATCATCGGACAAGTCAGCCAGTCCGCGAACAGCCTGGCCGTATCTTCCTCGAAGCTTACTACGGACAGCGGAATGACCGCAGCAACAACAGAGCGGATTGCTGATATTATGGGCACTGTTGCTTCCGGTACGGATAAGCAGATGAATGATCTGCAGACCAACATGACGACCATTCTGGAGATGTCCGCCGCGATCCAGCAGATCGCTGCAAGTGTGCAGGATATTTCCGATGCTTCCCTGTGTTCCGCAGAGTATGCCATTTCCGGCGATGAGTCGCTGCAGGCGGCTTCCCGCCAGATGGCTTCCATCAACCGCTCGATTCAAACCCTGTCCCAGCAGGTGCTTGGGTTCGTGGAACGTTCACAGGAAATCGGCAGTATCGTGGACGTGATTAAAGGAATTGCTTCACAGACCAATATGCTGGCACTGAACGCAACCATCGAAGCCGCGCGTGCCGGAGAGCAGGGCAGAGGGTTCGCTGTGGTTGCTGACCAGGTACGCAAGCTGGCAGAACAATCGGGTGAATCGGCCAGTCTCATTGCCGGGATGGCGGCAAGCATTCAGACCGAAGCTGCGAGTGCGGTGAAAATGATGAAGAGCAGCATGAGTGAGGTAGAGGAGGGAACCGGAATTATTGAGCAGGCTGGCCGTTCCTTCGGTGAAATCCGGATTTCGATTGACACGCTGGCCGGGCAAGTACAAGAGGTATCGGGAGCCGTGGAGGAAATGACGGCGGCTACGGACGAGATTGTTGTCTCCATCCGCAACGTAACGGAGATTTCTGAAACAACCGCCTCCCATACACAGCATGTCTCCGCTGCATCTCAGGAGCAGATGGCTTCGGTCGAACAAATCGCCTCTTCCGCAAGCAATCTTAGCACTATGGCGCAAGGGCTGCAGGGGCTGGTAGCAAGGTTTAACGTAGCTTAGCCACGCAGGTAGACTGTTTTGAGCAAATGTGATACAGATTCGGGTAATTCAGGAAACCTTCAGGAAGATGTTGGATACTTATAGGGTTCTCTCCCAGAGAATAAAAGATAAGACCCTGCCGGATGACGGCGGGGTCTTTCTATTGGCTTCTTTTTCCCCGCAGATATTTCAGGTCTTTAATCAATCCTATAATCAGAAAAATAATTATCAGGACCAGAGTGACTGGACCTGTGATCAAAATCAGCCAAAAGATGGTTCCGCCGTTAAATGCCGAAAGGCAAAATAAAGAGAACAGATGAATATTAAAGATGATCAGCGGATAATTCAGCCAACGTAAAAAGGTTAACCGTTTCAGGCTTAGAATGCAAAAGAGAACATAAACGGCCAAGGGAGGCGTTGTCATTAAGAAATAGGGCAGGATTTGACCGTCTTCGGGCATGCTTGCTTCACTAAAAAAACCATGCCGGTCTCCATACGGCGCAGCTACGAAGAAAAAATAAACAATAATCGCAACAGATGCCAGCAATACATAAAGATCCATATTTTTTCGTTTAGCCGTCATAAACCAGCCTCCAATACGTTAACATATTCGATGCACGGCCATAATTTCCTCTCAGACAAAGCTTTCAGCTAAGTTATTGCAAAAGAGGGATCACTCGTTGCATAAACCAGTAACATCTTGCTATTCTGAGAAATAGTAACAGGTTGAACAGACATCTTTTATTCTGTATCCATAATATTATCAGGATTGAGGGAATCAGGTGAATAATGATTACATGGCACGTATTCAGGCTGTTCTTCAGTTTATCGAGGAGAATTTGGAACAGGATTTGACTCTGGGCAGGCTCGCTGAGATTTCGAATTTCTCGAAGTTTCATTTTTCCAGAATCTTTTCGGCAGTCATACATAAAACGCCAATGACCTATCTTACGGAGAGACGTCTGCATCATGCGGTTACCTATCTGACGACAACGAACAAAACGATGCTGGATATTTCATCGCTATGCGGCTTTATTTCCGTCTCCAGCTTCAATTCATCCTTCAAAAAGCGATATAAGACCACACCAAGCGCAATGAGAAGGTCTATGCAGGAACTTAGCAACATTCCGTTAACCTCCGGCAATAATCAGGAAGATTTGTCCCTCTCAAGAAATTATGATTTGAATAGCAAGAACAATAATAATTTTCTGAGGAGAGTGTGGGATATGAACATTGAGGTAAAAGAGCTGCCAGGCTATCAGGTGGCATTTGCAAGACACATTGGCAGCTATCTTGAAACGCATAAAGCTTGGGAAACGCTCGGCAAGTGGGCGCAGGAGAATGGTATACCGCGGGAGCAATATTTTATCGGAATCTCCTTGGATGATCCAAGTGTAACCGACGAGCAATTCTGCAGGTACGATGCTTGCATCACACTTCCGCAAGGATTCTCTGCAGAGAGCGGTTCGGGCATTGAGTTTAAAACGTTATCCGGGGGGCAATATGCGCTGTACAAGTTCTACGATACGATTGACAAATTAGCGATTGCTTACCAAAGCGTGTACGGCGGGTGGCTGCCTAACAGTGAATTTGAACCGGATGACAGACATGCGCTGGAGTTTTGCATGAATGATCCCTATGCTGACCCAGAGGGCAAGGCGAAGATTGATCTTTATGTCCCTATCAAGCGCACTCTACCGTAATCTGCAGCTATCGTCTAAGTTAGCCTCCGCCAGTCCCGCCAATCGACAAATGCCAGCCTCTAAGACTACAATGGGGGATACAGAAGGTATATAAGGCTAGGAATAAGGAGGACAAAATATGAGATCCCTGGTAGTGAATAATATTACGGAACTGATCGGGAACACACCGGCCGTCCGGTTGAACCGGCTGACCGGGCCGGATGACGCGGACGTATATGTGAAATTGGAGATGTTTAACCCCAGCGGAAGTGTTAAGGACCGGGCGGCGTATAATCTGATCCTGCAGGCAGAGCTGGAAGGCAGACTGGGGCCCGGCGGCACGATTATCGAGCCGACGAGCGGTAATACAGGTATTGGCCTGGCGATGAATGCTGCTGCCAAAGGCTACAAAGCTATTCTCGTTATGCCGGATAATATGACAAAGGAACGGATTAATATCCTGAAAGCGTACGGCGCGGAAGTGGTGCTGACTCCTGCGGCAGAGCGGATGCCGGGAGCGATAGCTAAGGCACTGGAGCTGGGTGCGGGCATACCGGACAGCTTTATTCCACAACAGTTCGAGAACAAGGCAAATCCAGACATTCACCGTACAACGACAGCACCGGAAATCCTGGAGCAGATGGAAGGTAAGCTTGATGTGTTCGTAGCCACTTCTGGAACCGGCGGAACGATTACCGGTACGGGTGAGGTGCTGCGCAGGCACCTGCCGGATCTTCGTGTAGTAGTCGTGGAGCCGCAAGGTTCGCCGGTGCTCTCCGGAGGGCAGCCGGGACCGCATAAGCTGGTCGGCACCAGCCCGGGCTTCATCCCGGCGATTCTCAATACTGAGGTCTATGATGAAATTGTCCAGGTTGCCGATGAAGATGCCCTGGAGACCGTCCGGGTGCTGGCGAGTCAAGAGGGGATCCTAATCGGCCCTTCCGGCGGCGCGGCAGTATGGACGGCACTGCAGGAAGCCCGCAGGCTTGGCCCCGGCAAGCGTGTGCTGTGTATTGCACCGGATACAGGGGAAAGATACCTTAGTATGGGAATATTCTAATTCTCCTTTCAAAGGCATCATTGGCTGAAAAGCGCAGAACGGCCCTCCGTCACTTTACCGTGGACGGAGGGCTTTTTCGCATAAGCGTCCACAGTCTGAATAGGCCGTAACCCAGCATGCCCCCGAAGGCATTGAGAATAAGATCATCCACATCAAAGGTTCCGATCGAGAATAGTCCCTGTGCACATTCCAGCAAGGTACTTAATCCAAAAGCCCGTAGGACCAGCCCGCGCAAGGAAAGGCTCTGGTTTGGAGACAAGAACGCTACAAATAGGCCAAACGGCAGGAACAGCGCTATATTTCCGATAAAATTCAACAGCGTAGTAGCTGTAAGATGATGAAAGGTATTAGCTATTGTCGCCAATGGGATAAAATTACCCGTCCGCAGCTGACGCACTATGGTATCAGGACTCCGCTGCAGCTGATGCCAGAGGAAAGTGAAATCAATGGGACTGAACTTGAACAGAATGATTTTGAACAAGACGTACATATATACTGCATACGCTGCCTGTAATCCGTAAGGACGAAATTTATGAAGAAGATTCATCGGAATCTCCGCCTTCCTTAAATTTTGTTGAGTGCTGTCATGGATATACCGTTACAATGACTCCCTCCATGTTGTTGCCCGAGACCTCATAATGCTGCCCTGCGGGAATGGGAAACGGGGTGTTGCCGGTAACGGGAACATATGAAATTTGGTAGCTTACACCACTCACCGTGGCTGTAATGGTCTTCTGCTCCTTAAGGAATACGAGATATTCCTCAAGTGTTAAGTTCTTGTCACGCATAATGATGCTGTGCGGCAGTCCGACAAAGCGGAAATGCCAGGGCTCATATTGGATGCCGGTGATGTCCGTCTTATCCTGCGGATAACGTAAAATAAATCCGTAGTCCCAGGCATTTCCCTCCAGCCATTGCCCTTCAGGTGCACGGTTCATTTCCATCTGTGTAGATCCGATATCCAGCGACAATCCGAGGTTATGCTCACTGTGACCGGGGGGCAGAGCAACTTCCGCGCCTTTCTCCTCATAGAGCCGCTCCTGCTCCTCTTTGCCGCGGTAACCGCTGCTGATCAGAAAATGCGTAATGCCTTGGCGTCTGGCAGCCTCTACCATGGCCGAGAACTTTCCCGCTACCTTTTGCGACAGCAAGATCTTGTTGTTCAGCAGCCCGTATCCTTCCGTCAGCTCTTGATGTTGGAACAGGTTAACGATGTCGGGGGTTACCCCCGTCTTATGTACAGGATAATCCTTGTTGACAAGCAGCAGATTCCCCTGATAAATCTGATTCTTCGAAAGGACCGTTATATCAAAACCTCCGGATTCTCCAGTCATAGCGCGGACAGTTTCTGCTCCATGCGTCTTATAGTTAACCTCCTTATTCTGATGCAGCGCCTCATAGCCCACCAGCAAAAGGATGACAGCCCAAAAAACCCACTTCTTCATTTCGGTTCCTCCTTATCTTCATGTCTAAAGAAAAGAATAGAGGGAACCGTTTAAAAAGAAGTGGGGTAAAGTTAAAGTTTTTCTTAAATTCGCTTAGCAGAATTATTGTGGCCGCGGCAGACGGACTTCGAAGAGCGTACGGATAGGGTCGCTATTCACTGTGATTGTACCGTTATGCTGCTCTACGATATTTTTGGCAATGAATAAACCAAGTCCGGTGCCGCCTTGGGCATGACTACGAGCCCGGTCACCGGTATAGAACATATCGAACAGATAAGGCAGATCCGCCTTCGGGATGCTGCCGCCGTAGTTGATCACTTGAACGACCGCCTGCTCCCCCTCGGGGTAACTGCGGATGTCGAGATATTGGCCATCCCTGCCGTAGCGCACGGCATTGGTGAGCAGGTTCTCAAACACGCGTGCCAGCAGCTCGCCGTCACCTTCAATCTCCATTTGCGGTGTGATTTCCAGCCGGGCAAGGAGCCCGTTGTTGTCCAGGAGCGGATACAGCTCTTCGTTTAACTGAACCAGCAGCTCGCTTATGTCAAGGGGATGCTTATCAAGAGTCAGCATGCCGTAATTCATCCGGGTGATTTCAAACAGCTCATCTATGAGTCTTTCCAGCCGCTGGGACTTGGTATAGGCAATCGAGGTATAATGCCTAATTTGTTCGGCGGATAGCTCTCTGTCATTCAAGACATAGTCGAGATAACCCAGCACAGACGTTAGCGGCGTACGCAGGTCATGAGCCAGATTCAGCACCAGCTGATCCTTGCTGTTCTCGGCGAAATCCCCGCGCTCCACCGCCTGCTGCAGCTTGCCGCTGGCCAGATTCAAATCAGCGGCAATATCGCCGAACTCGTCTCTTGCGGAAATAACAATCCGGCTGTTGAAGTCTCCGTTAGCCAAATGGCGGATATGCTGCGAAATCTCCTGGAAATAGCGGGCGTAGGGCTTCGTAAAGAGGAAGAAGAACAGCAGTGCCAGCGGAATGAAAACAATCAGGAAGAAATTCAGATCGCCAATATTGCCGATGATGTAGCGGAACCTGGCCAGAGGGTCCTCGTACTTAACCTGTGAAACATAATAGGTTTGTAAAACCTTATAAAGTGCATAGGTAAGCGTACCGGAGCAGAGCATACTCAGCACGAGCAGCAGGATCATCGTAAAGCGGAAGCTTCGGAACAGTTTAGCCATTGAATGTATAACCTACCCCCAGATGGTTTTGATCCATTTATTTTTGTTCTGCTCCTCGCCAAGCTTTTTGCGCAGCGTGCGGATATGCACCATAACCGTATTCCCGCTCTCATAATAGGCTTCACCCCAGACCTGCTGGAATAACTGCTCAGCACTGAATACTTTCTTGGGGTAGCTTGCCAGCAGATAGAGAATATCGAACTCCTTGGGCGTCAGTTCCACATTGTTCCCGAAGAGAACAACAGTCCGGCGGTCCGGATCAATGATCAGGCCCCCGGCCTCGAGCACCGCCTTTTGTTCGGCCTGCGGCTGGTTCAGCTGCATGGAACGGCGCAGCTGCGCGTTCACCCGGGCGACCAGCTCCATGGGATTGAAGGGCTTCGTCATATAATCGTCGGCTCCGATTACGAGGCCGGTGATTTTATCCAGATCCGAGGTTTTGGCGCTCAAAAAGATAATCGGCAGCCTGTGCTGCTCCCGGATCTGCCGGGTCACTTCATGCCCGTCCAGCCCGGGCATCATAATATCGAGTACCGCCAAATCAATATGCTGCGATTGAACCGCCTGAACAGCGGCTCTCCCGTCGGTAACCTTGACGGGATGATAGCCCTCTTTTTCCAGATGCAGCCCGACCAGATCGGCAATTTCGGCATCGTCATCGGCGATAAGAATCGTTATCCGTTTCATTTCATTTCCGCTCCTGTTAGAGTTAACTAGATTTGTGCACCTGTGTGGCGCTTTGCTCCTAGTTTACCTTATCGGATGTTGTTTCGCGAACGGCAATCGTGAATAATAGGTATAGGCTGCTTCGTCCGGCGATTGCTATGAAATAGAGGTTGAACTATATAAATTGAACTTAGAAAATAAACATATAGGAAGAAGTGACGGAGGGAATTTTGGAACTGTAAGAGCGGTAGCGTCCGCCTTTGTTCACAGATTTCAACCGCTACTAGCGGATCAAATCAGGGAATCTCAATGTATATAATCTGCCGGATGAGAGAGTTACTTTTTAAATACTTAATTTTGTAACATTTATAGAAAAGGCATAGCCCGAAAGAGTCATGCCGGAGCTAGCCTGAGATGGTAAGGTTAGAATCAGGATTTAGGAGGGGACAGCAACGTATACGAGAATCAAGCTGCTAATTCTGCTGCTTCCAACGGTTATGGTCGGCATCTGGGAATTTGTGCGCCACCAGTTTTTGATGCCTTATATTTCGATGGATATGGGGAACTATTTAACGCCTGCGCTAGTCTTTTTGT
>CAKMKL010000195.1 GCA_927443375.1 uncultured Paenibacillus sp. | reverse complement strand
TCAGATCCTTAGTTTTGGCTGCCTCAATATGCGAACCAAAGACATACTAGGTATCACCGTCCTTAACCACCGATGGGTCATGCACGGATACGTTGCTGAACGCCGGCGCAGTCGCCTCCGGTGAAGGAGCAGGCGAAACCGTAGGAGATGGTGCCGGCGTAGCCGTAGCCGTTGATGTCGGTACCGGCGTAGCCGTAGCTGTCGGTGATGCTGTAGTTCCGCCGCCGCTGCTTACTGGCGCTGTGGCTGTTGCCGTAGGCGCCGGTGTCTCCAGCTTGATCAGGGAACTGTACTTCTGATCAAATGTCACCTTTCCGCTGCCTTGAATATAGATAGCTTCACTCACATTTGGAATCAGATTGATGATTTCTGTTCCGGCTTCCAGGCGGATGCCCGCCTTGCGGTTCAGTGTCATTTCAGAGATTCTGCCTTTGCTTAAGTACAATGTTGGCTCGCCGAGTGCGTTCATGATTACCGAGTCGAAGCTGCCGCTCAGTTGAATGACTGCAGCCTTAGGCAAGGTCTGTTCCACAGTGACTTTACCGAAGCCTGCCCCGGTTGCCGCAGCATCTTCTTCAAGCTTGACGCCCGACTGAACCTTTACATCAGCCACAGCACTACTGCCTTTAGCCGCAATACGCAGTTTTCCGTTCTTTTTGTCTGCCACTAAGACAGCAGCCGTTGAATTGTTAAGGATGACGCTGTTTTCCCCGCCGCCGGTCACCACGATTTTACCCGCAACCTTAACATTGTCGAGTGTAATATCACCTTCAGCAATCCCCTCAGTGAGATACAGATTACCCGTGATGCTGGTGTTCTTGAGCTCTACTCCGGCAGCACCGATAACTACGTTCCGGGCATTTAGACCGTTATAGCTGCCGCCTTTTAGAATGATTTGTCCGGACAGCTTGCTGATCATGCGCAGCGCTTCAGCTCTGGTTACCGAACGCAAGCCTTTGAAGCTTCCATCCCCATAACCGCTGAGGAAGCCTTCGCCCAGCAAGGAAAGCACAGCCTCCCTGCTCCACTCCGGAAGATCCGCAGCATCTTTAGGTGCGGCAGCAGCCGAAGAAGCATCTAACTGAAACAGCCGGTACAGCATGACAGCTGCTTCCTGGCGGCTTACGGTCTGGGCAGGACGAAATGTCCCATCGCTGTAACCCGACACATACCCGGCAGAGACCGCTTTCATAATTTCAGTATAATAAGTGCTGCCTTCAGCAACATCACTAAAACTGCTTCCGCTCAGGGTTTGCAGATTGAATACTCTGTTGACCAGTGAAACCCACTCTGCGCGGGTGATATTCTGATCCGGTTTAAACACGCCGTTCCCATAACCCGTGATTAGCCCGTTCTCTACCCATGACTGAAAATCAGCCTCTGCCCAGTGGCCCTTATAGTCAGACACCGTGGTTTGGGTAAGCTGTCCCGTCTTGCCGGATTCGTTCGCCGTCCCGGAAGCCGCCATCATCGGCGAGGGTACGAGCAGCAGCAGCGCAAGGAGCGACGCGGTTAGCTTGCCAGTTGTTTTGTTCAAGATGTAAGATCCTCCGATTCTAAAGAGTAGTTTAAGAAGAAACTAAGCATTAGTTGTGGTACACAGCAGCCTCCTTTGCAACTCGGATATAAAACGCTTTCATTGAAGAATTGAAAAAATGTTCTCCAGCGAGTTTCGGTTTATTTTATACAAATACGAACCAATTATCGCGAGAACAGCTTGAACGGTTTTATTTTAATAGCATTATCAGCAATTAGTCAATTAGAATTTTCTATTTAACTAAATCTTTTCATGTTTTTATTGATAATAATCGACAGCAAACAAAAAAGCATGAACAGAATCCTCAAGATTCGTTCCATGCTTTTGGTTAACCTTTGCTATTCAAACATCAGATACCAATAAATTGCGGCTTCATTCGTCTGGGGATGTAAACCCTTGTAGAGAAGATCATCAAATCCGCCGATCACAAAACCGCAGCTTTCGTAGCCCCTATATTTGTTGTCTATTTTCAGATAATCTACAAAGCCGTATTTATTCCAATGCTTTTTCAACAAAATCTGCCCAACAATGATTTCCCCCGCATAGGCCAAATAGCACTTTCGATTGGGGTTTCCGATATATTCCTCGTAATCGCCGGCAGATATTTCTTCATAACTTTTCCGGTAATCGGCCAGCTCATTAACTTTATATTCTATCTGCCCGCCGTTAATAGTCAGGTCCAGTATGGAATCAATGATAAAACTGCTGTCCATTTCTATGCTCCGGGCTTGCTCCAAGTGTTCCAGTTCCCTGATCTGAATGTCCATCGCTCACTCCATCAACAATTTTCTATATTACACTTGCAGCAGCCATGCTTCCGCATCAGCTTCCAGCGCGAACATTCTAAAGGCATTCCCTTGGCTCAGCTCCGCCAGCAGCTCCCTGAATCTCCCCTTGTCCGCCTGATCCCTGTTTATAATAGCAGCTGCTGTGATCCGGTAGTTGATAAATTTTTGCAGTGCCGTTCCGGCCAGACCCGTTCTTATAATCTTATTTTCGTACGCAAAAAGAGCTGTCCGGAATCTGTTGCGATTCACTGGAACAGCTCTAGCTAAGGTGCACTGCGTCTGCGTTTATAGTAATCTGACTTTGCTCAACCACTACGTCAGTTCAGCAGATTGTACTTGAACTGGTAACTGCCTGAACCCAGCTTACATTCTACTCCATTACTTACCGCCTTCATCTCCAGGATCCCTGCCGCCTGTCCGGCGGACAGTAACTGCTCCTGTAGTCCCTCCAGCTGTGCTCCCGGTAGTACTGCCAATCCGCTGGCATTGGCCGGAATCGAAATCCCAATCTCCATCATGCCGTCTGCCGAACGTCTCCACGAGGACGAGACTGGGCCATACATCGTCTCAACCGCTGCCTGTGCAAAGTCCATGCCTGCGCCAGGCTGCGGCTTGATGTGGATCACTTTGAACCCGGGCTCTTCTTCATCCGGTCCGATTCCGGCAACATAGCGGTACAGCCATTCTCCGATCGCGCCGTAGGCATAATGGTTGAATGAATTCATATCCGGGCTCCAAAAGCTGCCGTCCTCTTTGATCCCGTCCCAGTGCTCCCAGACCGTCGTTGCGCCCTTCGTCACCTGATACAGCCAGGACGGGTAATCCTGCTTAAAGAGCAGCTCATACGCAAGCTCCCCCTTCCCGCTTTCACTAAGCACGGGATTCAGATACGGGGTACCAACAAAGCCGGTCGTCAGATGATTCCCCGCTTCCGCCAGCAGCCCGGTAAGCTTATGGACCGCCCGCACCTTCGCCTCTCCTTCAACGAGCCCGAAACGCAGCGCCAATACCTGGGCAGTCTGCGTCGGAACCGCAAGGCGCCCCGAAGGCGTGAGGAATTCGCTGCGGAATGCCTCGGTTATTTTGCCATGCAGCTCCTGATAATAAGCAGCCTCCTCAGCCAAGTCAAGTACGGCTGCTGCTTTGGCGGTAAGCTCGACAGAATAAGCATAGAAAGCGGTAGCCACGTAGTCCCGGTCTGTAGCTCCTACATAGCTGTCCGGTTTGGAGTCAAGACCCAGCCAGTCACCGAAATGAAATCCGGTATTCCACAAATACGGATTGTCTCCTTCTCCATGAATATATGAGACCCATTCCTTCATGCTGGTGTACTGCTCGGCAAGCAGCCTCCGGTCACCATACATTTCGTAAATCGTCCATGGGACAATCGTTGCGGCATCCCCCCAGGCGGCAGAGGAGTGTTCAGTATCGCCCCAGCCTTCCGAGAACGTATCCGTGAGATTCGGAATATAGAACGGGATGCCTCCGCCCGGCAGCTGGTCCGCTTTCAAATCCCGCAGCCATTTCGTGAAGAACGGCCCGGTATTCATCAGATAAGAAGCGGTACGGACAAACATCTGGGCGTCGCCGGTCCAGCCCAGCCGTTCATCCCGCTGCGGACAATCGGTGGGCACATCAAGGAAATTACCCTTTTGACCCCACAGGATATTATGATGCAGCTGGTTCACGAGGGGATCGGAACATTCGAAATGGCCGGTGCGCTCCATGTCCGAGTGCAGGACGACCCCTGTGAAATCCCCCAGGCCGACAGACTCCGGGAACCCAGTAAGCTTCACATAACGGAACCCCTGGAACGTGAAATGCGGCTCATACGTTTCTGTCGTTCCCCCTTTCAGCGTATAAGAAATCAGCTGCTCGGCAGCACGGATATTATCACGGTAGAAGTTGCCCTCACGGTCCAAGATTTCCGCATGCTGAAGCTGAACCGTCCGGCCCCGTTCTCCCTGAACCGTAAACTTCAGCCAGCCGACCATGTTCTGGCCCATGTCGAGTACGGTGTCACCCTGCGGTGTTGTCAGTATGCCAATAGGGCGCAGCTCCTCGATCTTGGTAACCGGATCATTTTCCTGGGCGGTGATAATCTTCTTAGAATGCTGATGAAGCTCAACCGGATACCAGCCATGCGGCGACGGGTCCGTAATATCACGCTCCAGGCGGGCATCATACCGTTCCCCCATATAAATCTCCGACATCCGCACCGCACTTTCCGCAGCCTGCCACTGCGGGCCTGTAAGAAAACGCTCCTCCCTGCCGTCTTCATACCACAGGTGCATTTCCAGCAGCAGGGCAGCTACAGAACCGTAGATCTCTTTATCCTGTTTATATCCCAGATAACCTTTATACCATCCGTTTCCAATCAGTGCTTCCAGTGTATTCACACCTTCGTGCAGTTGACTGGTGACATCATAGGTCTGGTACTGCAGCCGCTTGCCATAACTCGTCCAGCCCGGTGTGAAATAATGATCTCCCACCTGGCTGCCGTTCAGCTGCAATTCATATAAACCGAGTGCGGTAGCATATATTCTGGCCCTGGCCACAGTCCCATCGACTTGTACGAACGTACGGAGCAGCGGACACACCTCAGAATCCTGAGCAAAACATGCTGCCGGGGCGCTGATCCAACCCCCCTGCCACTCCCCTTCTGCCAGCAGACCCGTTTCAAAATAAGCCGTTTCTGCCGACCAAGCTGACCCGCTCCCTTCCTGATCCCACACCTGAACACGATAATAATACCGCGTGCGGGCCTCCGGCTTCAGCGTCGTTAATTCAACATGCACGGACTGTGCAGACTGTACTTTTGCAGAATCCCAGATGATCATCTGGAAGTCAGCATCCCGGGCAAGCTGAATCCGGTAAGCCGATTGTGTACAGTTCCAGCCGCCGGAGCGGAGCTGCCAGCTGATTCTTGGTGCCGGCACATCAAGGCCAAGCGGGTTTTCCTTATACTCGCAGCGGAGTTTAGTGACCCACAACATAGGTATGATTCCCCCCTTATTAGCTATAAAACGTTCTTTGTCTTATAATTATAGCTGCGTTACCGCTTACATTAACGGGCATTCAGGCCATAACCTCCCGGTAATCAGGCCATTTTGCAGGAGGAGGATTCCATGCAGCAAAAAGCCGAACTGTTCACAAGTGATACTTTTCTGCAGAATCAATTGCATCTGCTGGTCAATCGTGCGACGGAGGACTTTGCCGTTCCTTTTCATTCCCATGATTTTATTGAATATTGTTATGTAGCAGAAGGCCGGGGGTTTCATCATATCGAACAGGATACTTTTCCCGTGCAAAAAGGCATGCTCTTCGTCATACCGGTAGGCGTGTCGCATGTGTTCCGTCCCGCTACGTCAGAGGCCCACGGCAACCGCCTAATTGTCTATAATTGCCTGTTTGATGATCATATGGTCGAACGTCTTTCCGTTATTATGCAGGAGCCCCACATCCGCGGGCATCTGGGGAGACTTGGGAGGAGCGGCTCACCATACTTCTCCGTTTTTGATGATAAGGGGACTATCGAGCGCCTGATGCTGAGTCTATACCGCGAAGGCTCCGGATACGGAGAGGGTTCCGCAACCATGCTGATTGCCTTGCTGAGCGAATTAATTGTCACAGTATACAGAACAAAATTGGCTCCTATGGACAAATCTGCGGCAGAGAGCTCTGACTTTACTGCAATTCTCCACTATCTGGAGCACAATCTCTCCGGGACGCTTACGCTGGCGGGTCTGTCGGAAATGTCGAAGTGGAGCGTCAGACATCTGCAGCGCATGTTCCGCACCCATACCGGACAGCCATTTGGCTCCTACCTGCAGAACCTGCGGATTCAGAAGAGCTGTGAGCTGCTGCGGACTTCCAGGCAGAAGGTCCCGCTGATTGCCGAGTCTGTCGGCTACCGTGACATGGATTCTTTCAACACAGTCTTTAAAAAAATCACAGGAGTCACTCCCAGGCTATACCGCAAAACCGTTCAATCCGCGAGCATAGACCCGCTTAATATGTTTAAATGAACAGCCGTACCGGATTCCCGCCCCCAGATCCAGAAGCACCTCCGGTTCCTTCATGGTACAATACGGCTATGGGTTATACATACAAGGAAAGGGCGGTTGATCCTGCTGATTTATCTTATTAAATTTGCCTACAGTTTCATTCTGCCGCCAGGCTTGTTTATTGTCCTGTTTGCTGCACTGGCCATTTGGCTGTGGCGCAGCAGCCGCCGTCAGGCCATGGTATTGTCAGCCGTTACGCTGCTTCTCTATCTCTCGATGACTCCTTGGGTAGGCGATGCGCTGATCCGCAGCCTGGAGAATAATTACGGGCAGCCAGACAATATTACCGGCGATGTTATTGTGGTACTGGGCGGAGGGGCAACCTCCGGTACTCCCGATATCGACGGTGAAGGCAACCTGCTGGGTTCAGCCGCCAACCGTCTGCTGACCGGCGTACGGCTGCACCGTCTAAACGGACTGCCGGTCCTTTTCTCCGGCGGACAGGTGTTCAGCGACAGCGGCAACGAGGCCGATACCGCGAGACGGCAATTGCTTGGCCTCGGGATTCCGGAAGCAGACATTCTAACGGAGAACCAGTCGCTTAATACGGAGCAGAATGCCGTAAATACCGCTGCACTTATGAAGGAACTGGGGCTCCGCCAGCCTATTCTGGTGACTTCTGCCTTTCATATGTCCCGGGCGATGGCACAGTTCCATGAGGCAGGACTGGATCCGCTGGCCTATCCGACAGATTATACTGCCAGCCGGGGTACGGCACTGTATCCCGGGAAGTTCGCTCCTTCGGGGAGTGCTCTCCAAAGTACCGGACTGGCACTGAAAGAATACGTGGGGCTTTTGGCGGCCCGGTTTTGAGTCGTTTATAACAAAATAGCTAAGAAAGCGGCTCTTTCACGAAATCAGCACTTGACTTTTTATTCGCTCATGGTGTATTGAACCTTCTGAGCTAAGCCCGCCTGATGTTTCATCGGGTTTGGAGCAACTACGTCTTACAGGTTGCCGATTTGGTGTTTCAGATTCGCCCTTTTGAGAATTTAGAGGGAAAAACGCCCGCTAATTATGGACGAAACGCCTTTATTTTGAGATTAAAGGGAATTTATACCTATAATCTTCTCTCTACCCGCTTCCAAAGGGAATATCACCAAAATCAGCGTGCATAATTCCCTTTATTTCCCTTTTTAGTACGTCGGCCATAGAAATAGAGGGGGGAAATCCCTTTATTGGCATATGAATTACTTTTTTTATTTCCGTCAAATATCAAGCACTGATGTTAGTGTTGAGCCAAGAAAACAGCAAAAAAAAGCAGTGGCTCCGGAGAATCTTCGGGCCACTGCTTTCTCTATACTCGTATTATTTGATTAGCTCGCAAAATACGGCTCCGGTCATGTCAGCAAGCTCCTGCGGAGCAAGCTCCATCTGCATGCCGATTTTACCTGCGCTGACGGCCATCGTGTCGAGAATTTCCGCGCTGTGCTCAATAAAGGTCGGATACAGCTTTTTCATCCCGACAGGAGAACAGCCGCCCCGGACATAACCTGTCCATTTCAGCAGATCCTTCAGCGGCAGCATCTCGATTTTTTTCTCCCCGGCGGCCTTGGCGGCCTTCTTCAGATCAAGCTCTTCGGCTACGGGAATGACAAACACATAAAGGTTCTGCCCGCTGTGCGAGACCAGCGTCTTGAAGACCGTTTCCGGTGCCTTACCGATTTTCTCGGCAACTGCTGTGCCGTGGACGGCTCCATCCTCATTGTCATATAAATGGACCTCGTAGCTGATGCCCTTGGCGTCCAGCATCCGCAGGGCATTCGTTTTGCTTATCTGCATTCTTTCCTCAACCTTTCCGGCCGTGCGATCCGTTCTGGAAGGTGCGCTGCCATATGTGTATATTGGGAGTATTATAACATAAGCATGAATGAAATCAGGTCACAACTTCCTGAATTGAGATCACACCGGCCGCCGGAACCTCCAGTACATGAATCCCCTTACCCATCGCCGCCAAAACCTGTGAAACGGTGTTCCCTTGGCAATCGCGGACCATGACCCGCCGCTGCCCGGGATCTCTGTCCAGCTCCAGGACCAGCCGGGTAAGCAGCGTTCCGTTAACCACCAGCACTTCTTCCGGAAGCTCGCCGGATAAGGGAATTACCATATCCAGATAGGCGGCAGCGATCAGCTTCCGGGAATTCCGGGCTATGACCAGCGGGTACAGCAGCTCCGGATGCCAGGGCTCAAGACTGCCTTCCAGCAGCACATCCCGGTGCTCGCGCCAGAACCCAAGCCAAAAGATCAGCATCTCCATATGTGGCTGCGGCAGCTCTGCCAGCCGGACGGAAATCTGCGGCACAGCGAACAGGACGTTAATAAACTGCAGCGCGGCACCCGCGGCAGACTCCTCCAAATTCCACATCAGCATGTCGGAATGAGCCGCCGTATTGCCGCAGATCAGCCGGATGTCTATCGTCTTGATCCGGTTCTGGACCGCATCATTCGGGCAGTCTCCCGCCCGGAACATATTCCCGTATTTACGCATCAAGGGGCCGGTATAGCTCTGGCGGAATTCGATCAGAATGTCCGGCTTCAAGCGGCGCAGCCGGTTGATCATTCCGCCCAGCAGCAAATCAACAGCCACCGGAACAGAGGCCGTATCACGTCCGCCGTCTGTCCTCCCTGCATCATCCGGAAGCGCGTAGAAGCTGTCAACGAAATCCAGCTTAAACCCGTCCAGATTCCACTCCAGCAGCGCCTGCTCATAGATACCGGTCAAATATTCCCGCACCTCGGGAAAACGCGGATCGGCTACCCCTGCACCGAAGCCTTCATGGAAATAGAGCAGTTTGTCCTTGAAGCTCTCCCATACTGTGCTGTGCCTGCCAATGAACGGAACCGCATACCACAGCATATATTTAAGCCCTGACTCCTGAACTGCTGCGACATGAGCCTTCATGTCGGGTATTTTGCCGGCGCTGGCCTTCCAGTCTCCGCAATAGGCATAGCCGCGGGCGGCATCCGAAGTCTGCCAGCCGTCGTCCACAATAACCGCCTTGCAGCCCAGCTCCGCCGCCCGTCTGCATTCTGCTTCCACCGCTTCCGGTGTCAGCTGCTGGTGAAAGCTGTACCAGGTGGAATACATCGCCTCCCGGGCCGTGTCCGGAACAGGGGCAGGCTCATGGCCGGGGAAGCCGGCCCACCAGTCCGCTACACCTGCCAGCGCCTGAAAGTACGGAATCCTGCGGGAATCCAGCCTTAGCCGGGCTTCATAGAAAGCCAGCGGCGCACCCGGTTCAGAGAAAAGCGTCACAGAACAGTGAAAGCTGGCCGTCTCTTCATTCAGACCCGCATGCAGCTTCAGCGGGTTCATGACATCCGAGCAGGCAAAGCTCAGCACATTGTGGCCACGGCTGCCGTAAAGACAGACGACAGGCGCGGAGGATGCCGATCTGGAGGCAAAACCTTCCCACCAGTCCGGTATCAAACCGCGGTTTCTCTCCGCAGCCGGATGCCACAGACCTTGGACATCTATTGCCTTACAGCTCCAAGTCAAGTACAGCTTAGGAGGCAGCGCCGGAACTGCCGCCGTCAGCCTAAGGGTCACAACTTGTACACCGCTCTCTGCCTGTTCCAGTGAAAGTACGGTTTCAAAGTCTGTAGAACCGCCTTCCAGGGTAATTTCATACTTTTCCGTGACTATAGATTTTTTCAATTGGACCGAAACTCCTTAAGCGCGGATAAGGCAGCAGGTCTGCTACATCCGGCGGGGAATAGTAATCTGGATACAGGTGCCGATCCCGGTACGGCTGCCAATGACCACGCCGTAGCGGCTGCCGTCATGCAGCTTAATCCGTGAATCGACGTTGCGGATGCCGTAGCCGATCCGGGGACCGTCAGGGTCCAGAATCTGCTGAATCGTCTCGGCTTTCATGCCTACCCCGGTATCGATGACTTTGAATACGATGTCCGAATCGCGCTTCTCCACCACCAGCCGGATGCCGATGGTGCTTCCGAACCAGGCATGCTCCAGCGCATTTTCCAGCATCGGCTGCAGGATCAGTTTGACGGTCGAGTACTCCAGCACATCAGGATCAATAACGTAATAGACATTCATCCGGTCACCGTATTTGATAGACTGAATGGCAATATAAGCTTTCGCATGTTCAATTTCCTTGCCTACTGTCGTGAGTATTTCACCCCGGTTCAAGGAAAGCCTGTAGAATTTGGCCAGCTCCTGGACCAGCACTTGCAGCGTCTGAACATCGCCGAACTGGGCCAGCCTGCTGATGGAAGAGAGGGTATTGTAGAGGAAATGGGGGTTGATCTGTGCCTGCAGTGATTCCAGCTCTGCTTCTTTTTTCTGGAGGCTTACAGCATAATTTCGGTGAATCAGTTCTTCGATGTTGCTGCCCATCCGGTTGAAGGCTGCAGCGATCTGTCCCAGCTCGTCGTTGCCTGTATAGCTGATCCGCTTCTGAAAATCCCCGTCCCGGAAGTCATTCAACGAGCCGACAATCTTCTGAATCCGCCGCGAAAAATAACTCGACACCCCGATTCCGAGTCCAGCCAGTACAATCGCGCTGACCAGACAGACGAGTAGGGTCATCCTTCGCACCTTATCTGCACTTTCATCGAACAGACTGTTCGGAACATAGGCCTGCAGCTCCCAGCCCAGTCCATCCAGCGGCTCGCTCAGCAGCAGCCGGTTTAGCTCCATACGGCCGCTTTCTCCTGCCGCATTTTCCGGTGAGGATTCTATGACCACCCTGCCGGTTCCATCAACCACACGCAGTGTGCTGTAGCCGCCAATTTTCCGGTAATCCACGGCGTCCAGCAGATCGCTGATCTGCACTGAGATCCGGATCATTCCAATACTCTTGCCGCGCTGTACATCATCCATCCGCTCCAGCAGCGAGATATTACCGTTCGCCTCATCACGCAGAATCTGCCGCCAGAACCTTTGGCCCGCCATGGTTTCAGAGAGCCTCAGTTCCCGGTACCAGGCTTCCGCTTCAATCCGCTTCAGATGAAAAATTTCATACCGCTTGGTCGAGAGCAGCGGATTCTGGCCATTGTCATAATAGAAGACCTCAGACAGGCTGTCGTTCTGAAGATAGACGGACAAGCCTATATTACTGCCCGTATAGTTTAGAAGATTCTCAAGCGCCGGCATCAGTGTCTTGGTCATCGTCTCATAGCTGTACCAGCCTTGATCGTAGCGGCGCAGTGCGCTTTGCAGACTGTAATTGTAATACAGCATATTGGATATCCGTTCTATATTGTCCGTGTGGTAATGGATATTATCACGCATCTGCTGCAGCGTGCCTTGAATATTCTCCCGCGTTTTCTCTTTTAGCGAGTTTACGGAATTCGTGTAGGCGAACCCCCCTACCGTACCTACAGCGAGCAGCAGGCACAGCACATAAGGCAGGATCAGTTTATAGCCAAAGGGCATATTCAGCATGCGCCGCATGTTACAGATGTCTCCGGTAATCGCCCGGACTGACACCGTAATGTTCCTTGAATTGCTTGCTGAAATGCGACAGGTTTTTGTAGCCGGCCTTGTTTGCGGCTTCATAGACCTTCAGCTTAGGATCGCCGAGCAGCTGCTTCGCCCGCTCCAGACGTCTCAAGGATACATACTCCGAGAAATAAATGCCCGTCTCCTCGAAGAAAATCTGCCCCAGATGGTTGGGTGAGAAAGAAAAATGGTTTGCGGCATCCCGCAGCATCACATTATGCTCCAGACGCTCTTCAATATAGGCTTCAATTTCCTCAACAAGCTTTCGTTTCTTGCCCTGGCGTTTGCGCTGAAGCCGTTCGGACAGCTCGAACATCCGGCGGCGGAGCCAGGACTTCATATCCTGAGTTGTCTCCAGGTGATACAGAATACCCAGCTGCTTCCGGTCCAGCCCCAGCAGCAGGTAGAAATCCTCGTTAATCGTATGCAGATAAGCGTCCAGCTGCGAGACAATATGCAGAATTAGCTGATAGATCTCCAGCTTAGTCTCCATCTTACCCACCCAGATGAACAGTTCTTCATTACAATCGTCAATATCAACCAGCCGGTAAGAGGATACCGCCTGAAACAGGGACTGCAGAATGCCGTCCAGATCCCGTGCATTAGCTGAAATCGGCTCCTTGGCATCCGTGTGGTGGATCAGCCTGCCTTTCCCCAGGAACAGCTTCAGGCCCAGCGCTTCCTTTGCCCGCTGAAACGACTGATGCAGCTCACTCAGCCGGTTTACAACCGGGCCAATTCCGATTGTGACCGTAAGCAGAGTACCGCTGACCGCCTGATGAATCAGCCCCTCCAGCCTTCCGGTGTCGTAACTCTTATCCAGAATGAATGCAAAATGGAACCGATCCAGCCTGCAGGCCTGAATCCGTTCCCCGGCGCAAAACTGTGCAACTGCCGTGTCAAGCTTTTGCTCGATACCCGTCTTCACGGCATCCCCGTAGCCTTTCAGCTTCCAGTTCAAATCATCAGGTTCCAGCACCGCTGTGTATAGGCTGGCAGCATGCCAGGATATGCCGATCCGCTGCAGCATCTGCAGCACCTTCTCTTCATCCGGCCTTCCGTCCAGCAGCTGCTTGAAAAGCTCCCGTTTGAGCAGCGGCTCCGAATCGGAAATGTACTGCCGGAGATGGGTATTCACCTGCTCCCGGTCCAGGGACAGCTTGACTTCTTCCAGTGTCCTGCGCATATCTTCATCGTCCACCGGCTTTAGCACATAACCGGAGGCACTCATGGAGATCGCCTGTTTGGCATACTGGAAATCCTCATAGCCGCTGACAAACACGATTTTCAGCTTCGAATTCAGCTCCAGTGCTCTGCGTGCAAGCTCCATTCCTGACATAATCGGCATTTTGATGTCGGTGACAACAATGTCCACAGCGTTGTTCTCCAGCACTTCCATTGCTTCAAATCCGCTGCTTGCCGTAGCGCATACGGACATCCCGAGTGCTTCCCAGTTCATGAAACGCCTCAGTCCTTCCAGATCAAGCAGCTCATCGTCCACCAGCAGCACCTTGTACATTTCATCCCATCCTTGTAATCCGTTTAGATGAAACCAAAGATTCTGCCCCATTGATGCTCATGCTGTACAGACTCCGACGAAATTTACATTTATTAGTTAAAAGGGGTACACTTGGCTTCAGTATACCCCACGTCTCCATCAGACTCTAGCGTTATTTCATCTTGCTTAGATTGTTTTGCCATCTTTCGGTCTGGAACTGCAGCAGCTTGGCATAACCGGCTTTATCGGCATCTTCGCCCGCTTTTTTCAACAGAGATAGCACTTCCTCATCGCTTTTTGCATAGAGTGCTTTGGCATACACCTCAACGAAAATATCATTCACGGCGGAGGCAATCGTGCCCTCCTCGGAATCAGGCAGCGGATCGAGATTCACAAACTCCGTGAAATTTTTCGAGGTTTTCCAGGTCACCTTCTGCTGGGCAAGTGTAGTCCAGTTCTGCTTCTCTGCCGGCAGCTGGGCATCCATCTTGGCTTTGGTCTGATCAATAAAGGTCGTGTTGCCGACCCAGTTGAACCGGCCGATTCTTTCTTTGTCCTTATCGGCTTGCGGGGTGTTCAGCCCCTTCTCATTCAGAATCGGTACACCGTCGGCATCTGTCTCATCCCAATACAGGCCTTGCCGCCCGAAGTTAATAATCCGCTGCCCTTCCTCGCCAGTTAACCAGTCCAGATACGAGAAAATCGCTTCAGGGTCTTTAGCCTTCTTGGTAATGACAAGTACATTCCAGCCAAGGGAATTGTAATTGTTCGGTGTAATCTTCGCGGGATCGAGTCCCGCCTTATGAATCGGCCAGATCATGTCGTAGCCGCCCTCCGGGTCTACCGTACGCAAGGCATTGTTCGCATCCCGGCCCGGATTGACCACATCGCCGTCCGCATAGACTGCCACCCGGCCGGTCACCAGCTTCTCAGTCACCTGATTGCCCGTCTGCGTGAAGGCATCCTGGGTGATCAGCTTCTCACGGAACAGCTTGCTGGCATACTGCATGCTCTCGATGAACACAGGGTCCGCAAAAATCGGTTTCAGCTCATTGCCTACCGGATTAATTTTGGCCAGGTAAGGTTTGTTCTCGGCAAACCCGCCATACATCGTTTCGAGCCCGCGCCCCTTGGCTCCAATCTCAAGTGGAATAACATCGCTGTATTTTTCTTTTACCAGCTTCAGGTAAGCATAGAGATCATCATAGGTTTCCAGCTTCGGCGAGCCGAGCTCTTTATAGATTTTCCGGTTGACGATCCAGCCGCCGTTCCCGTTCGGGCTTGATGTATACCAGTTCGGGAACTGGTACAGCTTGCCGTCATCCGAGCGGAGCATACCGAGCGTCGCTTCACCGGCGTTATTTTTCAGATTAGGGTATTTATCAAGATATTCATCCAGCGCCACCAGCAGACCTGCCTGCCGCAGCCTTTCTACATTCGCACCCCGGTCCATCATGATGACATCCGGCAGGCTGCCTGAGGCGATCATCGTACTGAACTTGGTTTCTGCCGCCCCGCTTGATTGCACGGCTGTCATATTAACCTTAAGATTATCCCGGATCCAGGCAGTGGTGGAATCCTTCCCCCACGGCTCCGTCGTATCCCAGTCATAATTGCTGTAATAACTGAAGGTGACCGGTTTCACTGTACTTCCTGCAGCAGCAGCTGTGGCTTCTGCCGTCTCTGCGGGAGCAGCCGTCTCTGTAGCAGCCGCCGGTGCTTTGGTTGGTTCCGCAGTACTTTGCACACCGGCATTACTATTGCCTCCTCCGCACCCGGACAGAAGCAGCACGAAACCTAATACAGCCGACATCAGCGGCAAGCTCTTTTTACGCTCCAAATGAATAACCCCTCTCTTATACTTACTATACACAGTAATGCGGCTATTCCTTGAGTGAGCCTATCAGCACACCTTTGACAAAATATTTTTGCAGAAACGGATAAACCATAATAATCGGCAGCGTTGCCACCATTGTCGTGGCCATAATCAGCGATTTGGTCGTCACTGACTTCATCATCGCCTGCCGGTCCTGCGCCGCCGCATTGGTCCCGATGGACTGCAGCTGATCCGTGACAATATTGGAATTGAGGATCTGCTTCAGCAGGGTCTGAATGGGAATCAGCTTCGGATCATTGATATAAATGCTGGCCGAGAACCAGTCATTCCAGTGCCAGACTGCCGTGAACAGTGCTAAGGTTGCCACAACGGGCCCTGAAATCGGCAGTACGATGCGGAGCAGTACACCGATATGATTACAGCCGTCAATCCGCGCGGACTCGGCCAGCCCTGCGGGCAGTCCCAGAAAAAAGGTCCGGAAAATAATCATGTTATAGACACTAATCAGCCCCGGGATCACCAGCACCCAGAAGGTGTCCATCATGCCAAATTCACGCAGCAGCAGGAAGGTTGGAATAAGCCCGCCGCTGAAATACATCGTAATGACGCAAAACACCATATAATATTTCCGGCCCAGCAGCTCCTGCCTCGACAGCCCGTAAGCGAGAATGGCCGTGAACAGCACTGACAGCACCGTCCCCACCACCGTCCGCAGCACAGAGACCAGAAACGCCTGGCCGATCCGGCTGTCATGAAAGACCACTTCATAATTGTCGAGGGTCGGACTGCGCGGCCAGAACGTAATGCCGCCGAAGGCCGTATCCGCCCCCGTATTGAAGGATATGACCAGCGAGTTCCAAAAAGGGTACAGGGTGACGAAGCCGAGCAGCAGCAGCAGGATATAAATCAATACTTGCAGCACCTTATCGCCCCGCGTCAGCTTCATCATAACCTGTTCCCCGCTTTCCCATAGACTGTAACAAAAGAATAGCCTTTTGTGTGAATGTGAATTGTGCCTGCTTCTCTGCCGCTTACCATAAGCTTGAACCCATTTTTCTGGCCGCCTTGTTCGCAATGGCCAGCAGGCTGACGCTAATGACCGCCTTGAACAATCCTGCCGCCGCCGCATAGGAGAACCTGCTGTTCAAAATCCCCATCCGGTAGACATACGTATCGATCACATCGGACACATCCCGCAGAATCGGGTTCGTCGCCAGAATCAGGATATCCTCGAATCCGGCGTTCAGAATATTGCCCACAGCCAGAATCATGAAGATGATGATCACCGGCCGGATGCAGGGCAGCGTAATCAGCTGAATCTGCTTAAAACGGCTCGCCCCGTCAATGGAAGCGGCTTCATACAAATGCGGATCAATGCCGGCAATCGCTGCCAGATAGACAATTGCCGCAAATCCAATTTCTTTCCATACTCCCGTTGCGACCAGAATACCCCAGAAATATTCCGGCACGGACAGAAAACTGATCGGCTCCGTCGTCAGATTAAGGCTCATCAGCAGCATGTTAACGCTTCCATTATCAGTCGAAAGCATCGAACCGACGAACCCGCCAACGATTACCCAGGAGAGAAAATGCGGCAGATAGCTGACCGTCTGAATGATCCGCTTGAACATCATCTGCCGCACCTCATTCAGCATAAGCGCCAGCAATATCGGGGCCGGAAAACCAAACAGCAGCTTGAGCAGGCTGATGACAATCGTGTTGCGCATAACCGTCCAGAAGTCAGGCGAATCAAAAAACGCTTCGAAGTGTTTAAGCCCGACCCATGGACTGTTAAAAAAACCGCCGAACAGCTGATAATCCTGAAAAGCCATCAGTACCCCGTACATAGGCAGATAACTGAAGATAAGGATGAAGATCAGCGCCGGCACCACCATCAGCTGTAAATCCCACTGCCTGATCCACCTGGACCACCAGGAATCAGAACTCCCTTTCTGCGTTTGAAGCACCCTTCGTTCGATCTGCACGGTTGTCATCCTTCCTGTGTCTTTGCTTTACACTTTCATCTTATGCCCAGCAGGAAGGACGTACCAGTACCGCCGCCAACGAAAAATGTAGTTCAGCAACGATCCCTTCGTTCCCGGAAAATCGCTGCTTATTCCGGTTCGTCAGGGAATTTGACAGCGTTGATGTCATCGATATAAAGCGTTCCGCTGCCCGGTGTGCCGCTGCCCTGCGCAATGTAGAAGGCAAACTCCTTAATTGAACCGAGATCAATCACCCCATTGCCTCCGGTAGACCAGCCCGGCCGGGCAAACACTGTAAATGGAAGGGTCACCAGCACCGGGTCAGTACCCTGCAGCTTCAGGCTGGCCTCCCAAACTTCCCCGTTCGTCTCATGGAACTGCACAGCCAGCTGCCGGTTCGATCCGTCCGGCTGCAGCCAGAAGGAAATAGCCTCCATTCCCGGCCACTCCTTGCCCATACTGCGGTAAACGCCCGCGTAGCCGGGATTACCCACGGTGTAATCCAGCTTCAGCCCGTAGCTGCCTCCGCTCAGATGGTACGTGTCCAGCGTAACCGTCGCCGCATTGCCGGAGACATTGCGCTGCCATTTGTTTCGCAGATCCCCGTTGGATCCGCCGTAGCCCTCAAAATCATCGATCAGGTAGCTGTCTGCAGGCGGTGGAACGTACGGCCCGTTACCCGTTTCCCCATTGTTCAGGGCACGGGGATGGCTGTAAAGCGACTGGATGCTGCTAAGCGAATTTTTATCGGTCAAATACTGCGACCACGTCATGAAATACACATACCGCGATTGTTTGCTCTGCAGCATTTCCATGTCCGGCAGCTCTCCGTTCTCGCCAATGGCAATCGGTCTTCCGCCGCTGAGCTGAACCAGTTTGCTGTAATACGTATCGCGGTAATCATTGTTGTAAATATCCATAGCCAGAACGTCAACCCTGTCATGGCCGGGATAATATGGAGCCGAATCATAAGCCCAGGAGCTTTCCGCATTCGGGCTCCAGACCCAGATTAAATTATTCAGCCCATGCAGATTGGTGAGCCGGTCATACATATTGTTCCACAGCTGCTTGAACAGCTCCGGCCGCGCCCCCCACCAGAAAAACTCGGCATTCATCTCATGATACGGCCGCCACAGGACCGGAATGTTCTCGTCCCTGAGCTGTGCCAGGTATCCGGCTACCTCGTCTACCTGTGCCGCCCATTGGTCATACAGTGCCGTACCGGGGGTGACAATGTCCGTCATCTCGGCCAGCGTCACATCTCCTGTAACACTTTCCCAGCCGGCGGTTGCCGGATCCATCGGCCGCGGCTCGTGGTAAGTCAGTGTGACCATCGTTCCGTTCTGAGCTTTAAGGATCGCCTCGTCAATCATGGCCTGGCGTAATTCGCCGAGGTCTCCGCCGGTGTAATAAGCAAAATCCGAACCCCACAGAGCAGGATAGTAGCCGGTCAGCTCTGCAGCGGTGTCATACCACTTCGCCGGCTCTTCGTAATAGTTATGCTGACCCGTATAAACAGCATTTCCTACCGACGCATATAAGCGGTCCAGCAGTGCTTTCGTGGCCTCGGAAGCCCCCGGATTGACCGGGTGCATCTTCAGCGTAGTCAGCTGAAGCGTACTTGCCGCGGAAACAGCAGTCCCTTCACTCACCGTTTTTACGGAAATATCGTACAAGGTTTCAGGCGATAAGCCTTCCAGTTTGTACGTGTATAGCGGATTCCCGTTAATAGCGGGAATAGAGAGGCTGGACCATGTGCCTTCAGCGGCTTTTTTGTAAGAAATTTCGTAAGACTTCACGCCAAAAGGGCCTGTAGAAGCTGCCCATTCCAGTTCCGCAGATACGCCGTCGATGTTACCGGCTGCCAAGCCTGCCGGAGCACCGGGGGATAGATCTGCCGGAAGCTGCGGCATTGCGCCAACAAATACCTGATCCAGCAGGATATTCGCGCTTGTAACATTCGCAGTCATCAGACGCAGGAATTCGGTATTGCTTCCGGTATGCAGCTGCTGCACAGTACGCGTCCAGCCCGAAGCGGCACTGGTTGTGACCGGAAGCAGAGTCTTACCGCTATCCTGATAGACAATAAGGTTTACTGTAAGGCTACCAGGCGGCGCGGCCGCAGGCTTGCTCCAGTAAGACACCAGATAACTGCTGGTATCAGCGGATATTTTCCCCGACTGAAGCAAAGATTCCGGATTGAGCTGGGCCGCATATTGACCCGAATAGGTGTCATAGGTAACGGTCGAAACCGTCCCTTTTTGTTTCCACGGGGAAATCAGACCACTCTCAAAATCTCCATTCGCCACAAGATTGGCACCCGGGGTTGCTTCAAGCCCCATGCGTGAATCGGAGAAGTTACCCGCGGCATCTCTGGCTCGCAGCATAATGGCGTAGACGGAAAAAGGGGCAAGACTGTCCAGTGTATAGGTGTACTCCGTAACAGTATCCTGATGAGGTACGGACACTACAGTCCAGGCAGGGTCATCTGTTTTTTTGTATGACAGCTGGTAGGAATCTACCGCCATATCATCAGTCGACCCGGACCAGGTCAGCTTCAGTGAATCCGGCTCCCGCTCAGTCTGCCAGGCGCCGGGTATGGTCGGCCGTTCAATATCGACATTCTCCCGGATGACCGCGTCATCAATGTAATAGTCTTTACTTGTACTGTTCCAGAAGGACAGGCGGATATACTGCACTCCCGGAGCCGGTGTATAGAGCAGCTGCCGGTATTCCCAGCTGGTGGAGCCCGAGAATTGCAATACCTGCTTACCTTGCTGCGTGCCGAAGATATCCATATCCACCGATGCGTTCGTTACCCCTGTCCCGGCGAATTTCACCCAAAGTCCGACGCGATAGGTTTTGCCTTCCTGTACCGCCACTGACGCGGATGCTCCGCCCGTATTGCGTTTCACCTGCAGACTTTTTTCTCCCCCATGCTGCTCGGTTGTCACTACAACCGGACTGCCCCACTTCTCCCATCCGCTGTCCCCTGATTCAAACCCCGGATTGCTCAGCATATTCTCCCCTGCAGCCCGCGAAGGTGCAGCAGGAACAATGATCGATGCAACAAACAGAGCGGCGGCCAGCCAGCCATACAACCATTTTTTGCCCGTTCGTGCAAACACTTGGATCAAACCTCCATTTGAATTTCAGCCGGTTGGATTACGACCTTTCAATCGTCCGGCTCATCAAATGTAAGCGTTTACTATTGTGGTCAACAAGGACCCCAAGCAACGAAAACTGTGCTTGAGCAACGACTAATTCCTGCTCGATAAAGAATGGAGATAGAAGGTTTCAGATCGAAGGATAGCGGGAGAATATTGGCTATGACGGGACAGGATATAATAGACGATTTACTCTATTTATATTCCGTTAGGCTGGACGAAAAGTGCCTATATATAGAGCGAACTTATGAATTTTTCTATGTAGGGGATTAGCCGTGCAATCTTTATAGAGGGATTTTCTCCAGCCAATTGCTCATGTACAGCCCTAAATCAGCGGTACTTTATAAATCAGCTGGAGTTATTCAACTTCTATTCTGATTCCATGTTCATCGGGATTCATTAAATAGAGTTTTTCCGATTCGCAAATTTATTCTAGGCTTATCTCTGTGCGGAACGCCCCGTTTCCGCAGGTTACAGCGAGTACCTGCCTGCTGTCACAATCCAGAGCAATGCCTTTCCAGCGCACTGCACCAAGTGAGTCATCTGCCCACGTCTCCCAGGTGATTCCGCCATCCCGGCTGCACACCACCTTGGATTCAGTCAGGGTGCGAACCATCGGCTCGCTGGCCAGAATCAGCAGATCCCTTCCCCTGTCACCCTTGCCCACAGCCAGTGCGGAAACATTGAATGGCTCGGCTGTGCCCGCCGGGAACAGCTTGCTCCAGCTCTTGCCATCATCGGGGCTGCTCCACAATCCTTCCGAAATAAACCCGGCGTACAGTGTCCCGCTGCGAGTTGCAGAATAGGCTAATGCATTCAGTACCGAGGCAGGACCGTCGTGTAGAAAGGGCAACCCTGCTCCAATAGACTCCCAGGTGTCTCCACTATCAGCAGAACGCCAAATCACCTCACTCCACTCCCCCGTAAGGACAAGCCCCGCCCGGATGGGATCTGCAGCCA
>CAKMKL010000194.1 GCA_927443375.1 uncultured Paenibacillus sp. | reverse complement strand
CCGCCTTTGTCTGGGGATTTCCACCGTGAACAGCGGTATAGAATCAAGAAATCTGCAGACAACAGCGGCCGGAAGTCCAAATATTCTCTGTAGTCACGGCCAATCCCGAAACAGAAAAATCACAAGTTCAATCTATATAGTGGCAAAAGTCCATTTTAAATAGAAAAACTCCACCAGGAATGATCCTTCGTATTCAACGTGAACGGTAATGGCCGTGAGTAAAGGAAGTGGATTTGGTATATGGCTGCACTTTGCTGCAGCTCCATATAAACGCTTTAATACATTCAATTATAGAAGGGAGCTTTTCTAGAGATGAAGAAATGGAGTAGTCTTGCACTGGCAGTAACTCTCGGGGCTGTTTTGACACTAAGTGGCTGCGGAGGTAATAACAACAATGCCGGCACAGAAGCAACATCAGGTTCCAATGCAGCGGCAACCGCCGCGCCGGAAAGCTCTCCGGATGCAGCAGCATCCACACAGGACACATTGATTCTGGGACGGGGCGGCGACTCTGCCTCGCTGGACCCGGCCATCGTAACTGACGGCGAATCGCTTAAGATTGCCCATCAGGTATTTGATTCCCTGCTGGAATACAAGCCGGGAACTTCTGAAGTACAGCCCTCGCTTGCGGACAGCTGGGAAGTTTCAGCAGACGGTCTGACATACACCTTCAAGCTGCACCCGGGTGTGAAGTTCCATGACGGAACGGATTTTGATGCTGAAGCGGTTGTGTTCAACTTTACCCGCTGGAGTGATCCTGCAAGTGAGTTCAAATTCGAAGGCGATTCCTTTGATTACTACGATTCCATGTTCGGTCCGGACGGCAGTCGTGTAATCAAAGAAGTGAAGGCTGTGGACGCCACAACCAATGAGCGGCAGAAGGCGGCTTCAGCCGGTTGACCAGCTCCTGCTCCTTATAGCCATAAGGTGCAATAAAGGGCGCCAGCAGCGCTATCAGTACAAAAAACACAATAATACAAAGCCCGAGCATCGCCGTCTTATTTTTGCGGAAAGCCTTCCACGCATCGCGCCAAGGTCCGGAAACCCTTTCAGCCTGTACATTCGGGGGTGTTACGTTAACTGTTGCTTGTCCCATCGGTTCACCCCTCACTTGTAGTTAATGCGCGGATCAACGGCCGCATACAGCAGATCCACAAGCAGATTAATAACGACGAAAATAAAAGCAATAATCAGGATTCCGGTCTGAATGACAGGGTAATCACGGGCACTTATCGCTTCAAATATATACCTTCCCACGCCAGGCCAAGCAAAGATCGTCTCGGTCAAAACGGCACCGCCGAGCAGAGCGCCTGTTTGCAGCCCCACCACCGTTAACACTGGGATCAGGGCATTTTTCAGCGCATGCTTGTACACGACCAGGAATTGCGACATTCCTTTAGCTTTAGCCGTACGGATATAGTCGGAGTTCATTACCTCCAGCATACTGGAACGGGTCATCCGGGCGATAATCGCCATCGGAATGGTGCCGAGCGCTATGCTTGGCAGGATTAAATGCTTAATAACCGTCCACAGCTGCCCCCATTGTCCAGCAATAATCGTATCAATAATATAGAGATTAGTGATGCTCTCCACCGGATTGCGCTGATCCATCCTTCCTATAGAAGGCAGCCAATGCAGTTTCAGTGCGAATAACAGCTGCTCCATCAGCCCCAGCCAAAAGATCGGCATAGATACACCAATGAGTGCAATGATCATCGCGGTATAGTCGAACCATGAATTCTGCCGCCAAGCGCTTAGAATCCCCGCATTCACACCTACAATTGTGGCGAACAGCATACTTGCCGCCGTAAGCTCCAGTGTAGCTGCGAGATAAGGCATAATTTCTTTGGCAATCGGCGTTTTAGTACGGATGGAAGTCCCGAGATCGCCTTGCAGCAAATCGCCCATATAATTAAAATACTGCTGCAGCCACGGCTTATCGAGGCCGAGCTGTTCACGCAGCGCCTGTTTGGACTGCTCAGTTGCCTTTTGCCCGAGTATCGTCTCTGCCGGATCACCCGGAATGGCATGGATAATCGAGAAAACAATAATCGTCATCCCGATCAGAACCGGGATTAATACCATAACACGTTTTAATAGGTAGGAGTTCAAGTCGGCTCACCTTCCAGCGATCCGCAACATAACTTGCCGCCGCTACAAGCGCGGCGGCAAGAAAATGCTGATGGATCATACTATTCGAAGTAAATTTCGCTGTAATATTCCGTACCTGTCGGACCTGGAACATAGCCTTTCAAATTGGCTTTGGCAGCCAGAAGCGGAGTTGTGTGGACCAGCGGAATCCAAGGCGCATCCGCTTTAATGATTTCCTGAGCCTGTTTGTACAGGTCGGAGCGTTTAGCCTGATCTGTTTCCTTCTGGGCATTGATCAGAATGGTGTGCAGTTCTTCATTTACATAGAAGGTGCGGTTGTTGCCAGGAATAGCATCCTTGTCGAGAAGCGTGTACAGGAAGTTATCCGGGTCACCATTATCACCGGTCCAGCCGAGCATGTAGATATCATCTTTTTCACCAGCTTTGGTGTCATCGAGGTATGTCGCCCATTCCGGGGACTCAATGACGGTTTTAACACCGATCTTCTCCCAGTCGGCTTGAATGGCTTCTGCAACTTTTTTGCCGTCAGGCATATAAGGGCGGGATACCGGCATAGCGTACAGGGTCACGGTATCCGGAAGACCATCAGGATAACCAGCTTCAGCCAGCAGTGCTTTTGCTTTGTCCAGATCGTATTCATAATCTTTCACAGCATCGTTATAGCCCCACAGGGATGGAGGCATAGGGTTCACAGCGGCAGTAGCCTGGCCTGAGAAGAAAGCATCGATAATAGCCTGTTTATTTACAGCATAGTTCAGCGCTTGTCTTACTTTAACATTATCAAAAGGTTTCTTGTTAAAGTTGAAGCCCAGGTAAGCGACATTGAACGGCGGACGCTCAATCTTCTGCAGCTCCGTGTTGCCCTCAAGGGTCGACAGGTCATCTGGACTAAGATCTTCCATCAGGTCGATTTCACCGTTCTGCAGCGCATTGAAGCGTGCAGAGTTGTCAGGAATCGAACGGACGATAACCTTGTTCAGCTTAGGAAGCCCTTCTTTCCAGTAGTTCGGGTTTTTGTCGAGCGTAATGGAATCATTATGTTTCCATTCTGTGAAGACAAACGGCCCGGTACCCACAGGCTCATTCTTGAAGTTCTCTTTCTTCTCTTTAATAGCGGCAGGGCTGGCAATGCCGAACGAGGTCATTGCGATATTCTGCAGGAACGGAGCCTGCGGCTGGTTGAGTGTGAATTGTACGGTTGTGGCGTCCACAGCCTTCACTTCTTTGATTACACGACTGCCGTCCGGACCGAACATGGAATCGTAGTAATCAAAGGAATCGCCTTCGAATTTGAACTCACTTGCAGGATCACTCCAGCGGGTAAAGTTGAACACAA
>CAKMKL010000193.1 GCA_927443375.1 uncultured Paenibacillus sp. | reverse complement strand
GTTCTCTCTGCAGGTAATTATGTATTCCGTATTGTTTGGCGCAGTAATCGGTTGGATCATTGTACTTGCCCGAAGGGAGACAGGCAGGCGCATGCGCAACGTTATCAGCAGGACTGCCGGATTTCTGCTATTGCGTAATCCCGCTTTATTAAGAAGCGGAAAGGACAGCGAGATGCTAAGGTTTCCTTTTATGCTAGCTGTTCTTCCGGGATATTTATGCGCCTATGTCTACCTTTAAATTAGGAGGTGAAGTTTGTTGTTCGGATTAGACCGTGATTTTATACAGCAGGACGGTATATCGATGCAGCTGGGCAGCCCGGACGGATTGTCCGCCGCAGAGCTTAACATGGTGCAGGCCAGGATGCTGATGAATACGGGGATTCCGCATCATCTGCGGCTGCTGCTAAGGGAGGTCGATTTGCAGGTCACGCTGGAGTATGCGGTGTCCCGCCGTAAAATGCTCAGTCATCTGCTGAAAAGTGAAAAACTGGGCATGGCCGATTTCTTTGGACTGCTGCTGCAAATTACCCGGGGTATCGATGAAGGCAGGCTATATATGCTGCGGGCGGAGCAGTACGCGCTGCATGAGGACTATATTTTTGTAGAGGGGTCTCTAAGCAGCGGCAAGGTATATCTAACTTATATACCTCTGCAATCTGAGAGGCAGCAGGCACCTCCGGGAGAGAGCATGAAGTCTCTGATCATGGTGATTATGGCATCGGTCACAGAGCTTTCGGGAAGCGGGGTCCAAAGACTGCTGCAGTACTGCGGCAGTGAGGAGTTCACCATGGCGGGACTCAAAGCGCTGCTGGCAGAGCTGCTGGCTGACGGAACCCCTGTAAGTAGACCCTCCGGAAATACAGATTCTGCTCCGCCGGCTGCAGAGACAATGATTAAGCATAACCCGCAGGTGATTGCAGCGGTGGAACCGGCTGTGCCGCGGAGATGGTCATTCACTCAGCCGCAGGTGGAAGCAGCCAGTGCGGGGCAGCTTGAAGCTCCATGGAGCAATTCTTTGCCTAAGCTCCGGTTAAAGGAAGAATCGGACTCGCTTCCCCCTGCAGATGCTGTGAATGACGGGAACGTACCTTCCTCCTATAGAACTTATGCTGCATTAGGCGCTGTTTTGGTAGATGCTTTGTTGTGGAAGTTTCTTTATTTGGATCAACCGCTCATGATCTGGTTAATTGTTTGCCTTACAGCGACTTCAATACTGGGAATTCTGTGCTGGCTGGTATGGAGTGAAAGATTAACGTTCGGGCGGAATAAGGTGGAGGCTGACAACGAGGAAGTACCTGAGCCGGAAGTGGGAAGGGTGGATAAACACAGGCAGAGCCGCAAGCCGAAGGAGTTAGAGTGGGATTTTGGCAGGAATCCGCTAGCGCCTGTTCGTCCCCTGGCTCCAATCAGGACCGAACGGGAGCCGGCTGCACTGGATTATCCGGATATTGAGGATATGCGGCACAGAACGGCAGTGGAGGGCAGACATCAGCCTGCTGCAGAAGCGGCAACAGCGCTGCTGACACGAAGTGATGCTCCGGGTACGGAGCGGGAGAAGGCAGAGCAGACACGTACAGCTCCTTATCTTGAACGAATCCAGACAGATGAAGGCGATATCCGGGAGAGGATTGAACTGAACCGTGCCAGCTTTATCATCGGCCGCTCCCCGGAGGTTGCCCAGTATGTAGAGAAGTCCGAGGGAGCCTCAAGGGTGCATGCCGAAATATCAAGGGGGCCGGCAGGGTATATCCTGAAGGATCTGGATTCCAGAAACGGGACGCTGTATCAGGGAACTCCGATGATCCCCTACAAGGAATATCCGCTGGCTGAAGGGAGTGAGTTTACCATCGAAAAAGGCAGTTATACCTTCCGTTCAGCCTGAGAACAGGTCCGGGAAAGCGGGCAAACCTCACTCAGATTTAAGCTGCTCCAGTGCTGGCTGCAAGGTTGGATAAGTGAAGGTGAAGCCATGATTCACCGCTTTGGCCGGAAGTACCCGCTGGCCCTCCAGCAGGATTTCCGAGAGTTCACCAACAGCTGCCTTTAATAACACGGCAGGAACCGGAAACCAATGCGGACGATGATATACTTTGCCGATCATTTTGCCGAACTGCCCGTTAGTTACGGGATTAGGGGCTGTGGCATTGACCGGTCCTGTGATTTCCAAGGTGCGGATACAGAAATCGATCAGACGGGCGATATCCTCTAGGTGGATCCAGGAGAGCCATTGCTTCCCGCTGCCGATCCTGCCGCCGAAGCCAAGGGAATAGGGCAGCTTCATTTTGGGGAATGCCCCGCTTTCGTTACCAAGAACTACACCAGTACGCAGTTTGATCAGCCGTACCCCCTGATAAGCTGCATCCGCAGCGGCTTCCCAGGTGTTAACGACCTCTGAAGGAAAGTCCATGACCCGGGCGGGTGAATCTTCGTCAAAGGTATCATTCAGTGACGTCCCGTAAATGGCGACAGCAGAGGCTTGGAGGATAACGGGCGGTTTATGCACGAGGGCATGAAGCAGTTTACCGGCAGCGCTAACGGTTTCAAGCCGGGACTGCATAATTGCTTTCTTCCCGCTTGGACTCCAGCGCTGGCTGAGTGAGGCTCCGGCAAGATTGACTAGAGCATCCGCTTGTTCGGCAATTCCGGGAGTGACAGCAAGGTCATCCCAAGTTGTGTAGCTGAGGGCCGGATGAGCCGGCTTACTCTTCGGCGGCTTGCGTCCGACTACAATAATTTGATGTCCGGCAGCAAGCCAGTATTCCGTGAGCTCACGGCCGATGAATCCGCTGCCGCCGCAGATGATATATTTCATGAATAAATCCTCCCGTCAGGATGCGTCTTATTTGATAAGGTGCCGGTAGGGAGTATAGTCGATGCCGTTCTTCTCAAGAAAGGTAACGAGAAACCGGTTGTCCCTTCGCGGAGTGGCAACAATATAGCCCTTAATGCAGTGCTCCCGGGTCACGGCCGGCGCATCGCTTTCCACGGCGATCTTACCGATCTCGGCAGCGATTGAATGCTTGGCGATGTCGCGGAAAGGCCCTGGAACCGGTTGCACCAGCTGATCCAGAAACGCCTTCATTTCATCGCTCCACAGCGGACGGCTGCGTTCGACCCAATAGTTTTGCCAGTCAAGCTTGGATTTGCCGTCAGCTTTGGGCAGCACCTTCAGGAATTTGCGGAACATAAAGAAGCCGCCGATGCACATGCAGCCCAGCAGTAGAAAGGTCCAAAATGCGATAGAGTTCATAAACCAATTGCTTGGTGTCGACGATAATAAACTGAAATCAGACATGTATACACCGCCTTTGACAATGATGATTGTCACAAATCTTCATCTTACCTAAAGTATAGCGTATTTCTAAAGTTTTGCGAAGCCAAAGCACTCCGCCGGGGCTTGCCTAGATTTATTTTCCCGATCACGGTAGAATAAGGGTTAATTCGTGAAGGAAAGAGGGAAAAAGGCATGCTGAAAATAGGTTCACATGTGTCCTGCGCGGACAAGGGGCTCTTAAGCGCGGCTAATGAAGCAAATGAGTATGGTTCCAGCTCGTTCATGATATATACGGGAGCGCCGCAAAATACACGCCGTAAGCCGATTGAAGCGATGTATCCTGCCGAAGGGAAACTGGCAATGAAGGCTAACGGCGTTGAGGAGATCGTCGTGCACGCTCCATATATTATTAATCTGGGCTCCTATAAGGACAACACATATCAGCTTGCTGTTGATTTCCTCCAGCAGGAGATCCGCCGTACGCATGAGCTTGAGGTCAAGCATATTGTACTTCATCCGGGAGCTTACACCGACAAGGACGCGGAATACGGCATCCAGCGGATTGCTGACGGTCTGAACGAGGTGCTTGGCGGCACAAACGAGACAGAAGTTCATATTGCCCTGGAGACGATGGCAGGGAAAGGGACAGAAATCGGCCGCAGCTTCGAGGAGATTGCCTCCATTATTGACAAGGTCGTACATAATGAGCGGCTGTCCATCTGTCTGGATACCTGTCACATCCATGATGCGGGTTACGATATTGTGGGTGATTTGGACGGCGTCCTGCGTCAGTTTGACGAGATTATTGGTCTCAAGCGGCTGGGTGTAGTCCACATTAATGACAGCAAAAATCCGCGCGGAGCGGGCAAGGACCGCCATACTCCCATTGGATCAGGCTGGATAGGCTTCGAGACGATCAACAAGGTGGTCCACCACGAAGCGCTCTCAGGTCTGCCGTTTATTCTGGAGACGCCATGGATCGGGAAGGATGCCAAAAAGCTGCGCCCGATGTACGAGATCGAAATCGCCCTGCTGCGCGGGAATGTGGCTGAACGGTTCGGCGCAGAATTTCTGCAGGAAGTGGAAGAGCTGCATTCTTTCTTTGCCAAGCAGGAGATGGATTCCCGTCAGTATGTACTTGATGTATGGGATCTGCTCAAAAATGATGCCAAGGCCAAAAAGGCTGATCCGCGTGAGCCGCTGGAACGGCTTTACGATAATGTTGCTGCAGCCGGACTCTTTCCGCAGCTTAGCGAGGAAGCCGTCAATCAGCGCTTAATCGCCTGGCTGGCAGGTAAACAGGTGCTCGTGAACGCTTAAACTAGACATATGTTAGATTGCGCAAGTAGATGAGAGGATGAACAGCGGATTATGGAATTACATGTGAAAAGAGATCATTCTACAGGCGGACAATATCCGAACCGGGCACGCATGCTCATTTCTTGTCCTGACGGACCGGGAATCGTAGCGGCTGTGTCGCATTTTTTATACCAGCAAGGTGCCAATATCGTGCAGTCTGACCAATATACCATGGATCCGGACGGCGGCATGTTTTTCATGAGAGTGGAGTTTGATCTGCCCAAGCTGGATGAGCGGCTGGATGAGGTGCGCTCTATCTTCGGCGGTGTCGCCGAGCGTTTTAAGATGGACTGGCAGATTTTCAATGTGAGCCATAAGAAGAAACTGGCGATCTTTGTATCCAAAGAGGATCACTGTCTGGTCGAACTGCTCTGGCAATGGCAGGCCGGTGATCTGGATGCAGATATTGCTCTTGTAGTCAGCAACCACACAGATATGCAGGCCTATGTTGAATCCTTTGGTATTCCGTTCCACCATATTCCGGTTACAGCGGATACGAAGGCGGAAGCGGAGCAGCGCCAGCTGAAGGTCATCGGAGCCGATATCGATGTCATCATTCTGGCCCGGTACATGCAGATCATCTCCCCTTCGTTCATCGAGCATTACCGGCACCGGATTATCAATATCCACCACTCGTTCCTGCCTGCATTCGTAGGCGGTAAACCATATGCCCAGGCGTATCAGCGCGGGGTGAAGATTATCGGAGCTACCGCCCACTATGTCACTGAAGAGCTGGATGGCGGTCCAATCATTGAGCAGGACGTGCAGCGGGTCAGCCACAGCGACGATGTGAGCGAGCTGAAACGAATCGGACGTACCATCGAGCGGGTAGTATTGGCCCGTGCTGTGAAATGGCATATCGAGGATAGAATTCTGGTACACCACAATAAGACAGTAGTATTCAATTAACTGCAATTCCCACACATTACAATCTAATATTTTTGTTTATTTAATTAGGTGAAAAAGCATTTTACCGGCATTTTGGCTACGTCTGCCAAAGTGCCTTTTTTCGTGGGCAAAAACCGGGTTTTCAAAGGAGGTAAGAGGCTTGGCTTCTCAGCGAGGGACTCTGTTAAAACGTAATTATTTCTTTGCCTTTCTAATCCTGCTTGCCGGTTTCGGCGGACTGCTAGGCTATGATCTATATTTCAAGCCTTATGTGTTGTCGCAGACGGTAGTCAAGATTAAGGTGGCTGATGGCAGCTTTTTACCCAAAAACTATGAACTGAAGCAAAGTGATCTTTACCTCGACTCGGTTCAGACGAAAGATGTCCCATCAGGCGTAATCACGGAAATTACTCAGGTAGAGCACAAAATTACTAATGTGAATCTTATGGACGGCAGCATTCTGACGGCATCACTGGTAGATGTCAGTGATCTGGAGCCGCAGCAGGATGAGGGGATATTTCCGATCCCCAAGGAAGCCATCTATGCCATCAACGGTTCACTGCGCAGCAGGGATAAGGTGGATATTTACCTGGTTGAAGGCGATTCACCGAATAAGGAGCGGAGTGGCGGCACAACAGCTGAGACCGGTGCTCCGGGAGCAGTAACAGGGGGAACTGAACCGATAAGGCCTTCCCGAAAGGTATTCCTGAGCGGTGTCACCGTAAACTATGTGCGTTCAGAGGATAATAATGATGTACTGGATTCGGAGAATGGCAATACCAATAACCGTGTCACTTCAACCGGCAAGGTTGCGGCACCGGAATTGAAGCTGAAGAAAAGCGATGGTGAGCTGCTCGGGCAATATCTGGAGCAGGGCAAGAAGCTGTGGATTGTACGCGTTGAATAGAAGGGAGGGAGCGGGCTTGAAAATATTCAGTCTGGGCATGGATCAACTGACGATTAATGAAATTAAGCTGGCCGGTTTTACAGTTGTAACACAAAATGTACTGCCAGAACCCGCCCATGCCGAAGGGCACCTGCTGATGGTTACAAGCGAACAGGTGCCGGTTAGTGCCTTAAGTGAGCTGAGCCGGAGGTTTCCGCGCTCCACAATCCTGTATGTATATCTGCAAAAAGGAGTACGCGGCTACCAGTCTATTCATATGCTGTGTGAAAGCCTCGGGATCTGCTTTATTCCGCCGCGCTCCACATCCTCGGCAATGATCGAAAAGCTGCGGTACATCATAGAGGAGGAGCGCGAGGAACGCGGAAATCTGGTCGGATTTTTCGGCTCGGGTCCAGGGATCGGCTGCACCAGTGTAGCTAAGCTGTTCGCCAGACGGATTGCTGCAGCAGGTCTAAGGGTGATTTTGCTGGGCATGGATCTGTATGATCCCGGCTATGACCGTAACCCAGCTATAAGTTTGGACAGACTGCGTCCCAGGATTACAGGAAAGATGCTTCATGGCGAGGATTTTGAAGGACTGGTTAAGCAGGACGGATATTCCTATTTACCGGGCAATTTTGATTTTCTGAGTGTACACGATTATCAGGAGGAGGAGATTGAATATCTGCTGGCGGAAGCAGGTTCGAACGCAGATGTAGTTGTTGCTGATTTTGGCTCCATTCCTGAGAGTGCTGCATGGTACGTGGGTATGCAGAAATCAGCACTGCGCATGATGGTTACGCACCCAAGGCATGAATACCGGCTTCAAGCGCTACTGGAGCTGACCGGGCACATGGATCTGCATCCGCAAGATTTTCAGTGGATCATTAACCGCAGCAATGTGGACGAAATGACCTCACCCAAAAGTCTGGCGCTGCGCTTGGGCAGTGAGATTTTGCTCGAGCTGCCAACCTACCAGCCGCTTGCGGACAGTCTTCCCCTAGGTAAAAAAGAACTCCAGCATGTAGATGACAAGGTTCATGCACTGTTAGTGTCGCTGGGTCTTGCGCTGGAAGTACGGAGAAAGGGGATTTTCCAATGATCGAATACCGTGAAGAAATCTGGCAGGAGCAGCCCCGGGAGAAGGGGCAATATTCTAAACGGGAACCGCTATGGCAACCTAATGAGCTTATAGATAATCCGCTTCATATATCGGCAGCCATCCGTCCGTTCTCCCTGAAGCAGAGTGTTTTGCGCACCAGCAAGCCGGGAAAAGAAGACTTTTACGGCTTCCTGCAAAAGATGAAAAGCGACATGAACGCCGGGCTGGAGCGGGAAGATGACGGTTATTTCGAACTGAATGCCAAGGCGCTGATCGGCGATCCCCAGGCGGTTAGCTTTTTTATGAATGAAATTGAAAAGTATTTACGCAAAACACCATTTACGGGCCGTGTACCTGAGGCATATAGGACTGCAGCAGAGGCGTTATTTCATGAATGGAAGGGGTTTGGCCCGGCTTACCGCTGGTTCACAGACCGTGCATACAGCGAATCTACCGGACTGCAGATGATCGGTCGGCAAATCTTTTACAACCATCGCGGCAGGTTTGTCGCCTATCCCTATGACATGCCCTCGCTGGACCGGGTGGAGCAGCTGAAACGTTCTCTTCTCAAAAGCGACCCTAACAAAAAGCTGAACAAGGACAACCCTTCGGTAGAGTTCAAAATGGATGATCCGCTGTGGCCCGGAAGGTTCATCCGGCTTGCCATCTGGGTGTCGCCCAGGGTGTGGGAAGGGTTTACGACGATTTCGATGCGGCGCCAGGTGGTGGAATTTCTGGATCTGGAGGATCAGGCCGGCACAGAGTGTATACCTGCGGAGGCCATAGAGCTAATCCGTGCACTGGCGGGAACGTTCCGCAATACGATCATTGCCGGCGCAGTCGGTTCAGGCAAAACAACCTTCGCCAACACGATTGTCGGTGAGCAGCTTCTGGGTTCTACTTCTTGCATGGGGGTTGTGATGATTGAGAAGCATCCGGAGTCGATTCTGCCGTACCAGATTAAGGGACACCGGATTATTCCGATACAGGCGGCCAACGAGGAATTGATGGAGGTAGGGGTGGAGTCGCTGCGCCACGATCCGAACATCCTTTATATGACAGAAATGAGATACAACGAGTGGGAGTTCTATCTCTGGAGCGGCGAGAAAGGCTACGACGGGATCACCGGCACTTTTCATACCGTTGACTCGGAGGATATTCCTTATCAGGGGGCTTTTGCAGTGTCCACGAGGATCGGCGGCAGCCTGAAGGGTCATCTGATCTCAGCACTCAAGTCATGCGAGCTGGTCTTTATTCTGGAAAGCGTTCCGGACGGGAAAAAGCGGCTGGCGCGAATTTCCGAGGTGTTCTATGACGAAGAGCGCAACTCGGTGTTCGCGAATGATCTGATGCGCTGGGAGGAGGAGCGGTCGGCCTGGAGCTATAATGACAAGCTGACGGAGAAGCTGATGACGAAGATGCGGAAGAAAAATGCGCGTGCCATGCGTGTGCTGATGCAGAAACTGGGACACCTGGCTGCGATGAAGCCTATGGAGCACCCGCTGAAGGAAAGCCTAAAATCCAGGATTGTATTGAACGAATGAGGAGGCATGAAGCGTGGACTTTATCTTATATCTGATTCGCTTTGTGCTTCATTTGCTGGTCGCCTGGGGACTATGGCAGATGGTGAGGCCGCTGGTTGAACGTCACTTGAGGCAGCTTGGGCAGAGTATAGATCAGCATATGAAGCTTAGAAGAAGCCTTTTCCGCAAAAGAATCAGCAAGGTTAAAAAAAGGCTGTGGCTGTACCGGCATTTAGATGACCTGCTCTATTTTGCCCACCGGAAGTATGAGCCGGGCATCAGTGTTATGCGTCTTGTCATGCGTACGGTTTTTTTGTTTATAGCTGTGTTCCTGTCTACCTTACTGACATTGCGTGAGCTGCCGGGACATATGAGCTTTAATAATCCATTTCTGGAGGGAATCAGCTTTGGGAAACGGCAGCCGGTTCATGAGGTTTGGCGGCTTCCGCTGTTTGTGGCAGTTATTGCGGGGAGCATTCCTTATTTACGGATGAGATATAACTATGCGCAGAGAAAGGTACGCGGTAGCTACGATCTGCTTGACGTGATCAAGATTGCGACCAAATTTACGCATTTATCGGCGGATTCTATTTTGGCCAGAACGGCAGATTTATTGACTGAGGAAAATGTCTTGAAGACGCCCTTGAGGCTCCTGAGTACAGCATTTGCCAATTACTGCAATGAATATGAGCTTAATGAACAGGCAGCTAGATTCTCGGATGCGATAGGTACGACTTTTGCCGTAGAGTTTGTGTCTGATCTGCTGTACTGCGAGAAGGAAGGGACACGTTATCTAAAAAGCTCGCTCATGATGCTCAACCGTTCCATGGAACAGCAGCGCGACACCATTCTGACGGTAAAAGCAGGCAGCAGGGATGCGATCAGTCTGGGGCTGTACGGGAATTTGGTCGTGCTGGTTTCTTCAGTCGGGACGTTTATGTACATGCTGAAGCCGGATGTCTACTTTAAGCTGCAGTTTCAGACTACCGTAGGTCTTACCTTTCTGATGGTTATTATCTCCGGGCTGTTTATTTCTTTCCTTATCAGTACGATACTCGCCAGACCCAAACTGGACTACCACTAGAGGTGATGAATGATGGATCGGTTATTACTTTTGATTGCGGTGTGCGGAGTGGTCTATCTCACATTGCTGGTTTTTGTGAGCAGCAGCACTAAGCAGGAGCGTTATGCCCTTAGGCTTGGAGTAAAGTGGAGAGCGCTTGGAGAAAAAATGCAGAACGAACGGCTGCAGCAGCTCCTGCAATCCGCTGGTCTTTCCATATCTGCGGACAAAATCATACTTTTCCGCTTTTCAGCAGCATTAATTTACGTAGCAGTTCAGGCGGCGGGCGATTTCATCCGTGGGTTGCCTTTTTCCATGATGGATCTGCTGATCGCTATGCTTATTCTAATTGTTAGCAGTCCTAAACGGTATTTGCCATTTGGCTGGCTGCTGTCCTGGCTGCATCAGAAGACGCTGATTCAAAAAGACGGCGAGCTCATCTCCTTTATACGGCTATATGAAAACAACCGGCTGCGCAAGCGCGGGTATGTACAGTTTGGTTCTTTTTGCGCAGGGACAGCCAGCCATTTTCATTATATCCGGCAGGATTTGTATGAGCTCTCCGAGCGGGCGGTGGATGAAGGCACGGAGCGGGCAATCGAATGGTTTTGCGGGAATTTTCCGGCCGGTCATGTTTTTATTAACGATATCCGTTCGATTCTGCTGGCAACCGAGGGGATGGATGACGACACCGAAGCGGCCAATTATTTGCGGGAGCAGGGCAAGATTATCACCAAAATCTCCAGCGACCAATATCTGAAGAAATGGTCCTTTATCGGTGACATCTCGACGATCATTAACGTCATCCCGTCCATCGCTACCTTTCTAATGATTGTTTCGCTGGCCATGCAGTACATCATGCTGATTAAAGGGAACTTTAATGGGGTTGGGATGTTTCATTGAGGCGTTGCTGAGTCTGCAAAAAAAGTTCAATTCCTGGGAATTGCATCAAATGAGGTTTTTGTTAAGACATCAAAGAGATCGGCTAGGTGAAATGGCTTCTTGATGTCGCAACAATAAACTTCTGCAAAAAGTGGTCCAGCACCTTCGAATTGCATCAAATGAGGTTTTTGTTATATTCAAGCATCAATTAAAAATATAAAATTAAAAGGGAGATATTAACAATGAAAAAAGACGCTATTTCTACGGGGTTGTTTATCGCTATCGGATTCCTCTGTGTTGCTATTGTCATCGCCATCCTGATTCCTGTAGTACGTGATGTGATCAATGACGCAGATGATAACAGACCAACTATTCCGGGTGTAAGTGCAGCAATGATTCTACCCACAGTTATCGATCAAACCCCGGCAGTACAAGCTTCCTCCAGCTTTGTGGTCTAAGCGGTATGAAAAAAGACTCGATCTCTATCGCTATGTTTTTGGCTATCGGGTTTGTGATTGCCGGGATTTTTATCGGGGCGGCCACAAATATCATTGGCGGAAGTCAGGATGACATTATCGCGCATACCAAGCAAGTAGAGCAGTACTAAGGGGGACTTGGGGTGAAGGAGACCGTCCTCCGGGCATTATTTATGTGGCTAGTTTTGTTCATCATCCTGCAGCCCATCTTTACTTATATCGATTATTTGCTTGATTTACAGGTCAAAGCCAACACATCCTATATTACGCAAAAAGCCGCAACAGAAGGGATTGTAACAGCATCGATGAAAAGTGAGGTGATTGCTAACCTGAAGGCGGTGGGTTTTCCCGAAGCTTCAATTGCAATCTCAAGCAGTACGGAAACCGTGCAGGAGCGCAAGCAGCGGATTGATGTATATATCACCGCACCCCGCTTAAATCTGTTTCCCTATAATTTCTCAGGTATGTCTCAGCCGACAAGTTATTACGGGCACGGTTCAATAATGAGCGAGTATCTTGATTAATTGAGGAATGATCTAAACTATGGATTATGTTATCAAACTCGCTTTTGTGCTCCTGATTTTTGTCTACTCCTGGTTTTTTCAAATTCAAAATCAGGAGTGGGACATGCTGCGCAGCATGTTAAAGGATGCCAATAACATTGCTGTCCATGATGCCTCGCAGGAACTTAACGAAAGCGCAAGAGCACAAGGCAGGCTTATCATCGATCCCGCTGAAGCATACGCCACCTTCCTGGAGTCACTTCAGCGTAATCTGGGACTTGATGACGGCTTGTCGCCAATGGCTGGGAGCAGGCTGCAAACCCGGGTGAAGATTGTGAAGTTCGATATCGTGGATGATTCCACCGGAGTAACCTTTCCGCTCCTCTATGAGGATAGTACTTACGGCATCACTAAATACATACAAGGTCCATCCGTCATTGCCGTCATTGAGACGCAGCATCCCGTCTTTATCTCGCGTGCAAAGGTCCAAGAGGCCATTATCGTACCGGCAGTACAGGAGTATAAGATGAATGATTAATTTATTATTTTTTTGGTTGGAAGGTACCAACCAGAGTGATTTTAAAAATCCGCTCACAAACAATCTATAACACTACTAAGGGGAGAAATAACAATGAATAAAACAATTTTTAAAGTATCTGTTGCTGCAATGCTAGTTGGACAGCTTTTAACCTTAGGCGGTACTGCTCAAAACAATCGTGTTGCAGCAGCAGCGGCTACTACAAAAACACCTGTTATGACGGATAACTTTTTTAAGTATGGTATGACGAAAACTCAAAGTTTGCCTGCAACCGTAAGTTTAAATGGTCTTACGTATACATTGCAAAAAGCTTTTTTTTATGATGTTAAATCAAATGATGCAAAAATTCTTTGGGATAAATATAATTTCTATCCTGTTTCTTGGTACCCAAAAGCTAAATACTTACTTTGGACCAAAGTAACGATAACTAACAAAACATCAAAAGTAATTCGTAGAGACATGTATGATCTTAGTGATAAGTGGTACATCACAGTAGACAATGCATTTAATAATGGAGCTACTACATTATTGCCTCCTGGGAAACCGAAACATCCAGTAAATAGTACCGAAATTTTGAAGAATTTTATACTCAAACCGAATCAATCCATTACGACGTATGAAGCATACTTAGTTGAAACACAGCCTCGTTATTTTTCCGTTACATTGCAATATGGGAATGAAGTCAAGGCACTGGATCTTGTTAATGATGAAAATGGTGAAGGGGAATGAGAAAGCTAAGTAAGTTTTTTATTTCTTTAATTATTCTCTTATCAAGTCTAACTCTCCAAGTCTTTGCAGATGCAACAGCTTCACAATCGGGTTCAGTAACAGTTCCTGTATCATCAGGACTTGTTGGTGATGATAACAGCGCAAAAGCATTTACTCTTGACTTACCATCAGGAGTAAATGCATCCTCTTTGGATATTAGTACTTTGAAATACACTGGTACGAATGCCGTGAATTCTTTGGAGATCAGCAATGGGGAAATTAAACTTAATTTGAAAGGTGTAGCTGCAAAGAAAAGTGTTCAAGTAAAAGGTCTTCTTAATGGCAAAGACGAGTTCACTTCCAAGATTGGCAATAGCATATGGCGTTATTCTGATGGTCGCACTTGGCAAATAAATGATTATATACCTGAAAAAGATAGGATGGAAAAGAGAGATCTACGAGCAACGGATTCTAGTTTCCCCTCGGAGATAGTCCCTAAAGTCACTGTAAATGCTGCTGGGAATCAAATTACTATCAGTCGATTTTGGAAGACATTTACTATGGAACCTGTATCGGAAGATTATGTGGATAAAAGTACTATTGGCGTGGAAATTACAACTAAGGATCCGTGGGTAAACAATGCTTATGCCAAAGGCAGCAATATTATTATTGCATATAATATACCGATTGAGCCTTATGATGAAATGGGATGGGATGATGTAACAGATACAGCAAGCCCACCAGTTGTTAAACCGGCAATGGGTAGATATTATAAGGCAAACGTACGATACTACTACATAGCTACTGCCAACATACCCACCTATTCCTACGGAGGTACTGTTACCTTCGACTATTCCCTACCCACCGAGCCTACCCTTATCGGAGAAGTTAATCTCATCAAACCAAACCCTAACCCGACTGAAGCGACAGGAAGCGATATACCTGTAGTCATCTCATTAAAAGGGACATTGGAAGCCTATACGGACACTTCCAATATTCAGGAGTGGGTGTTTTACGCCAAGGAGTCGAATAATGACACATCCCTGCAAGTGAAAAAGGACTATGTAAAAAAATTAAGCAGTACACAAGAATTCACATTCTACATTAAAAAAGAAAAGACCAATGCTTCAACCTTCAAACAAGAGTATGCCCTGACGGTTACTGTTCGTTTTACTAAACCGATAATTACGCCCGATGGCCCCATAAGCAGCTTAACCCAATCACTGACCTCAAGCGCCAGTACATATAATGGACCCAAGCCCTCGAGTGGGCCTAATCCCACTCCAACGCCTTCAGCAGGTAAACCACCCGAAGCCAGAATATCGATGCCGGACCAAGTTGTAGCCGGTGAGAAGTTTATCGTATCTGGAGCCGATTCCTTTGATCCGGATGGAAGCATTGTTAAATATACCTGGCAGCATCCTAATGTAGAAGATGCTTTATACGGGAAATCGAGTGATACCCGTTACGACCTGGATTCCATCGATACTACTCAGACTATTACACTCACTGTGGTTGATAACTCTGGACTCACAGCAACGACATCCCGTGATATTAAGGTCGTGGCCCCAGCACCGGCTGCCAGGTTACAGGTCCTTGGGACGTTAAAAGAAAATCGTAAAATATCACTGCACAATGCCAGTAAGAATGCTGCAGATGATTTTCCGATGATACCAAGTAAAACAAAGTTTACGGTTTCTGCAGTTTCCGGAGGGACAAATGCAGATATAAAGTACAGTGGAAGCTTGAGCGGGACAGACGATGCTGACATTTTGATTAAAGTGGCAGGACAATATAAAGCCACCCTGTATGTGGAAAATACTGCGGGCTATTCGGCAACAAAAGCGATCACTTTTACCGTCCAGCCTGACCAAGCACCTGTACCCTATATCTCCATGCCGAATACGGTGTACCGGGATCCATCCAATGGGAACAAGGCAAGTGTAACCATAGATGACCTATCCATTTCACTGGACTATGATTATTTAGCAAAGCGAGTGTGGGAGTATAGATATGATTCAGACAACGATGGGAACTATGCTGAAGAAGCATGGGTGCTCCTGGATAACGGTAATCTGGATCGGATAAATTTCTATCCAACCGAAGTGGGGCGTTACGAAATTCGTTTAACGGTGAAAGAAGAGTTTGGTCAACCGACAATAGATGAGTTTGTTACAGTAAATGATCGTAAATCTGCGGATACAGCGACCCAGAATGTGACTGAACGAATCGTTACCGTTCTGAACCGTCCTCCATTATCGGATTGGTCATGGTAAAAGAGGGAGGATCACATGAAATTTAGCCGTTTCATTTCCAAAGCTTCTAAAAAGAGCCTGAATATTAAGCACACTAGAATCACCTTATGCTTTGTGTTATTGTTCAGCTTTTTACCTGTTTTAAAGCAAGATGAAGCTTCTGCATTAGACACAACATTTGTGAATTATATGGACGTGGAAATTCCTGCTTTCAGTGGAACTATCACTATGCCAGATGATTGGCGGGCACCTGTCTTTAATACGTGGACAGCGCGAACTGATGACCCATATTGGGCTTACTATGTAAAATCAACTGTAACAGCCTATAGAAGCAGCTTCAAGGTTACCAACATAAAATGGAACCGTGTAACAAGAGTATTAACCTACAACTTGTCTGACATTAGTTATTCGATGACGGTTGACAGAGGGCCAGGAAAAGACCCGTCTTGGTGGAATAATAAAGCTATTTCTTCTTCACCATACGTGGATGTTCAAGGTTGGGTTCAGGGTGATTTTCAAGAGTCGACCGAGAATGGCGGGAATACTAATTTAGTGAGAGAGATGTTTGCGCCTTATTACTATACAAAGGAGTATACCGGATCAGCGCCAGGACTTATTTATAAGACTGATTTTGCTAAAGGTGAAGATTATTATCATCCTGCTCCAGTACAAGATCATTTAGATCTTTCCATAGCAGCGGCTAGTTATAGTTTGGATTATTCACAACCCGCACTTGCCGGTTGGGGACGCTTATTGGTCAGTGATCCAAAGATCATACGCCATGTCTTTCTGTTTACCGATTTTTTGTGGAATGGGCGTTATAGTGAATGGCCATTAATTGACTTTGCAGATGCAAAGCTGGAAGTAAACTCCCCACCAACCTTAAATCTGACCACACAAAACGGAGCTACCATCCTTAACGAAAGCGGGCAAAATATATTCAATGTTACGGGCTACGCACAAGATCCGGATAACGAGGCATTAGATGTAATCGTTGAAATCCCTAATGTGTATTACCGGAAAATAAAAGTGTATAACTCTTATACTTCGCAGCAATTTACCGTTCCCATAGACGCTATCAACGACTCCTTACAGCCTGGGAGTTATACGGGCACCGTTACGGTTGTAGATAGGCATAACTATAAAGCAAGCGGTCAGTTTAACTTCAACGTTAAAAACAAGCTGAAGAACAAAAACTATTATTTAATCAATTCACCATTTGAAATAGGCAGCACTTATTCAGACTATGAATCCGATCCGCAGTATAATGTCAGGTTCCGATACGATCAAGATCCTAGTTTTTTTGATAATCCGATGGGTGCAATTTATGATTCAGGGCTATGGAGAGGAACGATGTATACCTCATTTCCGTATTCCGGATTATATAATGCAATTGTTCAGGTTCGGGATAATCCGAAAAATGACCGTTTCGATGAATTCCGGCTGTGGAGCGGAGACAATCAATCAAGCCTTATCTTTTTGATTCACCGGAAGCCCACCGCTCTCTTCTCAGCCAGGTTGATTGGGAATACCATTCAAGTGACAGATAATTCGTTTGACATTGACCATACTACTGCCTCAAATAAGGGGTTAATCGAACATCAGTGGCAATGGCGAAAAGTAGGGGATGAGGTCTGGACCGATGGGCAGCTGGGTTCCCGGCCGACAAATGACGCATACGAAATACGTTTGCGGGTAAGAGATATGGACGGAGCTCTTGGAATAGGGGTATGGAGCGACTGGGCTTCACAAGTAGTAGGTACGGGTTCAAACCTGCCACCTGTTGCCAATTTTATTATTGATCCTATTAATGTTAGTTATCGTAAAAGCACGGCAATAACAGATAAATCGTATGATCCGGATAACGATTATTTGGATACATATGAGTGGGTCATCCGAAAAAATGGAGGGCAGGTTTACTACAACTACGGATCCTATGTTACCCCTCCCAGCTTAACGAATTACGGAGCCGGCAGTTACGAGGTGGTTTTGCGGGTTAGAGATAACCGTGGGGCCTGGTCCAATTATTATTCCCAGTGGGCCACTGTCATCAATAATAAGCCAATTGCACAATTTACGATGCCAACACAGGTATATCGAGATGATGTGGTCACGATGGAAAATACAACACCAGATCCGGATGCGGATGGTGATGCACTCTCCTATGCATGGTATGGTCGTAAAGGCAATAGCAGCTATATCTATAGCGGCAGCAACCGCAACCAAAATGTAGCTATCCGGAATCTGATTAGTGGGCTCGGAATCACGGACAAAAAAGCGATTTCCCAGGACTGGGAAATGCGGCTGAATGTATCGGACGGAAGCCAGGAAGCATATGCAACCCGAGTCTTTGAAATTTTGAATCATGTTCCTGTAACCGATATTTCGGGTCCAGCCGCTGCTGCTCAGTACACTACCCAAACGTACACATCTGGTGCAACGGATCTGGACAGCGCGGATATCAGCAGTTTGCAGTATTACTGGCGCGTGATCGACAGCGAGGGTCAGGCCGCCCTTTTGCACAATAATAAATCAGTCAGCGTGATATTCTACCATACCGGAGTTTACACCATTGAGCACTGGGCCGTAGATCAGATAGGGGCAAAATCGAATATTTCCAGTCTGAAGGTGACGGTAAACGAGAATTTAGCACCGGCTATGACCTTGACTACCCCGGCCGGTACGACGGCAAGTCCAACAATCATTGATGCAGGCTTAGCTGGTGATCCGTTAATCAAGTGGACATATGTAGATCCGGAGAATGATCCTCAAGAGCAGTACAGGCTCGAATTTTATACTAAAGACAGCATTCTTGCTAAAACGGTTGAGAATTCAGACAGTACCGGAGCATTGCGGCAATATCAAATTCCCAACGGTACCTTTGAAAGATTTAAATTATTTACAATCTTGGGCCGGGCATATTCCATGAACTCCTGGTCTGAGGTTTCCAACGAGAAAGCCTTCATTATCGATAATCCGCCACAGCCAGGGTTTACGCTCATGACCGATACCGGCCTCAATGCAGCTCAGGTGCCCATTTACCGGACGGATACACTGACAGTATCAGGCACTGCTACGGATTCAGACACAGCCAAAGGCGACAGCATCAGTTATAAATACTACTTGAAGCCTTCCGGTGGAACAGAAGAACTTGCCAGCTCGCAGAGTGCTTTTACCAAGCAGTTTAGCACTAACGGAACTTACACCCTGCGGCAGGTTGTGACAGACTCGCTGGGACTATCCAGAGAGTTGGTACAGAATATCACCATTGCAAACCGCATCCCAACCGCAAGCATTACTTATCCGTCCAGCACCAGCCAGAGCGCTCCTACAGTGGTTAGCACACTAACTCCAGTACTCAAATGGGATTATCAGGATGACGACGGAGATGCGCAGCAGCGGTATAAAGTGAGGATCATTAATTTAACTACAGGGGCTGTTACTATTCAGTCAGGAGAGCAGACTTCAGGTGTGCAGCAGTGGCAGATTCCAGCGGGTGCATTAGTGGAGAACCGGAAATATGCTGTTGAAGCTGAGGTGTATGACGGTTATAGCTGGAGCAGCATAACCCCGCGCAAATATTTTATGGTCAATTTACTCACCGTACAGGGATTAGTGCGGCATACGCCGGAATGGAACATAAACCGTCAGGCTTACAACATGAACAAGAGCGGTACGGCGGAGAGTCCGCGGGGATACAATATCTTTTGGGCGGGGGAGCGTTTCGTGCTTCAGGCGAACACAGCAGGATTGCCGGATTCGGTTGAAGTGACCATGACCGGAGGTTATAGAACCACGCTGCATCCAACGGATGCCAATAAAACACTATGGACTGGTGAGCTGTATAATCCCGATTTTGAGAAGCTGCCTGATGGGCTGGTTACATTTACTTTTACGGCGAGGAATGAATGGAATACCAAGACGGATACTGTGACGGTATCGATCCTGGGAGATTGGAGTGAATATTTTCAGAGCCACCGGATAAAATAATCACTTCAGAGCAATAATAGCCGGATTGCAACGGGCGGAGGGCTGATCGCTAGACGATCCCCTCGGTCCGTTCTTCGCTTACCCGGAGCATCCGATCCCCGAGGGCGGAGGTTGAAAACGCGGAGGTTTTGCTTGAGTGTATGTAGGAGCTGCCTTGTGTGAGATGCATGTAGTAGGATAATTTGCCGCTGAAAATTTTATGAGCGCATAATGATTCTGCGAAGTCTTCCGGTGTCACGAAGCAGGAGGGCTTAGCCACTGGCTGGAACGCGGCCTCTTCAAATACGGAGGCGACAAAATGGGAGCAGAAATAGGCATCCTCCCGGTCGAATTTGACATTCAGCAGCACTCCGATCAGACCCAGCAGATGATATTTATAGCGTTCCTGGTTCTCCATCATGCCTTGCACATGGTTGTGCATGGCTTCGTATTCTTCTTCACTGATGTTCAACTGGTAGATCGCGCAGTCTGCAGTGCTGTAGAAGGGGTGAATGAAGTTTTCGCGGATAAGGCCGGCAATGAACGGATTATGCACTTTTTTGCGTCCAAAGCTGTATACTTCGTCCAGTCTGCTGTCAAAGGCGATCGAAGCATGGTTCAGCTCAGCTTTTGTGAACCATTTAATAATTCCGCTAAAGGCGGTCCCCGTTCCGGTTAGTACAATATAGATATGTTTGCTCTTACCCATACTATAAAATCCTTTCTGCTGGAAGTATTGGATAATCCGGTAAATTCTTAATGAAGTACTTCCATCTTACTGTATAATCCTGCTTTGGAAAACAAACTTTAGTCTTGACCTGAAACTAGACCTAAGGCTAAGTAAATGCTAATAAAATACGCTCTACTTGACTCGAGCCAGTGCATAGATTGGATTTAAGCGGCAAAATATAAGCTGTTCCAACATCATCTTTACAAAAACAATTGGAAATGCTTCCACATTAGTGATACAATAATAGTCAAAATGACATTCTTGATTCCAAGGAGGATTATCTTAATGACTGAACAGGCAAAAGAACAAGCGATCCATAAGGAAGAAAATTCGACGGTGGATAACCTGGCGATCACAACCATCCGTACTTTGGCTATCGATGCAATTGAAAAAGCCAATTCCGGTCACCCAGGTATGCCGATGGGCTCCGCACCAATGGGTTATCAACTATTTGCCAAAACAATGAATCACAACCCGGATCATCCGACTTGGGTTAACCGTGACCGTTTTGTATTGTCCGCCGGACATGGCTCCATGCTGCTGTACAGCTTGCTGCACCTGAGCGGCTACGATCTGCCGATGGAAGAATTGAAGCAATTCCGCCAATGGGGCAGCTTGACTCCAGGCCATCCTGAATTTGGTCACACCGCAGGTGTTGATGCTACCACTGGTCCGCTTGGACAAGGTATCGGTATGGCTGTAGGTATGGCAATGGCTGAGGCTCAGCTGGGCGCTACTTATAACAAAGAGAACTATAATGTAATTGACCACTATACGTACGCAATCTGCGGCGACGGCGACTTGATGGAAGGGATCTCCTCCGAGTCTGCTTCCCTGGCAGGTCACCTCAAGCTGGGCAAACTGATTGTAATGTACGATTCAAATGATATCTCGCTCGACGGCAAGCTGAACCTGGCGTTCTCCGAGAATGTTGCGAAGCGTTTTGAAGCTTACGGCTGGCAGGTTCTGCGCGTAGAAGACGGCAACGATCTTCCGGCACTGGGCCAAGCTCTCGCTGAAGCACAAGCAGACAGCAGCAAGCCAACCCTGATTGAAGTGAAGACAGTTATCGGATACGGCAGCCCGAACAAGCAAGGTAAAGGCGGCCACGGCGGTACTCACGGCTCCCCGCTGGGTGCTGATGAAGCGAAGCTGACAAAAGACTTCTACAAATGGGTATACGAAGAAAACTTCTATGTTCCTGACGAGGTCCGCGCGCGTTTTGCTGAAGTGAAGGATAAAGGCATCGCCGCCAACAAGGCATGGGATGAGAAATTCGCAGCTTACAAAAAAGCCTATCCAGAGCTGGCTGTACAGCTCGAAACAGCAATCAGCGGTGAGCTTCCAGCGGGCTGGGATGATAATCTACCATTCTACAAAGCAGAAGACAAAGCAGTATCCACACGTGTGGCTTCCGGTAGTGCACTGAACGGCCTGACTGCCGGCGTTCCTCAGCTGGTGGGCGGTTCCGCTGACCTTGAAAGTTCTACAATGACTCACTTGAATGGTCTGGCCCAATTTACTCCGGATTCCTACGACGGCCGCAACATCTATTTCGGCGTACGTGAATTTGGTATGGCTGCAGCAATGAACGGGATTGCCCTGCACAGCGGTCTCAAAGTATTCGGCGGTACCTTCTTCGTATTCACCGATTACCTGCGTCCGGCTGTCCGTCTGGCTTCGATCATGAAGCTGCCGGTAACCTACGTTCTTACTCATGACAGTATCGCTGTCGGCGAAGACGGCCCTACTCATGAGCCTATCGAACAATTGGCTTCCCTGCGCATTATCCCGGGTCTGACTGTTATTCGTCCGGCTGATGCCAACGAAACTTCTGCAGCTTGGGCTTATGCAGTAGAGAACACTGCCAACCCTGTGGCCCTGGTGCTTACCCGCCAGAACCTGCCGATCCTGCCAGGCACTGTTGAAGGCGTGCGCGATAACATCAAACGGGGCGGATATGTTGTCTCCGATTCCAAGAACGGTACTCCGCAGGCACAGATCATTGCTACCGGTTCCGAAGTACAGCTGGCTGTAAAAGCTCAGGCAGCACTGGCTGAAGAAGGTATTGATGTACGTGTCATCAGCTTGCCGAGCTGGGATCTGTTCGAGAAACAGGACAAAGCTTACCGCGATTCCGTTATCCTGCCTGAAGTTAAGGCCCGTCTGGCGATCGAAATGGCGCAGACCTTTGGCTGGGAACGTTACACAGGCGACCAGGGCGACATTCTCGGTATCACTACATTCGGTGCATCCGCTCCTGGAGACACTGTGATCAAAGAATACGGCTTTACTGTAGAAAATGTAGTCAGCCGCGTTAAAGCCCTGCTATAATAGACGGAATAAAGACAAGGGGGAGAATAAGCACATGAGTCAGTTTACCAACGCGACAATTCAAAAAGCAGCCAATGTTTATTACGATGGAAAAGTTACCAGCCGTACAGTTATTTTGGAGGATGGTACGAAGGTGACGCTCGGCATCATGCTGCCTGGTGTGTACGAATTCGGCACGGATGGACCGGAGACGATGGAGATCTTATCCGGCGATCTGAAAGTGCTGCTTCCCGGTACAGATGTGTGGATGGAAATCAAGGGAGCGGAAACGTTCCACGTTCCCGGCAACTCCAAATTTGCGCTGGAAGTATTCGCATTAACTGATTATTGCTGTTCTTACCCGGTTCTGTAATTTAGGTAGTTTGCTTAAGGAAGCTCCGCTTAACTGCGGGGCTTCCTTTTTTTAATTTGCAGCGGCTAAAGCTTGCCTGATAGAGGGAAATTTGCTATCCTATATAGGAACTAATGTTCTTATACATACATGGGATTTTACAGAAATAGTGAGTGCTGAATATTAGCAAAATATTTTTGTTTCAGGAGGATGATCCTTTGCTCTATTCGGATAACAACATAACTTTTAACTATGAAGAGGCAGGTACAGGCCGAACCATGCTGATCCTGCACGGCAATGGTCCAGACCACAAAATGATGATGGGCTGTATGGAGCCGATCATGTCCCGGGAAGAAGGATACAGACGGATTTATGTCGATCTGCCCGGAATGGGCAAGACGCCGCCAGCAGATTGGATTACATCTTCGTATGATATGCTGCGGGCTGTGGAGATGATGATTGAAGCCCTAATACCGGGTGAACGGTTTCTTCTCGTAGGCCAGTCTTATGGCGGCTATCTGGCAAGGGGGCTGCTTAGAAACTACGCTGATTTGATCGAAGGGGTCTTTCTGTTGTGTCCTTGTGTGATTGCGGATATGGCGGATAGAGAATTACCATCACACCAGGTTATGTTTCGTGATAATCAATTGCTTGATGAATTGACAGAGGCAGAACGGGAAGAGTTCACTTCTATTACAGTTGTTCAGAGCCGGCAGGTCTGGGAAAGGTATAAGACTGAGATTATCAGCGCACTGCAGCTTGCGGATGTTCATTTTATGCAGCGGATAAAAGAGAGCGGAGGCTATCCTTTCAGCTTCGGTCTGGACACCCTTGCCCCCTTTATTAAGCCATCCCTAATTCTGACCGGAAGACAAGATTCGATTACAGGCTTTAAAGATGCTTGGAATCTGCTGGATGCTGCTTTTTCAGTGCTGGACCGTGCAGGACATAATCTTCATCTGGAACAGGAAGATCTGCTTGGAGCGATGGTGATAGAGTGGCTAAACCGGGTGAAGGCTGGAACGATCGATAATTAACCGATAAATTATCGATTGCCGTTTTGAATCTGATATTAACCCTCCATGCTGATTCGTTCATACTCAATGATCGTTTCGCTGCTGTTCGTATCCTTGATTTCTCCCGTCTGGTTAAATCCGTGCTTCTTATAGAAGTAATGGTTCCTGACGGCCTACGAGGGAGTATCCAGCGTCCACTTCTGAGCGGAGGGATAGGTCTGGAACAGGAAACGGAAAGCCTCATGTCCATAGCCATGATTCTGATGCAGCGGATCAATAAAAATCCGGCCAAGATGGTATTCATCACCGCCTGAAGAAGGGAAGACAATCATTCCTCCGATGATCCCGCCGGCTGCAAGCAGCTTGTAATAATGGCCATGGTTCATTTGTTCAACCTGCCAATCGGCAGGCAATATTTTGAGCATGTTATTCCTCCTTGGGAGAATATGTATGTATACTAGCTTACTCCAACTGGAAGCAGGCAGCAAAAAGACGCAAGCCTGAGTTACGGCTGCGTCTGTATTGGGGCTCTATTCGCGGGTTGTGGCATTGCTGCCGATCTTCCGGCCAATCCATTCTTCATAGGATTTGATTACTGCGGACAGGTCTTCGTCCCCATAGCCATGATTGAAGCCGGCCTGGAACATGCTCTTGGCTACACCAAGCATCGGTGTGGGCACGCCTGTGGCATCACTGAGTGAGGAAGCGAGCTTCAGATCCTTCAGCATAAGGGCGAGTGAGAACTGGTTGCTGAAGTCATTGTCGATGATCTTGCGTCCCTTGAGCTCGGCCTGCTTGCTGCCTGCCGAACCGTTCTGGACAAGCTCCAGGAACTTGTCTGCCGGTACGCCGTTTTTCACGGCGATGGAGAAGCCTTCCGCGAGGGCGACGTTATGAATGCCGACCATGGTATTGTGGGCAAGCTTAGCTACGGCACCGCTGCCGTTATCACCCATATGCAGCAGGAGACGGCCCATGGTGTCGAAGATATCCCGGTGCGCTTCGATGACTTCTGCTTTGCCGCCAACCATAAAGACAAGCGTTCCTTCGATCGCAGCCGGTTTGCTTCCTGTTACCGGGGCATCAAGGAAGCTGCCGCCGCGTTCTTCCACTGCAGCAGCAATTTCCTTAACCAGTCCGGGGGAAATCGTACTGGAGTCGATGACCACGGCTCCCGGCTTAAGGGCTGCCAGTATGCCGTCCGCACTGTAGAACACCTCACGGATCGAATCATCGTTGCTGATCATGGTAATAATAATATCCTTGCCCTGTACCGCAGCCTGTGGAGTAGCCGCCGCTTGTGCCCCTTCTTCTTCCAGCGGCTTGCATTTCGCAGCCGTGCGGTTATATACCGTAACCTGAAATCCGCTTTTCAGCAGATTGGAGGCCATAGGAGCACCCATTGTTCCGAGTCCGATAAAGCCGATCTGTTTCATTCCATCTCCACCTTCACTCTTTAAGTTCACTATAGAGATTGAACCGTCCAGTTATTCGCGGGTTCATTTCCTCTAGCCGTGTTTTTCTACATTCTATCACGGCATTTAGGGTTGTTCCACCAGGCAGCACATCTTTGTATATACGGCAAGCGCTTCCATGAAACTCTCAAAAACATGGTCCAAAAGCCGTGGATGTGCCCTAAGACCTTGCCAGTCAAGGCAAATTAAAGTATCCTAGATTATAAAGTTGTAACAAACGGTGTCAAATCTAAAGAGAAAAACAGGAGGTTACCATAACCGATGTCCAAGAAGATTAATTTTGACTACAGTAAAGCCCTGTCCTTCTTCAACCAGCATGAAATTGACTATTTTGCCGCTCCGATTCAATTAGCCCACGAGCAATTGCATAACAAGACTGGAGTAGGCTCCGATTTCCTGGGATGGATCGATCTACCTAACGCATATGACAAGGAAGAATTCGCCCGTATTCAGCAGGCAGCCAAGAAGATCCAAAGTGATTCCGATGTGCTTATTGTTATCGGTATCGGCGGTTCTTATCTGGGAGCACGCGCTGCCATCGAGGCACTTACGCATTCCTTCTACAATAACCTTTCCAAAGACCAGCGCAAGACACCGGAAGTATATTTTGCCGGTAACAACATCAGCTCTACATACATCACGCATCTGCTTGATCTGGTGGAAGGCAAAGACTTCTCCGTAAACGTTATTTCCAAATCCGGTACAACTACTGAGCCGGCTATCGCTTTCCGCATTTTCCGCGCAGCACTGGAGAAGAAATACGGCAAGGAAGAAGCACGCAAACGCATTTACGCTACTACAGACAAGGAAAAAGGCGCACTCAAGAAGCTGGCTAACGAAGAAGGCTATGAGTCATTCATTATTCCTGACGATGTAGGCGGCCGTTATTCCGTGCTGACACCGGTAGGACTTCTGCCAATCGCTGTAGCAGGAATCAACATTGAAGAAATGATGCAGGGGGCAGCAGCCGCAGCGGATGAGTTCAACAATCCGGATGTAGCTACGAACCAGGCCTATCAATATGCTGCAGTGCGTAACGCGCTGTACCGCAAAGGCAAAACTACAGAAATTCTCGTGAACTACGAGCCGTCCCTGCACTTTGTCTCCGAATGGTGGAAACAATTGTTCGGTGAAAGTGAAGGCAAGGATTACAAAGGTATCTATCCTTCTTCCGTAGACTTCTCTACGGATCTGCACTCTATGGGCCAGTTCATTCAAGAGGGTAACCGCAACATCTTCGAAACGGTGATCCAAGTGGAGCAAGTCCGTCATCACATTACGCTTGAGAGCGATGCTGACGATCTGGACGGCCTGAATTTCCTTTCCGGCCAAACCGTTGATTTTGTAAACAAGAAGGCTTTCCAAGGAACACTGCTGGCGCACACAGACGGACAAGTGCCGAATCTGGTAGTCACTATTCCAGATCAGACTCCTTATACTTTTGGTTACCTGGTTTATTTCTTTGAAAAAGCCTGCGGTATCAGCGGATACTTGCTTGGCGTTAACCCGTTTGACCAACCGGGCGTAGAAGCATACAAGAAGAACATGTTCGCGCTGCTGGGCAAACCGGGCTACGAAAAAGAAAAAGCGGAGCTGGAAGCCAGACTTACTGAATAGCATTACAGCACACCACAGACCATTCATACAAATGCAGTAACTGGGAGCAGTCCGCAGGTAGTTCATACCGGGGCTGCTCCCAAACTATATCAAGTTATCATAGACAGGTAAGGACTGGAATAGGATGCTGGAACAATATCGGACGGTGCGTTCTCCCGGGTCCCGGGAAGTCGTAATCCGTAAGTCGCGGTTTATCGGCCATGTAATGCCGGTGGACAATGAAGAAGAAGCTGTGCAATTTATCGAGAACATCAAGAAACAGCATTGGAATGCCACACATAATTGCTCCGCTTATATGATTGGAGAACGAGACGAGATTCAAAGACAGTCAGACGACGGGGAACCGAGTGGAACGGCCGGTAAACCGATTTTGGAAGTGATCCGCAACCAACAAGTTAAAAATGTCGCAATTGTCGTTACCCGTTATTTCGGAGGCATCATGCTGGGAGCAGGCGGACTGATCCGGGCGTATACGGATGGTGCTGTTCTGGCCCTGGAGGCCGGAGAGGTTATCACCCGTGTGTTAAGGCGCGAAGTGTTCGTGCAGATCGACTATACCTGGCTCGGTAAGGTAGAGAATGAACTGCGGAGCAGAGCCATTAAGACCGGAGAAACTGCTTTTACCGATACAGTGACGCTGCTGTGTCTTCCGCGGAATGACGAAGGTGACGCCTTTATGGCATGGATAACCGATCTTACCCAGGGGCAAGCACTGGTTACAGAAGGGCGGCGGATTTACTACAGCGAAGGGGAATAGATTATGGCAAGAAGAGCAGTGGAGCGGGAGTTGTCGAGAGAGAGGATTCTGGAGGCGGCAAGGCATCTGTTTATTACCAAAGGCTATCGTGCGATTTCAATGCGCAGCATCGGTCAGCATTTGGGGTACAGCCATGGCTCACTCTATTATCATTTCAAAGAAAAAGCAGAGTTATTCTATGCAATTGTAGTTGAAGATTTCAATCATGTGGCAGCATTGCTTAGCGAGGCAATGAACAACCCTCCTGAACAGGGAATGACCCGGGTAGAACAGCTTGTGATGGAATTTATCCGTTTTGGACTGGATCATCCTTATCAGTATGAGATCATGTTTATGATCCGTGATGAAGAGCTTCTCGCGTATTGCCGGGCAGAACAGGGACGATGTTTTGAATTATTCGCAGGCATTGTGCGCCGGCATATGAAGGAAGAAGGGTATGTATCCGAGGATTGGCAGAGTGTTCCGCTGACGTTATTTTTATCTGCTCACGGATTTATTTCATATTATATTCAGGATAAGGTATCATTCGAGGACGTGAAGCAGGCAGCACTTACTCATATTAAGGTACTAAGCCGCAGTTTATAGAGTGCGTTTTTTGGGGCTCATCGCTTTAGAGCAGTGCATTGGTATAACTTTACTTGGTGAAAGTGTTATAGAAGCTATATATTATATAGAAGCGGCCCCATTGGATCTGACGGAGCCGCTTCTTTTTTCGAATAACAGGATAACCGGATCAGCCCTCGATAATTTTCACATAACACTCGCGGTGTCTCGGCCCGTCGAATTCGCAGAAATAAATGCCTTGCCAGCGGCCCAGGAGCATTCTGCCCTCATGAATAATGATGCTTTGGGATGGACCGGAGGTAATCGATTTCAGGTGCGAAGCCGTATTGCCTTCTGCATGACGGTATTTAGGATGCTCCCAGGGGTACACCTCGTCCAGTCTCATCAGAACATCATGTTTTACATCAGGATCGGCATTTTCATTAATGGCAATCCCGGCAGTGGTATGCGGACAATAGACGACGGCGATTCCATTTTGTACACCGCTCTTTTTTACATAAGAAATAACTTCCCTCGTGATATCCCGCAATTCATCACGCTTACTGGTCGAAATCTCGATGGTATGGAGCATGCTCAGTTCCCCTTTCGCACTCTTGGATAGCAATAATAATATATTTTACCCCAAAACGCTGCGAAAGTAATTGACGAGCACGAGATGCATTTGGTAAAGTAATGATAATTATAAAACCAAGTATATTAATAGGAATAATTAAAGGAACTATGGCTACTATACCGACCGGATATCCGGAGGTGGGGGGACTTATAACTTGAATTCGCTGCTAAGACATAAGGGATGGACCTGGGGATTTCGTACGACTATCTTGCTGTATTTTGTAGTCCTGATCATTTTGCCGATCATGGGCGTCTACTACAATTCGTTTTCGCTGGGCTTCAGCAGCTTTGCCGAGAGCATAAGCGACCCTATTGCCTGGAAGTCGGTACTCCTCACACTGAAATTGGCCGTTATTGCTACAGTAATAAATGTGCTGCTCGGCACCATGATCGCCTGGGTGCTGATCCGCTACCGTTTTCCCGGTAAGGCTCTGCTGAACAGTCTGGTCGATCTGCCCTTTGCCCTGCCGACGGCAGTAGGGGGACTGATGATTCTGCTGCTGCTCGGCCCCGGCAGTCTGATTGGCGGGATGGCGGAGAAGCTCGGCTTCGAGATTGTTTTTCATCAGCCGGCGATCGTGATTGCCATGATTTTTGTTACTTTTCCTTTTGTGATCCGGGCGGTGCAGCCGCTGCTGGAGGAGCTGGACCCTTCCGAGGAGGAAGCGGCTTATACGATGGGAGCCAGGAGCAGCCGGGTATTCCGGCAGGTTATTCTGCCCTCCATGGCTCCCGGGATGATTAGCGGAGGAATGCTGGCTTTTTCCCGGGCGCTGGCTGAGTTCGGGGCTGTGGTTCTGGTAGCAGGCAATATTCCGGGCCGGACACTCGTGTCCTCCGTGTTTATCTTCGGTGAGGTAGAAAGTGATAATCCGGTTGGTGCCGCTGCGGTGTCGGTCATTCTATTGACCTTATCCTTTGTGATTCTCTGGCTGATTAATATGCTGCAGATGCGGGGGAGAAGATCATGAGAAGACTATGGATTGGGCTCACTTATCTTGTATTTTTCCTGCTGATTGCGGCCCCCCTCGGCAAGATGACCACGGAGGCCAGAGAATCACAAAGGATAAGGTCAATAGAATGACCGACACCGCAGCGGCACCAACCGGATTATCACTTTCTACCTCACCGAAGATAAACACGGAGG